>NZ_JBOZWP010000009.1:0-158984 GCF_050865035.1 Shewanella sp. GXUN23E | reverse complement strand
GTCATTAGATCAAACTTTTAATCAAATTGGTATTATCACGCGTTTTGTGCAACTGACGAAGTTGTTCCAAGCCTGACTGCAATCATCCACTATGTCCTGATATCCTTTGAAACAGCGATTAGCGAGATGATGTTGACGTAGCGAGCTCCATACCTGCTCAATGGGGTTTAGCTCTGGAGAATACGGTGGCAATTTGAGTATCGACAAGTTGGGGATATCAACGGCAATGTCATTGGTATGCCACCCTGCACTATCCATTACCACCACAGCATGTCGTCCTGGTTTAGTGCGCTTGGCGATCAACTCCAGGTGCTGGCCCATGATGTCCTTGTTCACAAATGGCGTGATGATAGCTTCAGTTTCTCCCGTTACAGGACAGATAGTGCCGAAGAGGTGTGCGTATTCAAACTGCTGCTGTTTCAGCACTCTGGGTTTACTGCCTTTCGGTGCCCAGAGTCGTGTCGTTGTATTTTGCTGACCAAATCTGGCTTCGTCTTGAAACCAAGTATCAATCTGGTGTGGCAGTACATGGATGGGTGTGTGAAGGATTGTTTCCAGAGGGAACTTTTTTAAAAGCGTCCTGCACGCCCTGAGTCTGTTTTGGAAGCCTTGAGCGGCTGGTTATCCAGCTGAACCCAATGCTCTAAAGTAGCTTGTAGATATGATTGAGGTGGTACTCGACACCAAACTCACTCGATATGTATTGCCGGATATCTGCCCCGGTTAGCCTGCCGCCCCCATCCGATTGTGCTTTGAACTCAATATATCTGGCGAGTCTCTGCTTTGGGTCATTGGACAATGATGGTTTCTTGCCGGGTCGCTGCTTATCTTCAAGCCCCGCGGGTCCTTGTTCAAGATCGCTTGAGCCCCATGAGTTGACACGGATCTTGCCACCTTCTACTGGCTTGCTACTTGAGTACGATTACGGGATTGCAAAAATAAGGATACGGCGAGCAACCGCATACGCTTGTGAGGATTTTTTCTCTTTTGAGAGGCTAAGTAAGCGGTCAGCGGTTTCAAGTTTCATAATCCAATCGTAAGCAATTGAGTACCCCCACTATTAGTTCAAACTTCAAGGCGGAATGGTATAACACCAGACACTTCAGGCCCTATCTCATTCTGTCATTTTCCCAGGCCACTACAATCCTCTTTATCCAAATCAGAGCATTAGGTTAATGTTTTGGGGAGTCTATTGCTATCCAATGCCAGCTCTCTTACCTTTAGCGCAACCATATGATTCAGGGACCGACAATGAAACTCGAAATGATCTGTACCGGTGAAGAAGTGCTGTCCGGTCAAATAGTGGATACCAACGCGGCCTGGTTTGCCGACACTATGATGGCAGAGGGGATTGAAGTCTCCAGAAGGGTGACTGTGGGTGATCGACTGGATGACTTGGTGGAGGTGTTTCGTGAGCGCAGCCTGCATGCCGACGTGATTTTGGTCAATGGCGGACTTGGGCCCACTACCGATGATCTGTCTGCTGAGGCAATGGCGCTGGCCAAGGGAGAGCCTTTGATTGAAAACCGGGAGTGGCGTCAGCGACTGGAGGAGTGGTTCACCAGGAATAATCGGGCGATGCCGGCGAGTAACCTTAAGCAGGCGCTGTTACCCGCCTCGGCAGTGATGGTGGACAACCCTGTAGGTACAGCATGTGGTTTCAGAGTAAAGCTTAATCGCGCCTGGCTGTTTTTTACCCCTGGTGTGCCGTTTGAGCTTAAGCGGATGGTACCGGATCAGTTTATTCCTTTTATCAAGCAGGAGTTCAGACTGGATACCCCAACGCGGGTGAAGAAATTACTGACCCTTGGGCAGGGTGAATCCATGCTGCAGGACAAACTCGCACCTTTGTCGTTACCTGAGGGGATCACTCTGGGTTATCGCTCCAGCATGCCTTATATCGAAATCAAGTTATTTGCCCGCGGTACGAAAGCTATAGCTGCACTGGATAGCCTGATTGGTACTGTTCGCAACATGCTTGGCAATGCCATTGTTGCTGAAGACAAACCGTCGCTGGCAAAAGAAATCCATGATTTGATGTTGGCTAAAGGAAAAACTCTGAGTGCGGCTGAATCCTGTACCGGCGGTATGCTCACCAGTCAGTTGGTGGATTTCCCCGGAAGCAGTGCCTATTTGATGCAGGGCCTGGTGACTTACAGTAATGAAGCCAAGGTGCGTATTCTTGGGGTAAGTCCACAGATACTGGATGATTTTGGCGCGGTATCGATAGAAACCGTTGAAGCCATGGCGACGGGGGCACGGCAATTGCTCGACAGTGATTATGCCCTTTCCACCAGTGGCGTTGCCGGCCCGGATGGGGGCACGGATTCCAAGCCGGTTGGTTCGGTAGCTATCGCTCTGGCTACCCGTTATGGCGTGCATAGTCAGATGATCAAGTTGCCCCGTCGTTCCCGTGATTTGGTGCGCCAGATGAGCTGCGCTGTGGCCTATGACATGTTGCGCCGGGAATTAATCGGTGAAGCACCTATCGTCAATTATGAATCGATAGGACGCTTTCCCAAATAGTCTGCTGCGAGGCTTAAGTTGATATAGAAAAGCACAGCCAGAGCTGTGCTTTTGTTTTTTTGAGCAAGCGGTAAAAGGGTTATTTGAACACCAGTACCAATTTACCCGGCTCGACTTTGATTTCTTCAGTCACATTGGCCAGCATGGCCTGCTTTGACTCTTCGCGGTTGAGTACATATACCGGCTGGGTTTCCAGAAAGCCACGGATATAGCGCATCAATTCGGGAGCCACGCCTTTGATGGCCACCTCCAGATCTTTGGGGTTGGAGCTCAACTGGCTCAGCTGCAGGTCTTTCAGATAAATCCCCTGATTGTGTTTGTCATACCAGGGTTTGGCGTCAAACTCTGCGGTCAGGGTTGCCCGCAGGGGCAGCAACGGATTATTGATGGTGATACTGGAGTTGGCCAGTACCGTCATGGTATCCGGCTTTTCTCCCAGCCTGACTTCCACCTGATT
Organism: Shewanella sp. GXUN23E; assembly: GCF_050865035.1. Taxonomy (NCBI): domain Bacteria; kingdom Pseudomonadati; phylum Pseudomonadota; class Gammaproteobacteria; order Alteromonadales; family Shewanellaceae; genus Shewanella; species Shewanella sp. GXUN23E. The sequence continues at coordinate 156,001 of NZ_JBOZWP010000009.1, read as the reverse complement.
GAGTTTCAGGTTTGCTGAGACTATGCCTGTACCCTGCTTCACATCGAAGCTGATCTCCTTGTTCAGATAGTCAGTCAGCTCCTGCTGACTGATACTGTACTGCGCGGCGCAGCCGGATAGCATCATCAAGCCCGCAGCCATAAATGGCAATAAAATGCGTTTCATCCTGTGTTTCTCATTCCAGCGGCAACACCCGCAATGGTTAACATCAGTGCCAATTGTACATTGGCAGACGCATCTTCTTTACGGGTACGGGCCAATAATTCCGTTTGCAGGAAGTTCAATGGGTCAATGTAAGGATTTCTCAACTGCACCGATTCCCGGTTCCAGGGCGTATGGGACATCAGTTCATTGGTGCCGGTCAGGGCCAGCACCGCATCTATGCCTAACTGCAAACGCTCTCTCAGAGTAACGCCTAGGTGATGCAATGGCTCAGGCACCAGCACGGTTTCGTAATAGCGGGCGAGATTGGGCTCTGCCTTGGCGTAAACCATCTCCAGCATGGAAATACGGGTATCAAAGAAAGGCCAGGCCGACATCTCTTTGAGCAATTGGCTTTCACCTCTGTCCATGGCGCTTTGCAGTGCTTCACCGGCGCCAAGCCAGGCAGGCAGCATCAGGCGGTTCTGTGACCAGGCAAAAATCCACGGAATGGCCCGCAGACTCTCGATGCCACCATCCACTTTACGTTTGGCCGGACGGCTGCCAAGGGGCAGCTTGCCCAGCTCAACCTCTGGTGTAGCCGCGCGGAAATAGGGCACGAAATCAGGTTCTTCCCGCACCACTTTGCGATAGGCCAGCACCGACTCATCGGCGATGCGTTGCATGCAGCTGCGCCACTCTGGTTTGGGTTCAGGGGGCGGCAGCAGGGTGGCTTCCATAACCGCAGAGGTATAGAGCGCCAGAGACTGCACTGCCAGTTTGGGCAGGCCGAACTTAAAGCGGATCATTTCGCCCTGCTCGGTAACGCGGATACGACCATCCACAGATCCCGGAGGTTGAGACAGAATCGCCCGGTGAGCAGGACCGCCGCCCCGGCCTATGGTACCGCCACGACCGTGGAACAGGTTGAGTTTAACGCCGGCATCCCGACACACCTGCACCAGTTGCTCCTGTGCCTGATACTGAGCCCAGGCGGCTGCCATTACGCCAGCGTCTTTAGCTGAGTCAGAGTAACCAATCATGACTTCCTGCATGCCTTTGGTATATCCACGATACCAATCAATAGACAGCAGTTCGCGGATGCAGTCAGCGGCATTGTTGAGATCATCCAGGGTCTCAAACAGCGGGACCACACGGATCGGGAAATGACAGCCGGTTTCTTTGAGCAGCAGCAACACTGCCAGCACATCAGACGGTGAGCTGGCCATGGAGATAACATAGGACCCCAGGGCCCGGGCAGGTTGTCTGGCAATCTCACGACAGGTTGCCAGTACTTCGGCAACATTGTCAGAAGGCTGCCAGTCGGCGGGCAGCAATGGGCGTTTCCCGGTCAGCTCGCGCAGCAAAAAGGCCTGCTTCTCGGTTTCAGACCAGTGGGCGTAGTCTCCCATGCCCAGATAACGGGTCAGTTCGGCAATGGCTTCGCCGTGGCGGCCGGCGTCCTGACGGATATCCAGTCTCAGCATGTGAATGCCGAAACAGGCCAGACGTCTGAGCATATCCAGCAGCAGGCCGTTGGCAATCAAACTCATGCCGCAGTCACACAAGCTTTGATAGATCTGGTTGAGCGGAGTTTTCAGATCATCCTCTTGCCAGATGATGCTGCTCATATCTACTTCCGGATTGTGGCCCTCGATGCGCAGGTTCAGATAATCAATGGTATTGCGCAGTTTTTGCCGCAGGTCCCTGAGCATATCGCGGTAGGGTTCATGGCTGTTATTGGTCAGAGCCTTAACCTCGGCATTGGCCTCTTCCATGGACAGTTCATTGACCAGCAGCACTATGTCTTTGAGATACAGACGGGCTGCAGCATGGCGATTTCTGTCGAGCACTTCGGCGGTCACTTTGGCAGTGACAAACGGGTTGCCGTCGCGGTCGCCGCCCATCCAGCTGGAGAAGCGAACCGGGGCGATATCAATCGGGATCTTTTTGCCGGTGCGCTCTTCAATTTGGTCATTCAGCTGACGCAGAAAGTCAGGTACCGCCTGCCACAGGGAGTTTTCAACGGTCGACAGGCCCCACCTTGCTTCATCCACCGGAGTTGGCCGTTCATTGCGGATCTCGTTGGTATGCCAGATCTGGGCGATCAGTTGCCGCAGTCGCAGGTGCTGGCCTTTGCGTTCCCGCTCACTGAGCTGATCATTTTCCAGCGCGCTCAGGCAGTCGATAATGGCTGAATATTTCTGGATCAGTGTGCGGCGGGAAACTTCAGTGGGATGTGCCGTCAGCACCAGATCGATATCCATATTCTCCAAGCACTCGAGCATCTTATCTTCATCGATGCGGCCATTGAGCATACGTCCCAGCAGCAGCTCGACCGGATCGGGCACGCAGATCAGCTCATCACAGTTGCGGCTGATGGTATGGAACTGTTCGGCGATATTGGCCAGATTGAGAAACTGGTTGAAGGCTTTGGCAAAAGGCACCAGCTCATCGTCCGGCATGGCGGTCAGCAGAGTGAGCATTTGTTCGCGGGCATTAGCATTGCCCTGACGGGATTGTTTCGCCAGCTGCCGGATCTGTTCAACCTTTTCCAGAAAGGTATCACCCAGATCACTCTTCATGGTATCACCCAGGATTTGCCCCAACAGGCTGACGTTGGCGCGCAGCGAGGCGTACATATCTGTCATATTTACTCCGGAAATATCACATGGATTACCGTCAGGCCAATTTTACCCAGCCTGAGGATACAAGCGGCAATCCGTTATCATTGTCTGTTCATCATACCCGGCTGTGTGTCTCTGTACAGGGGCGGGAAGGGCTTCAAATTTATTTCATGCAAGCGTTATAAATCAGCTCCTTAAGTAAGCTGATTGTGGGTTTGATATAGGCGGTGTCGAGATACTCATCCGGTTGGTGGGCCTGCTCAATGCTGCCTGGACCCAGTACCAGAGTCTGACAACCCAGATGCCGGAAGTAAGGCGCTTCAGTGGCATAGTTCACCACTTCAGGCTGATGTCCGCTCAGCTGGCTGACCTCTGCAACCCAGGGGGTATCACAACGGCCATGAAACGCCTCAGAGCCGGGGTACAGAGAGAAGATATCCAGAGTGCCGGGATACTCATCCTGCACAGGTGAGAGATATTGACGCAGTAAAAGTTCCAGATCTTCCAGTGGAATGCCCGGAATGGGGCGGATATCCAGATGCAGCTCGCAGCAGCCGCAGATGCGGTTGGCGGCATCGCCGCCGTGTATGTGTCCCAGGTTTAGGGTGGGATAGGGCACACTGAATACCGATTCACAGTAGTTGGCTTTAAGGTGTTCTCTGAGTTTCAGCAATTGTGTGGTTGCCAGGTGCATCACTTCGATGGCATTCAGTCCCTTGGCGGGATCTGAGGAATGACCGCTGCGGCCGGTGATGCGGATACCCTTCGCCAGATGGCCTTTGTGCATATACACAGGTCTGAGGCCAGTAGGCTCGCCAATAATGGCGTAATCCGGCTTGATGCGAGTTTCAGCGGCGAAGGCCTTGGCACCATTCATGGTGGTTTCTTCATCGGCGCTGGCGAGGATATACAGAGGCTGGGTCAACTTCTCCAGCGGCAACTCCTGCAGGGCTGCAATTATCAGTGCAAAGAAGCCTTTCATATCGCACGTACCCAACCCATACCAGCGGCCGTTTTTCTCGGTCAGCTGGAAAGGATCGCTGGACCAGCGGGCATCATCGAAGGGCACGGTATCTGTGTGGCCACTGAGCAGCAGGCCGCCGCGGGTATGGCCCGGTGGTACTATGCTGGCCAGCAGATTTTGTTTGCCCCGGCTATTGAACACGCTTTGGATCTGGCATTGAAAGCCCAAATCTGTCAACCAGTTATGCAAAAGGTCGATTAACGGACGGTTGGATTGATCCTGCTCAACCTCCAGTGCACTGATGGTTGGCGTGGCGATGAGGGATTGAAAGCAGTGGGTTAGACCCGGAACCTTGGGCATAGGGTAGTCTCAATATATTTATAAAATAGTTATTCATTTGAGTTGAATAATTAGTTTTCTGTGTTAGTCTGTCAATCAGTTTGAATATTTATCACTTTCGAGGCTGTAGCGTGAACATGGAATTGTATTGTGCTCTGGAGTCTGGCACTGCAACCGCGCAAGCGGATATCAACATGGTTTCTTCCTTCCTGCGACGATAATCCTTGTCATCGGCTTCTTGCCATGGGCGTTTGTTGTGCCCACTGTTTTTTTCCTCTCTACCTTAACAATAAACAGAACTGCTAAATGAAAAAAATCGCCATTATCGGAGCCAGCGGCTATACAGGCGCGCAACTGGCGGCCTTACTGAATCAGGAATCCGGCTACGCTATTCAGGGCCTTTATGTGTCTGAACAAAGTCAGGATCAGGGCAAAGCGCTGAAGGATTTGTATCCAGCATATCAGTCTCTGACTCAGGTACTCAAACCCCTGAATGACCAAAGTAAAGCCGACATTCTGGCGGAGGCTGATGCTGTGGCGCTGGCCACAGATCACCATATTAGTGCCGAATTAGTCGCCTGGTGTGTCGGGCAGAAGATGCCGGTATTTGATTTGAGTGGCGCCTATCGTTTTGCCGATAGCGGCCAATACCCCTCCTGGTATGGCTTTGAGCATCCTTATCCTGAGCTGCTGACCCAGGCTGTTTACGGCCTGGCCGAGTGGCATGCCGACAAAATTGCAGGCGCGGCTCTGGTAGCCGTTCCCGGTTGTTACCCTACCGCTTCACTGCTGGCGCTCAAGCCGGTGGCCGCCTTGCTGGATCCGCAAGTCAGACCCGTGATCAATGCCGTCAGTGGTGTGACCGGCGCCGGGCGCAAAGCGCAGCTGCATACCAGTTTTTGCGAAGTCAGCCTGACGCCCTACGGCGTACTGGGTCACAGGCATCAGCCGGAAATTGCCACTCAGCTGGGGGCGGAGGTTATCTTCACGCCGCATCTGGGTAACTTTAAGCGCGGCATTCTGGCCACTATTACCGCCAAGCTATTGCCGGGCGTGACTCAGGCCGACTTACAACAGGCGTTCAGCTGTTATGACCAGGCTCAGTGCGTGCATGTGCTGCCTCAGGGATTTCCCAAGGTAGACGATGTGGCTGGCACCAGTCAGTGCCTGATTGGCTGGAAGTACGATGAAGCCAGCCAATATCTGGTGATCGGCAGTGCTATCGACAACCTGATGAAGGGCGCGGCCAGTCAAGCTCTACAGTGCATAAAGATTCACTTTGAAAATAAATGAACCTTACTGGTCTAACCGTACCAATTGAATGGTGCTAAATCGAATCGGACTAATTGAACCGTACAGTAGGCAATCGCCTGGTGATGAGGGAAAGGAAATGTCATCCGCAAAGCAAAAAACACTGGTGTTGAAGGTTGGCGGCGCACTGCTGGAATGTGAAATGGGCATAGCCCGTTTGATGCAAACCGCAGCCAGCCTGCTGGAGCAAGGTAAGTCCTTGGTGATAGTCCATGGCGGCGGTTGTCTGGTCGACAAGCAATTGCAGCTCAATGGCATGGTGACGGAAAAGAGGGAGGGTCTGCGGATCACCCCGCCTGAGCAGATGCCCATTATTGCCGGTGCGTTGGCCGGCAGTGCCAACAAGTTGCTGCAATCTGCAGCCAAGGCGGCGGGGATGGAGAGCGTCGGTCTGTGCCTGGGTGACGGTGGTTTGCTGGAGGGACAGATTAAGGACGAAACGCTTGGCGCTGTGGGTCAGGTCAGTGGTGGTAATCCGGCTTATCTGAATTTCATCCTGTCCCAGGGCTGGTTGCCAATCATCAGTTCGATTGCGCTGGATATCAATGGTCAATTGCTCAACGTCAATGCTGATCAGGCGGCAACGGCGGTGGCCAAGCTGGTGGATGGTCAACTGGTATTGCTGTCTGACGTGTCCGGCGTGCTGGATGGCAAAGGTAAGTTAATCCCCTCGCTGGATGCGCAGGGCATTGCTGATCTCATCAAGCTTGGGGTGATAGATAAAGGCATGAAGGTCAAGGTGGAAGCGGCGCTGGAAGTGGCGCAGTGGATGGGCGAGCCGGTACAGGTAGCGTCCTGGCGGGATGCCGAACAGATGCTGGCACTGACCCGCGGTGGGCAGATAGGTACCCAAATCCAGCCTTAAGAACAAGTCAAAACAGAACATGAAGAATCCGCTGTTGAAGGAGAACGGGATGCAAGACTTACTGACGTTAAAAGAGCTGACGCAGGAGCAATTCAAAAGCTTACTGGCGCTCGCCAAACAGATAAAAGCCAGTCCGCAGGACTATGCCCAGGCGCTGGCGGGTAAAAGTGTGGTCATGTTGTTTGAGAAACCGTCTCTCCGAACCCGGGTCAGCTTTGATATTGGTATCAATAAGTTGGGCGGACATAGCCTGTATCTGGATCAGCAGAACGGTGCGCTGGGCAAGCGTGAGTCGGTGGCAGACTTTGCCAGCAATATTTCCTGTTGGGCCGATGCTATTGTCGCCCGGACCTTCAGCCACAAGACCATTGAAGAGCTGGCACAGCACGCCACAGTGCCGGTAATCAATGCGCTGTCTGATCTGTACCACCCCTGTCAGGCGCTGGCGGATTATCTCAGTCTGGCAGAGCAGATGGACGATCTCAGTCAGCTGAGACTGGCCTACGTTGGTGATGGCAACAATGTCACCCATTCACTGATGTTTGGCGCGGCGCTGCTGGGCGCGAAAATGACCGTTATCTGCCCGGAAGGACATTTCCCTGACGGCTTGATGGTGGCTCAGGCGCAGGAACTGGCAGCTCAATATGGTGGCGAGATAGTGCTGAGCTCTGAGATCGACAAGATTGAAGGCCACGATGCCATTTATACCGATACCTGGATCTCCATGGGCGACACCACCAAACTGGACGATATCAAAAACAAGTTTGCTCCCTATCAGGTCAATGCAGCCCTGATGGCCAAGGCCGGAGCGAGCTTCTTTATGCATTGTCTGCCGGCGCACCGTGGCGTGGAAGTGACTGATGAGGTGATGGATGGCGCAGGCTCGCTGATCCTGACTCAGGCAGAAAACCGTATGCATGCCCAGAATGCCCTGCTGGTGACTTTGCTGGCAAAATAACCTGTTACCCTGTTTCGGGCGCGCCACGCGACCCCTAAAAAATCTGAAGGATAGAAATAAAAATGAGCGATAAGGTACAAGTCAAAAAGGTGGTGCTCGCGTATTCCGGCGGTCTGGATACCTCTGCCATCATTCCCTGGCTGAAAGAAAACTATGACAACTGTGAGATAGTGGCTTTCTGTGCCGATGTGGGTCAGGGTGCGGCAGAACTCGAAGGACTGGAAGCCAAGGCGCTGGCATCCGGCGCGTCGGAATGCCATATCGTGGATCTGAAAGAAGCCTTCGTCGAAGAGTATATCTACCCGACTATCGCCACCGGCGCTATCTATGAGGGTACCTATTTACTGGGCACATCAATGGCCCGGCCGATCATTGCCAAAGCGCAGGTGGAAGTGGCCCGTAAGGTGGGTGCCGATGCCCTGTGTCATGGTTGTACCGGCAAAGGAAATGATCAGGTGCGCTTCGAGGGCTGCTTTGCCGCGCTGGCGCCGGATCTGAAAGTGATCGCCCCCTGGCGTGAATGGGATATGGTCAGCCGGGAAGATCTGCTGGAATATCTGGCTGAGCGCAAGATCCCAACCTCAGCCTCCGCCACCAAAATCTACAGCCGAGATGCCAATGCCTGGCATATCTCCCACGAAGGCGGTGAGCTGGAAGATCCCTGGAATGAGCCATCCAAACAGGTTTGGACCATGACGGCTGATCCACAGGATGCGCCAGATGAACCCGCTTACGTCACCCTGAAAGTGGAAGATTGCCGGGTGACCGAGGTCAACGGTGTTGCCATGAGCCCCTATCAGGCGCTGATGACACTCAATGAAATCGCCGCTCCCCATGGCGTTGGTCGTATCGATATCACCGAAAACCGGCTGGTGGGCATGAAGTCCCGCGGCTGCTACGAAACCCCGGGCGGTACTGTGATGTTTGCTGCGCTGCGCGCGGTGGAAGAACTGGTACTGGATAAAACCAGTCGTGAATGGCGTGAACAGATCGCCGCCCGTATGGCGCATCTGGTGTATGACGGCCGCTGGTTTACCCCCTTGTGCGCCTCGTTGCTGGCCGCCTCTGAGTCGTTGGCGACCCTGGTCAACGGCGAAGTGGTAGTCAAGCTCTACAAGGGGCAGGCGACCGCCGTGAAGAAACGTTCGCCCAACAGCCTGTACTCGGAAGCCTTTGCCACCTTTGGTAAGGATGATGTCTACAACCAGAAACATGCTGAAGGCTTTATCCGCCTGTACTCGCTGGCCAGTCGCATCCGTGCGCTGAACGAAAAGTACTAAAACGAGAAGCACTAATAAGCGTAAGCGGTAACTGACAACAGACGAATAAGGAGAGGGCGATGGCCTTGTGGGGTGGCAGGTTCAGTGGTGAGAGCAGTGCTCTGTTCAAACTGTTCAATGATTCACTGCCGGTGGATTACCGGCTGGTCGAGCAGGATATTCAGGGATCGGTCGCCTGGGCGATGGCGCTGGTGAAAGTCGGTGTGCTGACAGAGGCGGAAGGGCAGGATCTGAAAGCGGCACTGGATGCTCTTTTGGTGGAAGTGGCGGAAGATCCGCAGCAGATCCTGGCCAGTGGCGCCGAGGATATCCACAGCTTCGTTGAGCAGGCGCTTATCGACAAGGTCGGCGATCTGGGCAAGAAGCTGCACACAGGTCGCTCCCGCAACGATCAGGTCGCCACCGATCTCAAGCTGTGGTGCAAAGCTGAAGGTGAGCAGATCCTTGCCAGAATGCAGGTGGTCAGAGTGGCGCTGCTGGAGCTTGCCAGCCGTGAGCAGCAGGCGGTGATGCCGGGCTATACTCACCTGCAGCGGGCACAGCCGGTCACGTTTGCCCACTGGGCGCTGGCCTATGTGGAGATGCTGGAGCGGGACATCAGCCGGCTTGAAGATACGCTTAAGCGCCTCAATACCTGTCCGCTGGGCAGCGGCGCACTCGCCGGTACCGCCTATCCCATCGACAGGCATGCATTGGCTGCCAGTCTGGGATTTGCCGGGCCAACACTCAACAGTCTGGATGCGGTGTCAGATCGGGATCATGTCATTGAGCTGTGCTCATCGGCGTCGATCAGTCTGATGCATTTGAGCCGCATGGCGGAAGACCTGATCTTCTTCAACTCAGGCGAGGCCGGTTTTATTGAGTTGTCTGATCAGGTGACGTCCGGCTCATCCCTGATGCCGCAGAAGAAAAACCCCGATGCGCTGGAGCTGATCCGTGGCAAAACCGGGCGGGTGTATGGCAGTCTGATGGGCATTCTGACCACCATGAAAGCCCTGCCGCTGGCCTACAACAAAGACATGCAGGAAGACAAGGAAGGGCTGTTCGATGTCATGGACACCTGGAGTATCTGTCTGGAAATGCTGATCCCTGTGCTGTCCGGCCTTAAGGTCAAACGTGCCAATACCCTGGCTGCGGCGCAGGGCGGCTATGCCAATGCCACTGAGCTGGCGGATTATCTGGTCGCCAAGGGCATGCCATTTCGTCAGGCGCACCATGTAGTAGGTGAAGTGGTGGTGAAGGCCATTGCCGAAGGCAAGCCGATTGAGGCGATGTCACTTGAGTCACTCAAGGCATTTGCTGCGGTCATCGAGCAGGATGTGTATGAGATCCTTACCATTGAGTCCTGCCTGAGCAAGCGTGATGTGTTGGGGGGCACCGCGCCTAATCAGGTGGCTGCGGTGCTGGCGGCCAAATCCTGAGCCATGTCAAACCCGAAAAAAACGCCAATGTTGTCATTGGCGTTTTTTTTGATCTCTGAGCTGACACGGATCAGCTCAAGCACATCGATTTATTACAGCCTGAATCGATTGATTTCTTTATGAATTGCCCGGCTCTCTTCCTGAATTAGCATACATTGCTGCTCGCTGCTCTGGGCTTGAGTGGACACATCTTCAGCCGCATCCTTAACTTCCTGGGTGTTGCGGCTGATTTCTTCACTCACTGCTCGTTGCTCCTCTGCCGCGCTGGCGATTTGAATTGCCATTTGGCTTATCTGGGTAATGCCAACAGTGATCTGGCCCAGTCGATCGCTGGCGCGATTGGCGCAGTCGACACTGAGATTGGCCTGCCCGGCGCTGTCTTCCATGGCTGCCACGGCCAATGCAGCATTCTGCTGCAAGGTCTTAATCATAGTACCGACTTCTTCCGTTGCGGCATGGGTTCGCTGACTCAGTACCCGAACTTCATCAGCAACGACGGCAAAACCCCGTCCCTGAGCCCCCGCTCTGGCAGCCTCAATTGCCGCGTTCAGAGCAAGCAGGTTGGTTTGATCTGCAATTCCCTGAATATTTGAAAGGATTCTGTGAATTCCCTGCACATTTTCATCCAGCTCGCGTATTACCAGCTCCGCGCCTTGTAGTTTTTCCGCGACTGAACCTATGGCATTGAGGTTTTCCGTGATGATTGTTTGCCCCTGTTCACAGGCATCGGCGGAGTCTTTGGCTGCCTCTGCCGTCATCTCTGCATGGCTGGCCACCTCTCTGGCAGATACCGACATCTCGTGAATTGCGGTTGCCACTTGATCTACCTGATTACGTTGACGTTCTACTGCCCGGGTTGTTTGAGCGACGTTGTGTCCTGTTGCCAGCACCAGCTCATCCAGGTTACGGGTGTTGCTGGCGATACCACCAATTAACTGTTGCAGCAGAGCGATGAAACGGTTGACGCTGAGGGCGACCTCCCCAATCTCATCCTGCCTGACCAGCGTCAATCGATGGCTGAGATCCGCATCCCCCTGAGACAGCTCGTCCACCGCTTGTTTCAGCTCCTGCAGTGGTTGCAGCAGTCGTCCGATTATCCAGGTTGTCAGCAGGGCAACGCAGATGAACAGCCCCAGGCTCATCAACAGATTCAGTGTGGCCTGCTCTTCGACAGCCTGCATGGCGGTATCTTTGTCCATGACGATACCCAGACGCCAGTCAGTACCCGCGACCGGATAGATTGTCAGCCATTTTGTGCGTTGATCTCCCGCCCACTGAAACTCGTGTTTTTCGTGGTCGGCAACGATGTGATTCACCAGCGAAGAGGTCAGATCTTTGCCGATATAAGTCAGCGGCTTACCGGTCAAGGATTCATCTTTGTAGGCGAGCAGTTTGTTGTTGCCATCCACCAGGAACGCAAAGCCCTGATTCGTGACTTTGGTTTCAAGTACCAGATCGATGATCTTGTCGATTGTCAAATCGGCGGCCAGTACGCCGCTGCGTTCACCGCGGAAGGATTTGGCCAGGCTGACAACCAGGCTGCCGTTAACGTCCCGATAAGGCGCGGTCAGAATAACGTCGTCTGCCTGTTGTGCCTCCCGATACCAGGGGCGGGATTGGGCATCATAATTGGCAGGCCGGTTTTCTGTTTTATCGCCGGTCACGAAACTGCCGTCAGTAAACCCGGCATACACAGAAAGAAACCCGCCGGTTTTCTTGGTATGCAGCAACAGAGGGCTGATATCGTCGGGTCCGGCGATAGCCACTTCATTGACCAACACCATATGTTTGTGGCTTTGCAGCCAGTCACTGATGTAGCTGCTGGTAAACAGACCAATCTGGCTGAGTTCGGTATCGACGCTTTGTTGAGTTTGTACAGTCAGTACCTGATTGGATATCCCGGCTAACAGGGTACACACACAGGCCACTATGCTGACGCTGAATATAGTGAGTTTCTTCTTGATTGACAGTGACATTGCTGGATTCCGAGGCATTTTTCAAAACAAAGCCTTGTACCAGCTTTATGACGCAAAACAAATGCCGGTTGCCGTTAAAGCAGCAACCGGAAAAACTTGAATCAATTTTTGTGAGGAGATCAGGATTTTTTTAAATTGGTTATTTCATCTTCCCACACGATTTTGCCGCCCCGGATGCCATCTACTTTTTCACTGAACAGCTTTTCCAGTACATGACGTTTAATCTTGAGGGTTGGGGTCAGCACATCGTTTTCAATGGTCCAAGGTTCACTGACCACGACCACGGCATCCACGGTTTCGTGGGATTCCAGATGAGGATTGATGCCATCCAGCGTTTGTTTCAATGACGCGCGCACATGTTCCCTCGGCTGCTCACTGGCACCGGCGGACAGCTGCACCAGAGCCACAGGATGGGGCAAACCTGAGCCGATAACGCAGATCAGTTCCACATGGGCATCCTGTGCCAGCATGCGCTCGATAGGTACAGGCGCCACATACTTACCCTTGGCGGTTTTGAAGTTATCTTTCACCCGGCCGGTAATAGTGATGCAGCCATCTTCGTCAATGTTACAAACATCGCCGGTATGGAAGAAACCGTCGGCATCAAAGGCTTCTTCGGTTGCCTCGGGTTGCTGATAATATTCACACATCAGCCCCGGGCTTTTGATCATCAGCTCATCGTTTTCGCTCAGCTTCACCTGACAGCCTTCCACCGGCTTGCCAACTGTGCCTATCTTACTGGCGTCAAAGGGGTAATTGATAATTGAATAAGCACAGTTTTCGGTCATGCCCCAGGCTTCACAAATGTCGATCCCAATGCTGTGATACCAGCTCAGCAATGATGGCGGAATGGGGGCACTGCCAGAGCCGTTCAGGCGGCAATGTTCCAGTCCAAGCCCTTTGTGGATCTTGCGTTTGACCAGAGTGCGCAGCAGCGGGATTTTCAGCAGCAGGTCAAGCTTCTTGGCACTGCCGACCTTGGTGATGATGTTTTTCTGAAACAGGCTCCACAGCCGGGGGACCGAGAAGAATACAGTTGGTCGGCAGCGCTGCACATCGGCCACAAAGGAGTCCAGACTTTCCACAAATGCCACAGATGAGCCGGAATAGAAGGAAGAGCCCTCAATTGCGACCCGCTCGGTAATGTGCGCCAGCGGCAGATAGGACAGCAGTCGGTCTTCACCATGGGTTTTCAAATCCCTTACCACCGCCTGACAGGTCCAGCCATAAGCGGCGAAGGTTTGTACCGCACCTTTGGGCTTGCCGGTGGAGCCTGAGGTGTAGATGATGGTCATCACCTGCTCAGGTGTTGGCAGCGGAGCATCAGTCAGGGCTGCACCCAGAGTCAGCAACTTGTCCCAGCTGTACTGCGCCGGCATGGTGTTATAAGGCATGGCCAGGCGTAAAATTTCACCGCCTACGCCCGGCTCCTGATCTTGCCAATAGTCCAGCTTGCCGACGAATACCGCCTTGGCACCACTGTGCTCAAGTACATATTGAATGGTTTCGGCGTTGGCGGTCGGATAGATGGGGACACTGATATAGCCGCCATGCATCAGCGCCAGATCGGTAATAAACCACTCGGCGCAATTCTTGGAGAGGATGGCAACCTTGTCACCCGGTTGCAAACCCAAATGTCGCAACGCACCGGCAATTTGTTGCATCTGGGATTGAACATCACGCCAGCTGAATTGCTTGTACTGGCCATTGATAGGTTGCTTCAGATAGATGCTGTCTCCCTGGGTGCGTACCCAATGTGCCAACATCTCTACCGGGGTCTTGATTGCAGTTTCCATAATGGGTCTCTTGGGATTTTTATTGTTGTTTTTATTAGGGTTAGCCTGAATATCAGTGTCGCTGAACCAGTATGGCGATTTTTGTGATCGACCGCAAATTTTTGGTCTGACCAGATGGGCTCATTCAGGCGGGAATACAAGGGCAATCATAACTTGTATATACAAGGTTGAGGGTCAGACCTCTGGAGCTTCGCGCATTTTGCTCCACCAGGATTTATCCGCAACTATCTGGCCTTGCTCATTGATTACCGGATAGGGGATACCTTTGCGACGGCAGGCCTTGGCATAGATGGGATGGCCATTTTCAAACAGCATGGTCTGGCAAAAAGTATCATCGAGTTTGCGCTTGCCGTACATGCCGGCCGCCAGTCGTTGCCTTTGGGCTTCATACATCAGCAGGGCGGCTGCCACTGACACATTCAGGGATTGCACCATGCCTACCATGGGTACGGTCACATGAAAATCGGCGCTGTCGGTGGCTTGCTGACTTACACCGACTCTTTCATGCCCGAGCACAAAGGCGGTGGGTTTGGTGTAGTCCAGGGTGCGATAATCTACGGCATCGGCGCTCATGCCTGTAGTGACAATCTGCATGCCCTGCTGTGAAAAATGTTCCAGCGCCTGGTTGATGTGTGGGTATCTGCGCACTTTTACCCACTGTTGACTGCCGGATGCGGTATTGCCTGAGACCCGCATATCATCTTCCGGCCAAACGGCATGTACAAAAGGAATGCCGGCAGCATCGGCAGTGCGTAACACTGCGGCGATATTATTGGTCTTGTGAACCTGATCCAGGCAGAGGGTCAGATCCGGCTGGCGGTTATCCAGCATCTCATTGATGCGGGCAAATCGTTCCGGGCTCATAAGCCATCCTTATCGATATCTTCAGAAAAGCAAAAGGGCGCCAAAGCGCCCTCAGAGAAAGAAAACTGGTTTACAGTTCCATGATGCCGTCCATTTCGACCTGAGCATCTTTTGGCAACTGTTTCACACCTATGGCCGCGCGGGCCGGATAGGGCTGCTGGAAATAGCGCCCCATGACTTCGTTGACCGTCGCAAAGTTGGCCAGATCTGTCATATAGATATTGAGCTTGACGATATCGGCCAGGCTGCCGCCGGCGGCTTCACATACTGCGCTGAGGTTTTCAAATACCTGGACCACCTGGGTTTCGAACTCATCAGAGGCAATAGTCATGCTGAGTGGATCCAGCGGGATTTGCCCGGACAGATATACAGTATCACCTACCCGTACAGCCTGAGAGTAGGTACCTATGGCCGCCGGGGCCTTGTCTGTGGCGATAATGCGCTTGTCTGCCATTGGATATGTTCCTTGTTATCAACGGTTTCGTGAAGTGCGCAGAACTTCCGGCAGCACCCGGATACGGCGCATGACATTCGCCAGATGTACCCGGTCATGGACAGAGATCCGCAGGTTAATCAGATACACCCGACCATCCCGTTCTTCGGTGCTCAGGTTGTGAATATTGGAACCCTCGGAGGCAATAATCGAGGTGATCTTGGCCAGCGCACCCTGGTGATTAACGATTTCAATGCGCAAATTGGCCTGATATTCCGCGCCTTCCACATTATCCCACTGCACCGGAATGTACTTTTCCGGCTCCAGCTGGTAGCCACGAATGTTGGCGCAGTTTTCCATGTGCACCACCAGACCTTTCCCCGGACTGACGTGGGCAATCACGGTATCGCCGGGAATAGGGCGACAACAGTTGGCAAAGGTCACCAGCATGCCTTCGGCGCCACGGATTGGCATCAGGTTCTGCGGCCCCTTGGCCTTGGGCTCGGATTTTCCAAGCAGGCGCTGGGCGATAACCACACTCATGGCGTTGCCCAAACCTATGTCGGACAGCAATTCTTCCAGGGTGTTGTGTTTGGTTTCGGCTACGACTTTGTTGATTTGCTCAGGCGCGATATCTTCCAGTTTCACGCCATCCAGGGCGTGATTCAACAGACGTTTGCCCAAAGATACTGCATCTTTGCTGGTCAGACTTTTGAGCATCTGGCGGATCTTGGAGCGGGCCTTGGCGGTCACCACAAAATTCAGCCAGGCTGCGTTGGGACGGCTGCCCTGAGTGGTCATAATCGCCACTGTCTGACCACTGCGCAGTGGTTTGCTCAGTGGATAGGCCTGATTGTTGACTCTGGCGCCAACACAGGAATTGCCGACGTCGGTATGCACTTCATAGGCGAAGTCCACCGGCGTGGCACCCAGCGGCAGTTCCAGAATACGGCCATCCGGGGTAAATACGTAAATCTCTTCCGGGAACAGCTCGGTTTTGACGTTTTCCACAAACTCATAGGAGTTGGTGGCACTTTGCTGTAACTCCAATAGACTCTGCATCCACTTGCGGGCGCGCACCTGAGTGGTGGTGCCTTCGCTTTGCGGTTCGCCGTTTTTGTATATCCAGTGGGCGGCTACGCCTTTATCTGCCATCTGATCCATATCTTCAGTACGGATCTGGATTTCGATGGGGATACCACGGGGGCCGATCAGTGAGGTATGCAGCGACTGATAACCATTGGCTTTGGGAATGGCAATATAGTCTTTGAAACGCTTGAGTTTGGGCTTGTACAGGCTGTGCATGGCGCCCAGCACCCGGTAACAGGTATCGACATTGTCGACAATAATGCGGAACGCATACAGATCGGCAATTTCGGCGAACGACAGCTCTTTATGGCGCATCTTGTTGTAGATGGAAAAGAGGTTCTTCTCGCGGCCTTTTACGTCTGCGGCAATGCCGTTGTCTTCCAGACGGGTGACAATGGCGTTGTAAATATTGTCGATGATGGCTTTGCGATTGCCCCTGGCGGAACTCAGTGCGCCTTTGAGCGCCCGATATCGCATTGGGTAATAAGCCTGAAAACCCAGGTCTTCCAGCTCATTCTTGATATTATGAATACCCAGACGGTTGGCGATAGGCGCGTAAATTTCCAGCGTTTCTCTGGCAATCCGCCGGCGCTTATCGGGACGCAAGGCGCCCAGCGTCCGCATGTTGTGGGTGCGGTCGGCCAGTTTGATGAGAATGACCCGGATATCCTGAGTCATGGCCATCACCATTTTGCGGAAGTTTTCAGCCTGAGCTTCTTTCTTGTCGCGAAATTTCAGCTTATCCAGTTTGGATACGCCTTCGACCAACTCTGCCACCGAAGCACCAAATAACTCCGCCAGATCCTGGAAGGTGACGTTGGTATCTTCGATGGTGTCGTGCAGCAATGCCGCCATGAGCGTCTCGTGATCGAGACGCATCTCGGCCAGGATGCGGGCTACCGCAACCGGATGGGTAATGTAAGGTTCGCCGCTGGTGCGCATCTGCCCTTCGTGGGCATCTTTTGCGACCTGATAGGCCTGCTTGAGTAAATCAACTTGCTCGGGTTCAAGATACCCGGACGCAGACTCCTTGAGACCTTCAAACAGATACAATCAGCGCTCCTTACTTACAGATGATTACAGTGAACGGCCTTCGGCGATGGCAGTCACAGCAGCCAGTTCAGCAGCTTCACGCTCACGTACGCTCTGGCGCTCGTCGGCATCCAGAGTCTGGGCGTTGACCAGGCCCAGTTCAATTTCACGCAGGGCGATAACAGTAGGCTTATCGTTCTGCTCTTCAACCATAGGGTCTTTACCCTGTACGGCGATTTGGCGAGCGCGACGCGCTGCAACCAGGATCATGTCAAAACGGTTGCCGATTTGCTTAGCGGCGTCTTCAACAGTTACGCGAGCCATGGTTTGAAACTCCAGTATTTTCGGGTGGGAAAAATGACGCAAAATTGTACATGAAGGCAGTTATTCTGCCAACAGATCATTAAGCATACCACTGTGGGTGCGGATCTGACCAGCGGCCGTCAATCGCTGACTGCGAATGATGGTGCGCAGATCATGCAGCGCGGTTTCGAAGTTGTCATTGACTATGATGAAATCGTACTCAGCATAGTGAGACATTTCCGATACCGCCTGTGCCATGCGGCCGGCGATCACCTCTTCACTGTCCTGACCACGACCGGTCAAACGGCTTTCCAGCTCTGCACGGGAAGGAGGCAGAATAAACACGCCAATGGCTTCTGGCATCAGGGATTTCACCTGCTGGGCGCCCTGCCAGTCGATATCCAGAAACACATCAATGCCAGCGGCCAGGGTTTCCTCGATAACGGTGCGGGAGGTGCCATAGTAGTTGCCGAATACTTCGGCCCACTCAAAGAATGCACCTTGCTCAATCAGGGCTTTGAACTCATCGACTGAGACAAAGTGATAGTGCTGGCCATTGACCTCGCCCGGACGGGGCTGACGAGTGGTGTGAGAAACGGACACCTGCATATCTTTCGGCTTGTCTGACAGTAACGCCGAAATCAAAGAGGATTTTCCTGCACCACTGGGGGCAGAAACGATGAACAAATTACCACGCGCGCTCATGAGCCAATATCCGCTATCAAAATTAAAGAATAAATTCAGAATAGCCGGATATTATAACTGGGTGAAAGGTCCCAGTGCCAGAGTTTGACGATCTATTGTTGTTCTCTTGGCAATCAGGGAGGGTCAATGCTCCTTGCCGGTCTTCACTCGGCGCTGACGTCATTCACTCTGCCCGGCCAATCTTTGGCATTGCAGGGCGATTTTCCGTGTTGGCCAACGCGCTTGCTTAGCTGACAGCGACGGGGGAGATGATTTAAGCTGCCAGCAGATTTGGCACTGCCACAGAAATAAGGAGTGATAGTTTGTTCAGGTCGTTGTTTTGTCTGAAAGGGACTGACACCCGTAGTCGTTTTCTTGCCATAGTTGGTGCCTGCTGGACGGTGTTGTTGATCCTGCCCGTGCTGTTTGGTGCATCATTTTTTTCCTTGTTATTCATTCTGCCTGCTGCCGGCGTGATTATGGCCAGTGCGCAGCGGGTGAGCCATCCCGTTGGCTGGCCGGCATTGCTGCTGCCGCTGCTTTACGTTATCAGTGGCGTGCTGGTGGCCATAGCCTGGCCTGTGATGGCCTTGATAACGGCATTGATATCGTTGCTGCCTGCCTGGCTGCTTGGCCGGGCCGGAGTCACCGCATTGCCGGGTGGCACTCAGGGGTATCTGGCACCGGGGCAGCGCATGTCGCCGGGACGCAGACGGCGGGAGCCGGTATTTGGCGAGCAGGATGAGGCGGCCACTTTTGTGGACACTGAGGTGCAGTATTCAACTGCCGATACCGGCGCATCCGAGCCTGCGTTGCGGCAGCGCCCGGCGTCGACCCCGGCTGATATTGTTGGTCAATTGAAGAGGCTTGTCGCCTGCCATCCCAAGCTGCTTCCCGGGCTGCTATTGGTGACTGCGATTCTGGTGGTATTAACTGTGGTGGCAGTGCTATGGCCGACATCGGCGGAGGTTTCAACGCCGCAGGACGCTGAGCCGGCAGTCGAACCAGCTGTGGTCAGAGACGAAGTGAAATTACCTGATGGATTTTCGCTGGCGCTGGTGGATGACAGACTGGTGATGAGCTGGTTGGGTGATAAGGCGCCTGCTGGGGAGCTCTGGTCCCTTGCCACAGCCCGGGGCGATAAGCGCTGCGCAGCATTGACCTTCAACGATGGCAGTGAGTTCCGGCCTGTGGTGGTTAATATGACCGGAGATACCGTTACTGAAGCCTGGTTCTCGCCACTGGATGCCCGCAGTATTGTGCGCAATGTTGCTATGCGCGGCAGTGCCAAACTCTGTGGTTATGAGTTTTCACTGAAGGGCACTCAGTCGCGGCTTGAGGCCAACAAGGCTTTTGCCCAGTATCTGTAAATGCTTTACACTTGCCGCCTTGTAATGGAATGGTGAAAACCTCCCATGAGACAGCCGCCGTTGGCGGCTGTTGTGTTTTGTGTCGGCAAATAATAACGAACATCCAAATGCAGAATTCCGCGAACCTCACCCTGGTGATTATGGCAGCCGGTATGGGCAGCCGTTTCGGTGGCGATAAACAACTGGCGAACCTGGGGCCAAACGGCGAAACCATGTTGGCCCTGTCTCTCAAGTCCGCATACCGGGCCGGTTTTCGCCGTGCCGTACTGGTGATTCGCCCTGAGCTCGAGGCGACACTGACGACTCAGTTGGCCGGGTTACTGCCCGCGGATTTTGCCTGTCATTTTTGCTTCCAGCGACTGGACGACCTGCCAGTGGCCGTTGATATCAGCCATCGTACCAAGCCCTGGGGAACCGCCCATGCGCTGTACGCAGCGCGGCATTTGGTCAAAGGGCCGATGGCGGTGATCAATGCTGACGATTACTATGGTGATTCGGCTTTTGTGGCGCTGGCCGACGGCTTGGCAACGGGGGATGAGTGGCTGATGGTTGCTTACCCTCTGTATCGCACACTGTCGGAGTTTGGCGGGGTCAACCGGGGAGTATGTCAGGTCACTGATGGACGGCTGGAGTCAGTTGTTGAGTGGCTGAACATTCGACAGGAGCAGGGAGTACTGAGCGGCGAGCTTAACGGCCTGCGGCTGAATATCTCCAAAGATGCGCCTGTTTCCATGACCTGCTGGGGCTTCAGAGCCAATATTTTTCCACTGCTGGAGCAGGCCCTGAGCGATTTTGCACGTCATCATGCCGGTCAGGAAAAGTCTGAATGTTTCCTGCCATCTGTGGTGCAGTCGGCCATCGATGCCGGCCAAAAGGTTGCCATCTCAGTGGCTCAGGAAAACTGGCTGGGGGTCACTTATCCCGAAGATGCAGCCTGGGTAAAAGAACAATTAATGGAGTTAGCCGGTGAATGAATTGGTTTGGCAGCAGGTGCTGCCGCACTTTGGCGTCAGCCGTGGCAATGCCAAAGTCATGCCTTTGGGAAATGGCCATATCAATGACACTTTCCTGGTGCGTTCCGAAACCTGTGATTTTGTGCTGCAACGCCTGAACACTCTGGTATTCCCGACGCCCTGGGAGCTGGTGGGTAATGCCGAGCGGATCAGCCGCCATCTGGGCGCCAAACGTATCTCGGGTGAATACCTGTTACAGGTAGTGTCTCCCCATGCCTGTTGCAATGAATCACTGGGTGTTGATCTGGGGGAGGATGGATTCTGGCGTGCGATTGGTTATCTGGCCCACAGCACCAGCATTGAAGTGGTGGAGTCGCCGTTGCAGGCGCAGCTGGCTGCTCATGCGTTTGGTCATTTCGCCCGCAGCCTGAGCGATCTGGATGCCAATCTTATCCATGATGTCATCCCGAAATTCCATTTCCTGCCAGGTCGTATAGAAACGCTCAGGCAGGCCGCCTCGCAGGATTCTTTGGGGCGTTTGGCTCAGTGTAGCGAATGGGTGGATTTCGCGCTGGGACAGACAGGCCTGTTTGATGAACTGCGCGAGCTTGAGCCAAAACTGCCGCTGCGTATTTGTCACAATGACACCAAGATCAACAACATGCTGTTTGATAAGCGGGATATGAGCGCCATGGCGATCATCGATCTCGACACCTGCATGAAAGGGCATCTGATGTATGACTTCGGTGATATGGTGCGCACCTTCTGCTCGCCTGAGGCGGAAGACTCAATTGCGCTGGATAAGGTCGTGGCCCGTCCGGAGATCTTTGGCGCATTGGCCACCGGTTACACCCAGGCCATGGGAGAAGTGCTGACTGATGCCGAGCGGCAGAGTCTGTGGCTGGGTGCCCGCATCATGCCGCTGATGATAGGCGTACGTTTCCTGACAGATCATCTGCAGGGTGACACTTACTTCCATATTCATCGTGAAAACCACAATCTTGAGCGTGCTGCCAATCAGTTCACTCTGTATCAGAGTCTGTTGGATCAACAAGCGACATTAAAGCCCATGCTGGGCTAAGCCTGCTGTGATGAAAAAGCCCCGCAAGTTAAAACCTGCGGGGCTTTGTTATTTTGGCTGAATAGCAGAACTAGTCAGAAAGTTTTCTGAAGATCAGCGAAGTGTTGATGCCGCCGAAGGCAAAGTTGTTGCTCATGATGCAGTCGGTCTGCAGTTCACGGCCTTCGCCGCGGATATAGTCCAGGTCGCCGCAGCGCTCATCGATATTATTCAGATTGAGTGTGGGGTGGAACCAGCCGGTGTGCATCATCTCCAGCGCCAGCCAGGCTTCGACCGCGCCACAGGCACCCAGGGTGTGGCCCAGATAGCTCTTGAGTGAGCTGATAGGCGTGCGATTGCCAAAGATGTTGGCGGTGGCATTGCTTTCGGCAATATCGCCTTTCTCGGTGGCCGTGCCGTGGGCCGACACATAGCCAATGGCGGCCGGCTCGACAGCGGCCTGCCTGAGTGCCATTTCCATACAGATCTGCATGGTTTCCATCTGAGGCTGAGTCACATGGGCCGCGTCACAGTTGCTGGCATAACCGATGATTTCAGCATAGATTTTGGCGCCGCGGGCTTTGGCGTGCTCATACTCTTCCAGTACCAGACTGCCTGCGCCCTCACCAATCACCAGACCGTCTCTGTCGGCATCCCAGGGGCTGGGAGTCGTTTTGGGGGCATCATTTTTCAAACTGGTGGCAAACAGGGTGTCGAACACCGCGGATTCAGTCGGACACAGCTCTTCGGCACCGCCGGCCACCATCACAGTCTGGTACCCGTGTTTGATGGCTTCATAGGCGTAGCCGATGGCCTGACTGCCTGATGTACAGGCGCTGCTGGTGGGGATCACCCGGCCTTTCAGACCAAAAAACAGTCCCACGTTGACCGCCGTGGTGTGCGGCATCATCTGCACATAGGTCGTCGCGGTAATGGCGCTGGTAGTCTTGTCGTTGAGCATCACCCCAAAGGCGCCAATGGCCGGAGTGCTGCCGGTGGAGGAACCATAAGCAATACCGGTTTCACCATTGGTCAGTACCGGATGGCCAAGCAGTCCTGCCTGCGCCAGCGCCTGCTCGGTGGCCAGGGTCGACAGTTGCGATACCCGGCCCATGGAGCGGATTTTCTTGCGGGTATAGTGAGCGGGCAGCTGGAAGTTTTCGATGGGCGCTGCCAACTTGGTATTCAAGCCATCATATTGCTCGTAGCTTTCCATGTAGCGCACGGCGTTTTCACCGGCCCGCAGGCGGGGCTCAATTTCAGCCCAGCTGTTTCCGAAGGCTGTCACGCCTGACATACCGGTTACCACTACACGACGACTCATACCAAACCTCCATTAATGGATATCACCTGACGGGTGACATAGGCTGCCACATCCGACATCAGGTAACTGACCAGACCAGCCACTTCCTGTGGTTCTCCCATACGGCGCAGTGGTACCAACGGCAGCGCGTGTTCTTTGACCTGCTCATCCACCATGCCGGTGTCGATAAGACCGGGAGCCACGCAGTTGACCGTGATTTTTCGCTTGGCCAGCTCCAGCGCCAGTGATTTGCTGGCACCGATTATCCCGGCTTTGGACGCGCTGTAGTTGGTCTGGCCACGATTGCCGGCCATGCCGGAGACAGATGCCAGGGTGACGATGCGGCCACCTTTACGCAGCTGGATCATCGGCATCACGCAGGGATGCAGCACATTGTAAAAACTGTCGAGATTGGTGTGTACCACGCCATCCCACTCTTCACCTGTCATGGCGGGGAAGGCGGTATCTTTGGTCAGCCCGGCATTGCTGACTACGCCATAAAACGCGCCATGCTCGCTAATATGAGCCTCCAGTCTGGCCTTGCACTGCGCCCGATCGCGGATATCAAACTGGATGAGGTTGCCTTTGCCACCAGCGGCTTCAATGCTTGCCAGCGTCTGGGCGGCACCTGCCTGATCACCCATGTAGTGCACTGTGACCTCAAAACCATCCTGCGCCAGTTGGATGGCGATGGCCTGACCTATTCCTTTACTGGCTCCGGTGACCAGCACCCGACGATGATGACTCATGACTTCGCCTCTTTGTGTTGTTGCATGGCTGCGAGTTTCTCTGCACTGGGGACAAACGCGTTGAGCTGACTGACGGCTAGCTGCTGTCCCTGGCTCTCAATCCGGCAGCTGAATACTGCCATGCCATTATCTTCCATCAAGCGCTCTGCCCTGATGTCCAGGATCTGGCCCAGAGCGAAGGCTGACACGTCGCTGTGATATCGGCGACTGCCCAGCAAAAAGCCAATGGGCGGCAGACTGCCGGCCTGCCGGGCACGATAACCCGACCAGGTCGCCACTGTTTGGGCCATCAATTCTATGCCAACCCAGGCGGGGATCGTCTGGCTGTCGTGGTCGAAAAAGGTGTGCGCCTGTGTCACTTCCAGCTGACAGTGCACATGTTCTTCACCCGCGCTCAGTACTTTGTCGATCAGGATCATGGGGGCCTGATGCGGTATCAATTCGGCGACCGGAGGCAGCGGGATTGGAGTGGAAAAATCAGTCATTGGGGTATCCAAATATCAGGCTGATGTTATTGCCGCCAAAGGCAAAGGAGTTGCTGAGAATGACAGGCTTTGCCAGCGGGCAGCTGTCGGTAACCAGTTGAATGTCAGCGATATCGGCGCCAATTTCACCGCTTAGCGCCTGTTTGGGCAGCGGCAACTGATACTGCAGCAGGTGCCAGCAAATGGCGGCTTCCGTGGCGCTGGCGGCGCCCAGGGTATGGCCGGTCAGCGGCTTGGTTGAACTCACCGGGACACGGTTGCCAAACAGGCGGGCGATGGCTTTGGACTCCATGGCATCATTGAGTGCAGTGGCCGTGCCATGGGCATTGATATAACCCACATCAGCCGGTGTCAGCCCGGCATCGGCCAGCGCCTTTTGCATGGCTTCGAGTGCGCCTTTGCCTTCTGGCTCAGGGGCCGAGATATGGTGTGCATCTGAGCTGTCACCTGCGCCCAGCAGTTGCAGCGGGGTGTCACTGTCATCCCGCTCCAGGCTCAGCAGAGTAAAAGCGGCCGCCTCACCGATATTGATGCCGCTGCGCAGCGCCTCGAAGGGGCGGCACAGCTCGCTGGACAGGGCTTCAAGGCCATTAAAGCCATTGAGCGTCAGCTGGCACAGGGTATCGCAGCCGCCAACAATGACCGCATCGGCAAGGCCCGCGCGCAGCAGATTACGGGCTGACAGATAGACCCGGCCGCTGGAAGAACAGGCGGTGGACACAGTATAAGAGGGGCCGCTGACGCCAAATATGTCCGCCACAAAGTCGTTCAGATTGGCCAGCTCCTGCCGGTAATAGTGGTAACCCTCGGGAAACTCATCGTTTTTCAGGTACTGGGTAAAGGCCACTTCACCATCGGCAATGCCGGAGGTGCTGCTGCCAACGACCACGGCGATGCGCTCTGCGCCGTATCTTTGTTTGGCGCGCTCGATAAGCGGCAGCAGTGGCTGCAATGCCGACCAGGCCAGTTGGTTATTGCGGGTGTGATAGTGCGGATTGGCATGCGTTATTTGCGGCAGCACCTCAGTCACCCGGCCCACCACTGTGGATCTGCCATTATTCAGCACAGTACCCGCCGTCATCATGACGGGATTCACTCCGCTGGTCAGACACTGATGAATGCTCTCATGCTGCTGACCCATGGCGGAGTGAAAGCCGCAGCCGTGAATGTAAATGGCGGCGTTAGTGTGACTGTGATGAGTCATGGTCCGCTCCCTGGGAAAGCGTAGTAATGGTGATGGTCAGTCCGAGTGCGTTGTCCCTGAAGCTGATTGGGCCCGCCAGCTTATCGGCAGCGCTGTAATCAATCCGGATCATTGGCAGACCCTCTGGGCTTAGTAATTGTCGGCTCAGTCCCTGCTGCTGCAATTGCCAGCCGGTGCCGGCCAGCGCTTTGTCCCAGGCGGAGATGGGCCAGAGTGTCAGCATCAGATTCAGCGCCACCTGCTCAGGCTTGGGCAGGGTGTCGCCAAGGCCGGGCAATACGGCTGTGGTGATTTGGCCATTCTCATAAGTCAGGCTGAGAATACGGCTGCCCCAGGAGGAAAAGCCCGCCAGTGCCAGCTTTTGTGGGGTGATCTGCAGTTGTACCGGCAAAGTGCGGGTTTGGGCTTTGCCTTCCTGTTGCCAGCTGATGCGGATCAGCTGCGAGGCGCTCAGCGAGCCGCCGTACTCGGCCGGTGAGGGCAGAGTGATACGCACGCCCGGCGCCAGTTCCACCAGATTGTCATTGTCCGGCTGGGGCGACAGGCTGCAACCTGCCAGCCACAGCAGTGGCAACAGGGTCAGCCAGCGAATGGCGGACATAAAACGACTATTGCAGTGGTGCACCGTCACTCCTTGTTGATGTTTTCTCCATGGACATTTTTTCCGTGGATATTTTTTCCATGGGCATTTTTTCCATAGACATTTTCTCCATGGATATAGGTGCCAGGAACCAGGCCACTATGATACCTGTCAGTACCGTGATACCAAAACTGTGGATGGCCATGGTGTTACTCAGTGCCAGCAGGCCAAAGGACAGCAGGGTGGTGGCGGCCGACAGGCTGATCGCCAGCAGGGTACTCTGGCGCGACAGACTGTCATGCTCCCGGCGCCTGCCCTGCTCGGCAAAAAACAGGCTGTAGTCTATGCCGATCCCCAGGATCAGAATAACGGCCAGCAGATTGAACAGATTCAGTGGCAGACCGGTGAGATTGGTCACCGCCAGTCCGGCGATAGCAGCGACCAGGGTCGGCAGCATAATCCACAGCGAGCGCCGGGCGCCAAAACGCAGGGCCAGCAGGGCAAAAATCAGCCCAAACGCCAGCAGCAAAAGTTCGGTGACCCGGACGCGATACTCACCGAACAGGGAGGAAATTTCATCGGCTTTATCCAGCAGGCGAATGCTGCCGGAGTTAGCCGGGGCTTTCGCCTCCCCGGGATTTACCGGGGTGTTTGTCAGGGTGTTGGTAGCATCCGGGTCAGGGATGACCTCAAGCGCTTTGATGGCCTGCACATCCTGGATGCCGCTGAGCAGGATCACGGCGGAATACTGGCCGCTGGCATCCTGCCCCAGCCACAGGAACTTAAGACGCTGGGCTGCCGGTGATGCCAGCAGCTGTGCTGGTGTCAGGGGCGAGAATTGCTCCGGCGCTGTGGGCAGCTGTTTCATGCCCAGACTAGCCGCCAGCTGTGGCCCCTGACTCCGGTACAGCTGGTTAATCAGCGTAAAATTATGCTGCTGACTGGCAATGGAAGGTAAGTAGGTGCCCAGGCTGGTGAAGCTGGCCAGCTGTCCTGTCTGGGTGAGCGGTTGCAGCTGCGCATCCGTGTGCGCCAGTGCCTGCAACAATGCCTGCTCGCTGGCTGCGCTTATCAGCAGCATCTGCTGGGTGCTGCCCATGCCGGTGACCGCTTTGATCTCGGCTTCCTGCGCCTGCAGCGCAGCCGGCAGGGCCTGCAGCTGGCGGATGTCGTCATCATAATGCACATGATACAGCCCCAGTATTGAGATCAGCAGTAAGCCGGTTGGCAGCAGCGCTCTGATCCCGGGACGCTGCCAGAGTGCCAGTGTCTGCGACAGCAGATTAACCAAGGGCAGAGGCGCGTCTTTGACTTTGCTGGCGGCCAGCAGCGGATACCAGCACACCACAGTGAGATAGGCGCCAATCAGGCCAATGGCAGAAAACAGCGCCAGCTGCTGCAGGCCGGGAAAGGGCGCGACCAGCATGCTCAGATACCCCACCAGGCTGGTGACAAGGCCCAGGGTGATGGCGGCAAAGATATGCCTGAGCCCTTTAAGCGGATCCCAGTGGCTGCCGGCGGCCAGTCGGTCGGTCAGATAGTGGAAGGCATAATCGATGGACACGCCAATCAGGCTGGCGCCGAACACCAGACTGAACAGATGCACCTTGCCGAAAATCAGCAGGGTTCCGGCCAGGGCGCACAGCAAACCGCTGCCGATGGACAGCAGTGCCAGCAGCAGTGGCAGCGCGGAGCGGTAGATCAGCAGCAACAGCAGGACTACGCCGAGCAAAGATCCCAAGCCTATGGTGCTGATTTCATCTTTGGCACTCTGGGTACCAAAGGCGGCGTAAAACAGCACGCCTGTGTGCAGCACCTGTGCCTGCTGGCCATCAAAGCGCTGCTGCGCCAGCGAGTGCTCCAGCTGCTCCAATTGCGGCAATT
Source organism: Shewanella sp. GXUN23E (assembly GCF_050865035.1). Classification (NCBI taxonomy): domain Bacteria; kingdom Pseudomonadati; phylum Pseudomonadota; class Gammaproteobacteria; order Alteromonadales; family Shewanellaceae; genus Shewanella; species Shewanella sp. GXUN23E. The sequence continues at coordinate 128,330 of NZ_JBOZWP010000009.1, read as the reverse complement.
TACTTTGCAATGCAGGCGAGTAGGGCGAGCCGGTCAGTCTGGCGGTGAGCAGCACATAGCTGTGGGTTTTACCCTCGGCATCGGGCTGATTGGCCAGTAGATACCCCTGCTGCATGCGGAATTTGCCCGCCTGTTGCCCCAGTGACTGCAGAAAGTCGCGAAACAGCAAAAACGGGTCATTGCCAAGTTCAGCGGCGGTGACCCCGGAAAACGGATTATATATCGCCTGCACCACCTTTTGGGTCTGTGCCTGTGGCTGGGTTTGCAGCCGCTGTTGCTGCTCTGTGGTCAGCAGATTGGCCTTGTGGGGATAGTAAAGCGAGGCCCAGGCCTGCTGCTCCTGCTCACTTATCTGCCCCTGAATATCGGTCAGCCAGCCAAGTGTGGCCAACTGTTTGCTGAAGGCGCTCGCTGCCTCGATGGCACTGTTGTCCGACGGCGCTTTGATCAGAAACAGCAGCTGATCTTCCATCTGCCCGGCTATCTGCTCAAACGCCCGTTGTGACAGCGGGTCCTGCTGGTTTTGTGGCAGCAGTTTAAGAATATTGGTCTCTATGGGGGAGCTGCCGCCAGCCAGAAACTGTGGCGCGAACTTCCAGCCCAGTACCATTGCTGCCAGCACCATAACGGCCAGCCACACCAGTCCTGCCAGCCACCTTAATACAGGCAGTCTGGGCGCCGTTGGCTGCTTGCTGTCAGAGGGCGAAGACACTGCGCTCATCCTGAGTCAGTTCGCTGGGGTGCGATTGATGCTGGAAGTGGATTTCCGTACTGTCGCCGCGCAGCTCGGATAGCACAAGGGTGTCGAGATCGGCGCCGCCACTCAGGGCTATGCTGGCAAACACCTGGGTCAGCGGCGGATGTTTGGGCGTCAGCAACAGCTGCCAGTGGCTGGCCGTACCGCTGAGCGACACCTCGAACTGCTGCTGCAGTTTTTGGGTATCCCCCTGAAACAGCGATAAAAACAGGTGACTGAAGTAAAACACCATAGGGTTTTCCTCAGCGCTCATGAGTTGCGGGGAGTCATCGCCGAATTGCTGGCTCAGTGTGTCCTGGGTAAGGATCAGTGACACGGGGAATGGCTGAATCTGTTGCCACCAGAGTCCCAGCTCCCGTGACAGCACAAACTGACCACTGGAGCTCAGCGGCTGATTGAACATGGCCATATGCCGCACCTGGGTAAAATCGCCTTTCACCAGCGCGTGGGCCGCCAGTTGCTGCTGCAACTGGCTGAGGTTGAACTCCTGCGCGGCAGTGGACTCTGCTGCTGACTTTGCTCCTGATGTTGCTGTTGGGTCAGCGGCATCAGCATCAGCCGTTGCCCACGCCGGGGCGACAAGCAGCCACAGGGGCAGCAGCAGGCTGATAAGCCATTTAGTCCGTGCCATGTTGGAATGCCTCCAGTTTATCCAGAAATACTCTGGGGGATGCCAGCAGCATTTCTTTGTCCTGCATGCGCACAGCCACCTGCATGGTGTGGGCCTTGGTCATCCGCTCGCCGCTGGTGGCGTCATAAATCACGTAATCCACCCGCATGCGGTTTTCCCATTCGGTCAGGGTGGCGGTCACCCGGATGGAGTGATTAAAGGGCACAGAGCGGATGTACTTCACCCGGGTGTCTATGATGGGCCACAGATAGCCGGAGTCGACCATCTCCAGATAGCTGTAGTGGATCTTTTCCATCATCACCCGGCGGGCTTCCTCGAAGTAGCGGAAGTAGTTGCCGTGATACACCACCCCCATGGGATCGGCATCCTGAAACGAGGTGGTGAGGGTGACTTCGGCGCTCAGCACTCTGGGTTGGGTGGCTTGCTCCATCAGTACAGACTCCAGTGGCGCTGCTCAATACGGGCGATAAAGTGACGCAGATCCGCTTCCAGCGGCCTGTCTTCCACCACTGGGGCGAATTCGGCCAAAACGGCCGCCACCATGGACTTCATCGCTGGACTGAAATGGCCTTCGTTCAGTTCATGGTGACGCTTGCGCAGCACTATGGCCTGGGTGGCGGCCAGCAAACTGGCGGCTGTGACCTGCTCGGTCAGCTCCAGTACCCGCAGGCAGTCGCGGGCGGCGATGGTGCCCATGCTGACTTTGTCCTGATTGTGGCACTCGGTGGAGCGCGAAAACACGCTGGCCGGCATGGTGTGCTTGAGTGCCTCGGCGGTCCAGGCGGATACGCCAATCTGCACCGCCTTGAAGCCGTGGTTAATGGGTTTGCGATCGCCTTCTGCGCCGGTCAGGTTGAAAGGCAGGCCATTGTTGAACTTGTAATCCATCAGCTGGGCCATCTGCCTGTCCAGCAAGTCGGCGATATTGGCGATGGCGGTTTTCAGGGTGTCCATGGCCATGGCAATGTGGCCGCCGTAGAAGTGGCCGCCGTGCAATACCCGCTCATTTTCGCCGTCGATAATCGGATTGTCGTTGGCGCTGTTCAGCTCATTTTCAATCAGCTGGCGCAGCCATGGCAGGCTGTCCTGCAGCACACCTATCACATGGGGAGCACAGCGCAGGGAATATCTGTCCTGCAGGCGATCGCTGTTGCGCGGTGGCCTGTCGGCCTGCAGATCGGCGCGCAGCCAGGCGGCGATCTGCTGCTGTCCTGGATGGGGCTTAACGGCAAACAGCGCTTCATCGAAATGGAAGTCATTGCCCTGCATACCCAGAGTCACCATGGCGGTAATGCGCGTCGCCAGCTGCGCCAGATATTCGGCGCGCTTGTAGGCGATACAGGCCAGCGCCGTCATCACAGAAGTGCCGTTCATCAGTGCCAGTCCCTCTTTGGGGCGCAGCACTATCGGGGCGATATTCAGCTCGGCAAATACCTCTGCGGTGGGGCGGTACTCACCCTTGTGCAGCACTTCGCGCTCACCAATCAACGCGGCCGCCACGTAGGACAACGGAGTCAGATCGCCACTGGCGCCGACCGAGCCCTCCTGCGGAATGCGCGGGGTAATATCCTGATTGATCAGGGTTACCAGTTGCTCCAGCAGCTCCATGCTGACGCCGGACATGCCCTGACTGAGGGAACACAGGCGGGTCGCCAGCACGGCTCTGGCTTGCTCACGGGACAGGTTTTTGCCCAGCCCGCAACCGTGAAAGCGGGTCAGGTGCAGTGGCAGGGTGGGCACCAGCTCGGGGGGAATACCAACCGTGCAGGAGTCACCATAGCCTGTGGTCACGCCATAGATAACCCCGTCTTCCTTAAGCAGGCGATCGAGAAACGCCACGCCGCGGTTAATCCGTCCGACAAAGCTGTCGTTGTGGTTTAACTCGGCGCCTGCGCCCTCACTGATGGCCACCACATCTTCGATAGTGAGGCGGTTTTCACCAAATAGAATACGGGTATTACTTGTCATGGTGTTGTCCAGTTAACTGCCAGAAATTGTAAAAGTTGTACCACTGCAATGGTGCCTTGAGGGTGTAGTGCTCCAGCCGGTGGGCATAGTCGCTGACCACCTCGGCCAGCGCCTGCTCCCTGTCTTGGCGGGGCAATATCAAGGGCTCCCTGAAGGGCTCGATATGTACGTGGAAATGGGGCTGGCTGCTGTTGTCATCCCGCAGGCCAAACAGCAGAAACACCGGCGCCCGGAGCGCCGATGCCAGTAAAAAAGGTCCCTGTGGGAACGGTGCCGGCTGGCCCAGAAAATCGGCCCACACCACCCGCTCTTCCTGGGTGGCCGAGGTGCGATCGCCGACAATCACCACGCATTCGCCGTCATCCAGCTTTTGCTTGAGCAAAATCGCGGTGGCAGGGCCCAGACTGTTGACCTGAATGAGATTCACACCCGCATCCGGGTTGATGGCCTGCATCACCTTGTTGAACTGCTCGGCATGCTGGGTGAATACCAGCGCATTTATCCTGATATCGGTATTTTGCCGCGACAGTGCCCGGCACAGCTCCAGATTGCCCAGGTGAGAGCCCAGCAGCAGCATGCCCTGTTTGCCCGCCGCCAGCCGCTCGAAATGCGCCTGACCATGCACGGTCAGATTGGCAGGGGTAAAGTCGCCCTGCCAGGCGGCCAGCTTATCCAGCATAGTTTCACCGAAGGATAACTGGTGGCGATAACTGCTGAGGTTTGCCGGCAGTTGAATGTCCCGCGCGCTGGCGTATTGACGCAGGCGATATAAAAAATCTTCGGATGCCGCGCGGGCCTGTTTGCCGGTCAGGTGGTAGTAACCGATCACCGGTCTGAGCATCAGACTGAATGCCCGTCTGCCCAGCAGGCGGTAGATCCACAGCAGGGATTTGATGCCCAGTATGGTGCCGCGCTCTTTGGTGCCGGACCAATGGGTTTGGGTGTTTGCCTGCGGCTGGCTGCTGGTGGTGTTATTGGCGTGCCTGAGTTTGCGGGCCAGCAGTGTGGGAATACGCGGCAGCATGCCGAAAAACAGCCGGGTGTGCATGGCGCTGATCTTGACGTTGTCCCGCAGCGCATCGAAGTGGGAGATGCCGCCTTCAGGGTAAATAACTCTGGTGGGGATAAAGCGGATATCGGCACCGGCCCAGTAGCTGCGCACCAGAATTTCGATATCAAAATCCATGCGTTTGCCCAGATGGCAGCTATCGAGCAGCGCCACCGTCGAGGCCAGTGGATAGGCGCGAAAGCCACACATGCTGTCTTTAATGTCCAGCGACAGGGTTTCTATCCACACCCAGATATGGGTGGCATAGCGACCATAAAGCCGGGATTTGGGTATCGACTCATCATAAACCGGCTGGCCGGAGATCAGGCTTTGCGGATAGTCGGCGGCCATCTGCAGCAATCCGGGCACGGACGCAAGATCATGTTGGCCATCGGCATCGATCTGAATTGCGTGACTGAAGCCCAGCGCCTGCGCCTGCCGAAGCCCCGCCATCACCGCGCCGCCTTTGCCCTGATTGTGTTGCAGCCGCAGCAGGTGGACATCATCCGACTCTGCCAGTTTGTCCAGGGCGATGCGGGTGGCCGCTTCACTGCCATCATCCACCACCACCAGTGGCAGCTTAAACGGGCGCAGTGAAGCCACTACACCGGCGACTGTGCTGCCGTGGTTATAACAGGGGATCACAAAGCAGGGGCGGAAATCCGTCATGCATCAGGCTCCAGTTTAATGCGTCCTGAAGAGTGCACGCCTTTGGGTGAACTGTAGCTGAAGGTCAGTTTGTTTTTGTCCGCCAGCCAGTTCAGTTCCAGCGTGACCCGCATGTCCGGCTCTATAGGTTCCTGAAACTTAATCACTTCCATGCCGCTGAATCGGGTCGGTGTAGCCAGCAGCTGACGGGCAAAGCGAATCGCCCAATCGATTTGGGTGACGCCGGGCAGCAGGGCAAACTGGGCAAAGTGTCCCTGAAAATCTGTCAGTGACGCCCCGGGCTGCAGTTCAACCCGGGCGCTGTGGCCTGTGACTTGTGTGGTCAGGGGCGTGGGAAGGACTCTGGCCATGTTATTGTTTCTCTTGTTGTTGGTCTTCAGTCTCAGCGGTAAACAGCTGATACAGCATCTGATATTGGCGCTTGCCCTGACTGTTCACCGGGATCTCGTCCAGCATGCGCAAACGTCGCGGGATCCCCACAGGCTCAAGATAATGTCTCAGCGCGCTGCGCAATGCCAGTTTGAACTTGCCTTTACCCAGGCGATTCAGTTCGGTTTTTCCTTTGTCGCTCAGGCAGATCACTGCAGCCACCGACAGACGCTGACCATCATCCAGTGGCAGCGCGACCGCATCATCGAGCCAATCGAGCTGGCACAGATAGCGCTCTACCTCGACCAGTGAAATCCTCTTTTCCTCGATTTTTACTATCCGATCGCTGCGCCCCTGCAATGAAAAATGCTGCTCATCGAGCATGTCGGCGCAGTCGCTGGTGCGATACCAGCCATCAAGGCAATCATCCGGGTGAACAAAGGCTGATTTAAGCAGGATGCAGCCATCGGCCGTCAGGGTCATGGCGTGATCCGGGAACAAACGCCAGGGAGTCTGTTCACTGTACTGCTGGCGGTAGGCAATACCACCGGTTTCGGTGGAGCCGAAAATTTCGAGCGGCAGCTGTCCAAACAGGGCCAGACAATCGGCGGCGGCCTGCGATGGCAGTGGGCCGCCGGAGGAAAACAGCTGGCGGTATGGCAAGCCGGCGGTTTCATTGCCCAGCCGTTTGAGCAGCGCCGGGCTGCTGATGAGGCAATTGTCCGGGGTGGCTGCTGCCATCACCTGTTCCGGGTAGGTGAGATCGTGGCGGGCGAATGGCATGCCTGCGCACAGCGGCCAGAGAATACGAAACAGCAGGCCGTAAATATGCTGGTGCGACACAGTGCTGACAATACTGCAACCTGTGAGTGCAGCTCCCCACTGCCGCTGCAGTCCCTGAATTTCCGCCTGCAACAGGCCCAGGTGTTTGCGAATGGCTTTGGGGGTGCCGCTGGAGCCGGAGGTAAAGAGTGTCAGGCTGATCTGTTCAGGCATCAGCGAGGTCAGGGGAGCCAGGGTATTACCCAGATGATCCGGCAGCTGTATCACAGATCCGCAGAGCTGTGAGGCTATATCGGTGGCAGCGTCGGTCAGCAGCGCATCAAAATGCGGCTGCAGCGCGGCCAGTGCGCCGGCCTGGTAATTGCCGGGCAGCACCAGTTGTTTGCCACTGTGACAGGCGGCCATAAAGGCCACGGCAAACCAGTAGCTGTCATCAAAGCACAGCGCCCAGCGTGACGCCTTGCAACGGCGCAGCTCTGAGGTCAGGCTGGCCACATCCTGTGTAAACCGGGCGCCATGGATGGGCTGTTCGCCGCCAAAGGCAACGGTGACATCTGCGGCCAGCGCCATGGGGATGTCTGCCAGCGGCAGGCATGCCTGCGGGGTTATTGTGTCTTTTTTGCCCATTGGCGTACCAACAACTCACAGATAAACAAGGTGCCTGCCAGCAGGTAGCTGAGCAGACCATTGTAGAGGGTCCAGATATGCAGGGGCATGAAGCAGGTGGCCAGCGCAATGCTGCCGTTCACGGCAAAAAAGCCGCACCACAGCAGGGTCACCTTGCGGGTGTAGCGTACGCCACTGGGGGGCAGATCCGGCTCCTGTAAACGGGCCAGTCGTTCGATAATGGTTTGCTTCTGCCACAGGCTGGTGGCAAACAGCGCCAGCATCAGCAGATTGACGACCACAGGATAGAAGGTCAGCCAGGCCTGTTTTTGAAACAGGTAACCAAGCCCGGCCAGCAGCAATCCGGCACCGCCGCTTATCCAGGCGAGGGTCCTGAGTTCTGCCAGTTTAGCCTGTTTGGCCGCGACAATACGCAGCAGAAAAATTCCCGCCATCAGCGCCGCAATGATGCCGATATCGAAGTGCTGCAGGCCAAAATAAACCGCCAGTGGGTAGGCCAGCAACACCAGTGCCGACACCAGCGTCAGCCAGGACATCAGTCTGCCTGCATCAGGCCGATCAGGGCATCGACGATATCATCGACGGTGCGCACAGACTTGAAGTCTTCAGGTTTGATTTTTTTACCGGTCTGATTCTGCAGATGTACCACCAGATCCACCGCATCAATACTGTCCAGATCCAGCTCCTGATAGAGTTGTGCGTCAGGCGTTACATCAGCTGCATCCAGTTCAAACAGCTCCACCAGGGTGGCCTGAACCTGCTCAAAAATTGCTTGTCTGTTAATGTCAGTCATCTTATTTGCTTTTTATTATGCTTGGTTTGCTGTGATGTATTTGGCTAGGCTGGCAACAGAGGCAAAGTGTTCGCGGGTCTTGGTGTCATCCGCATCAATCACAATGTTGTACTGCTTTTTCAGAGCCAGCCCAAGTTCCAGCGCATCGATGGAATCCAGTCCCAGACCATCGCCAAACAGTGGCGCGTCGGTGTCGATATCCTCTGGGCGGATATCTTCCAGATTCAGGGCTTCAATAATCAATACTTTGATGTCGTTATGTAATGTTTCCACTATGTCCTGCTTTTTTACGTAGTAGGTTAACTTTAATGCTCGGGCGCGGGGAACAGCACATGAGCTAAGTGACGATTCAGATTCCTGGCCGCTGCGGCCTGAGAATCTGCTGTCAGAAAATCACTGACAGGGATTTTACCTTTAACTTCCACCTTAAAAAACGGCTTACTGTCCGGAACCTGATACCACATCTTTTCTTTGGTTAAAAAGCTTGGTGTAACAGTAATATGCACCACTCGCATATCGGTTTGGGTGCGCACTGCAATTTGCGCCGCGCCCCGTTGCAGTTGCGATGGCTGCCCTGGCGTGGTGCGGGTGCCCTCGGGGAAAACGAGCAATACATTGCCATCTTTCAGTCTTTCACTGCAATCATTGAACAGCGAATCCGGCGCCTGATTGGGTATGTAACCGGCGGCTTTGACTATGCCTTTGATAAAGGGGTTGTGCCAGATAGCGGCTTTGACCAGACAGTCACACTGGGGCAGGCAGGAGGCGATCAGCACATAGTCAATCAGACTGGGATGATTGGCGACAATAATGCAGTTTCTGTCCTGCCTGAGCTGCTCGGCGCCGATGATACGGTAATCGATGCAGCCGGTGAACTTCATGGTGCGGCAGAAAAAGTTGAAGGTTTTCTGAATGATGCTCTGCACCTTCAGTTCCCGCGCGGTGTTATCTTTGATGGAGCGGGTCAGCAGGGGGAAGGCAATAAAGGTAAGACACAGTCCTCCCACGCCAAACAGGGCAAAGCAAAAACCGGTCGCCATAATGCGACGCAGCTTGTCCAGCCTTTGCATTATGCTCAGCTTGCCTGCCATCAGCGTTGCCACCGCCAGCTATGTCTGCGGCCATTGACAGTCCAGTCTGACAGTTGCTGACTCAAACCATGAATGACAGTCAATGCCTGCGGACGAGGATCCAGTGTCGTGGCGGCCAGCCGCGTGATCTGAATGTCATCACCGGCACTGAGCACCATTCCCAGGGCGTATCCCTGATGTGGCTGATTCTCGAACCTGTCATAGGGAGCCGGCATGGGCTCGTCAAAATCCACCAGTAATACAGTGTGCTGTGGATGACAGGCGAGGTAGGCCGCCGCTTCAATCAAACCGGCATGCAGCGAGTCCTCACCGGCACTGACCGAGGTGACCGGAACTGCGTGTCCGGCAGCGATGGTATACAGCCCTGAGGCGGTGTTGTGCACCGACTGAGAGAAGGCCATGGGAGAGGCGTCTTCGCCTTTGAGTATGGCCTCAACCAGCAATACGGTGCGGGGCAGTTCACTGTGACGACTGCTGAATACCACAAAATCAGGACGCAACCCGCGGGTCAGGCTCAGCGCAGTTTGTACTGCCATTTTGCTCAGACTGCTCATACGCCGGCGCATCATGGGAGGAATAAGATCGCTGGGTGGCGGGATGGCATCCGTGGGTTCCTGCAGCCAGTCTTGCTGATTGGCTTTGCCTGGAGCCAGTGCGTGCCAATTTTTTATACAGAATTGAATCTTGCTCATAGTTTACGACAGCGATGGGGTATCGATCCTTGCCAATAACAAAACTGCGGGTATTGTTAGTCAGTCGTTAGAACTGCAAAGAATATATGATTTTTAGGCTGTGACACAATTTTATCAACGTAGTTTGCATCTGAATCAGGAGGATTTATGAAGATGATCAAGTTGATAACCGTTGCCCTTATGCTCACGTCAGTCGTGGCGTGCGGCAAGATGCAACCGGTTAAAAATGTCCAATCAGCACCCGTTGCCTTCAATCTCACCACGGAACAGGTAAAATCGGCAATTTTACAGTCGGGTATTGACCGTGGCTGGGTGATGAAAGAGATAACACCCGGAGTGATTCGGGGTGAGATTTTCATCCGTTCCCATCATGCCGTGGTCGACATTGAATACAGCGATAAAAGCTATTCCATCAATTATGTGAGCTCCGACAATCTGAAATACGACGAAGGTAAAATCCATCGGAATTATAATCGTTGGGTCAATAATCTGGATGTCGATATCAAGCGTGCGCTGGCAAAGATCGCCCTGTAGGCTTGCTCCTCTCCTAAGGTAGTACTGTGCTTCAATTTTCCAAAGATCCTTTCAACGCGCTTCAGGCCAAAACTGAAGCGCAAAAACTGGCGTTTGCCCCCGTGGTTTTTCACTGTGCCCGAACTCTGAGAGATCTCGGTGTGTTGGCCGCGCTCGATGGTGCCGGTGAGTCCGGCATGGATGCGCCAGCGTTGCACCAACAGACAGGCGTATCTGAGTACGGCATCAAGGTACTGCTGGATATGGCGCTGAGCGCTGGCATAGTGCTGTGGCGCGATGAGCGTTATGTGCTTGGCAAGCTTGGGTATTTTTTGCTGCACGACGGCATGACCCGGGCCAACATGGACTTCACCGCTGATGTTTGTTACGCCGCCATGATGCATCTGACCGAGTCCATCACCGACGGCAAACCCGCGGGCCTCAAGGAGCTGGGAAACTGGCCAACCATTTATGAAGGCCTGTCTCAGTTGCCTGAAAAAGCGAAAGAAAGCTGGTTCCAGTTCGACCATTTCTATTCCGACAGATCGTTCCCGGTACTGCTTGAGCGGGTATTTGCCGATAAGCCGAAAATGCTGGTGGATATCGGCGGTAATACCGGCAAATGGGCGCTGCAGTGCTGTCAGTATGATGCGGATGTTGAGGTGACCATAGTCGACTTGCCGCAGCAGCTGGCGATGGCACGGGAAAATGCGCTGGCCAACGGCTTTGGCGAGCGTATTCATGGCTGGCCGGCCAATATGCTCAATCCTGAGCAAACCCTGCCTGCTGGCGCTGATGTATGGTGGATGAGCCAGTTTCTGGATTGTTTCTCGCCGATGGAGATTCTGCAGATCCTCAGGAAAGTGAGGGCTACCATGGAGCCGGATGCCAGAGTGTACATACTGGAGATGTTCTGGGATGCACAGAAGTACGACGCGGCTGCTTACTGTCTGAACGCCACTTCGCTGTACTTTACCTGTCTGGCCAACGGCAACAGTCGCTTCTACCGCAGTTCAGATTTCCTGCAACTGGCACAGGAAGCTGGCTTGCATCTGGCCAAGCGTATCGATGATATCGGTCTGGGACATACCTTGCTGGAGCTGACCGCAGGTTAATTACCCGGGTTAAGCCCGGCGGTCAAACGTCTGTCGGTATGCTCTAACCAGTTGAGTACCTGCTGCTGGAAGTCGGGAAACTCCCGGGTCATGCCCCGGGCATGCCGACAATCGGGCAGCTCCAGCAGCATCTTGTCGCCGGGCAGGGCATGATAAATCGCCCGGCCAAACTCGATGGGGACTATCCTGTCCTGCACGCAGTGCAGCACCAGCGCGGGCATATCCTGAAGGCTGGCGGCATCATTGCCAGCCGCCAAATCATCACGCATCAACACTGCCGATAACCAGGAATAGAGGTGGCCCAGTGGGTACTGCTCCAGCACATGGCGGGCGACCTGCTGATAGCTGGTAAAGCCTGAGTCTATGATGATCCCATCGACGGAGAGCTGTGTATCAGCCAGTGCGCGGATCAGCAGATTGGCCCCGGTTGAGGTGGCAATTACATACACCGGCAGCCCGGTGTACTGACGCAGCAGGCTCAATTGTCTGAGCATGTAAATGGAGTCTGCCACCGCCGCAACATCGGTGGCGTTGCCTGCAGAATGACCAAAGCCGGAATAGTCAAACAGCCACACATCAAAACCATATTCCACCAACCAATCGACTTTTTCCCGGGTTTGCTCCATATGGCCGCTGTTGCCGTGAAAGTGCAGCACTATACCCTGGGGCTCGTGGGTGGCTGGCAGCAGCAGGGTCGCGATCTGATTGCCCGAGTCGGAAGTGCGCAGAATAATATCCTGATTGAGCGTTTCCGCTCGCTTGGGTGAGAAAAACGCCTGATTGGCGCAACCCGCTATCATCATGAGCAACAACAGAATAATGCTGGTTTTCATCGGCTAAGTCCGTTTGACCCTGTTACTTAAGTGTACGAACCTGGTGACATTTGCGGATCCTTTTGTTGCTGATTTCCTGTCGGCATTTGCTACACTGCCCGGGCTCAGGGGAAAGCTAAGGAAAACAGGGAATGAAGCAAGAACAACAGCGGGTCGTGATTATTGGGGCTGGCCCCTCCGGCAGCGTGGCAGCGGCGTTGCTTAAGCAACAGGGTATCGATGCGCTGATTCTGGAGAAGGCCGTTTTTCCAAGGTTTTCCATCGGTGAGAGTTTGCTGCCGGCCTGTATGCGGGTGCTGACCAAAGCCGGATTGGTGCAGGCCGTTGATCGTGCTGGTTTTCAATTCAAAAATGGCGCCGCATTCAGCCGCAATGGCAAGCGTACCGCCTTCGATTTTACCGACAAGTTTACCCCGGGCCCGGGCACAACTTATCAGGTGCAGCGCGCCCGCTTCGATAAGCTGCTGGCCGATGAAACCGCCGCCATGGGCGTGGAAATTCGCTATCAGCACTGGCTGACCGATATCCACTTTGACGCCGACCGGGCGCTGTTGTCTGTCTCCTGTGAAGGCGGTGAGGACTATCAGATTGCGGCGGATTTTGTGCTTGATGCCAGTGGTTTTGGCCGGGTGTTGCCAAGACTGCTTGAGCTGGAGCAGCCTTCCTGTCTGCCCGGTCGCAGGGCGATTTTCACTCACATCATCGACGGCATCAGCGCCGATAACTATCCGCATTATGACCGCGAGAAAATCCTGATCTCTGTGCATCCCGACAATCATGATGTCTGGTATTGGCTCATTCCATTCAGCAATGGCACCTGTTCGCTGGGTGTGGTGGGCGAGCCGGACTTTTTTACAGGTTATGGCGATGACAACCTTGAAGCGCTTAAACAGATCACCTTTGAGGAGCCGGGACTGGCCAGTCTGCTCGCCGGGGCAACATTTCCAAACCCTGCCGGTGAGCTTGGCGGCTATTCGGCCAATGTCAAAAGCTTGTGGGGTGAGCGCTTTGCGCTGCTGGGCAATGCCGGGGAGTTTCTGGACCCTGTGTTCTCATCCGGGGTGACCATCGCATTGCAATCGGCTGATCTGGCGGTGTCGGCGCTGGTGCGGCAGCTGGGGGGTGAGCAGGTGGACTGGCAACTTGAGTATGCACAGCCTTTGATGCGTGGGGTGGATACCTTCCGTGCCTATGTGCAGGGCTGGTATAGCGGTGAGCTGCAGGATGTGATTTTTTTTGAGCGGCCAGACCCTGGTATCAAACAAAAGGTATGCTCGATTCTGGCGGGTTACGCCTGGGATATCGACAACCCTTATGTGGCTCAGCCCCAGAGACGGTTAAAGACGCTGGCGGAGGTGTGCCGGCAGGCGAATTGACTTTTACTGCGCTTGATTACGCATTGATAAAATAAAAGGAGAGCCTGGGCTCTCCTTTTTGCTGTGCATCAGCGGCAGTCAGTGTCAGTTGCGAATCGTGATGCTGTCTATCTGCGCCGGATCGCGTTGTGGCTTGGGCAGCTTGAGTGCTGCCAGTTTGGCCAGACCTGCCTGAGTGATACCGCCTTCAAATTGTGGTGTGCTGTCACCCGGGTAAATCACCGCCTTGCTGCCCGGATTCCAGTCTCTGAAGAAGTCGCTCAGATCGGTTTGCGCGGCGTAGGAGGCGCACAACATCAGCTGATCACTCTTGCCCAGACTTTTGTCGGCAGACAGTCCATGACACAGGTTGTTGCCCGGCAGGATAAACTCACCATCGTCGGCATTGCGGCTTAAACGGTGCATCAGCTTGAACAGGTTCCAGCCTTTCACGCCCTGAGTTTCATCATAGTAGGCAGGCAGGTTGCCGGCGTACCAGGCGGTAATATCGAACTCGGTTTCGGCCCACTCTTTAAGCTGGGCAAACATCACCAGACGCTCACCGGCGCCGCCCATGGCCCAGGCATGGCCCCGCTCGGCGGCCACAAAGTCAGGCGCGATACGGATATCCTGCTCCACCCGGCTCATCCTGCCATGGTGCTTGTCCTGCATATACAGCGCCAGCAGGTTGTTGACCACTTCGGTGGCACCATCCACATTGAATGGCGCTTCGGCGGCGTTATGACCCACTTCGTGCCACAGCAGCCAGGAGTTCAGCGGTGCCAGACGAATGTTGCTGCCTTTGCTGTCAAAGCTGCTGTTCATCACCGGATAGCCGGAATGCGCGGCGCCGACACTGATAGCCACATCGTTGACGAAGTGATGACGGTTGTTCGGGATACTGGCGTCGGTGGCCTTGCGGTTGGCCTTACCGGTCAGCCCTTCATCTCTGGCATAGAAGTCATTCAAATCGGCGGCGAAAATATCCAGCTCGTTGGCAAAGGTAGCCACATTGCCCTGATAGTTCTGTGCCAACAGGTTGGCTTTGGGGGCGGTATACACAAAGCTGTCAGACACCACTTCACCGATTGGCGCCGGAGAGTTTTGCGGGTTGACCCAGCGACCGTCTTTGAACAGCGGCGCATCCACAGTGCCGGTGAAGGTCAGGGTAACGGTATCCTGACGGCCCTGCACATAGATCAGTCCGCCATAAGGCACTGTCATGGTGTGACTGTTACCCAGCTCTCCTGAGTTCAGGGTAAAGCTTTGGGTCATACGCGGTGGCCGTTTCAGGCCCAGCTCATGTTTTTCCCGGCCGGTCAGGTCGTCGGCCAGAGCCACGGTCACAGTAACAGGTGCACTGGTGCCGGACACCGACACGGTAAAGGGTTCATGAGCCACGGCCCACTGGCCGGTTGGCTGGCGGTTACCGGCAAACCAGGCAGCGGTGCGATTGCTCAGATCCAGCGTGATCTGGCCTCCGCCCTGAGTACCGCTGGCTTCACCCGGGAACTGACGGATATCTGCCTTGATATCCAGATCCCAGAAGGTCCGGCCCAGCATCAGACGGGTCAGAGGTTTTTCCATGTAATTCAGCGGATAACCGGGGTTCATATAACCCTGGTACTGGCCCTGATCGTCACCCCAAATCATCTTGTGACTCAGCAGCTGCTGTTTCAGCTCATCCGGGCAGAAAGTGCCGCCACCGGCACGGTTGTCACTGTAACAGTTGAGGAACTCGGTAAAGCGTTTGAAGCCCAGTTCATCCTCTGCGGTGGCTTCATAGCGGTAATCCAGATTGTTCCACAGCCATACTGTCATGTTCTGATAGATG
Organism: Shewanella sp. GXUN23E; assembly: GCF_050865035.1. Lineage (NCBI taxonomy): Bacteria > Pseudomonadati > Pseudomonadota > Gammaproteobacteria > Alteromonadales > Shewanellaceae > Shewanella > Shewanella sp. GXUN23E. The sequence goes on along the minus strand of NZ_JBOZWP010000009.1, from coordinate 113,252 downwards.
CGGGTCAGATCCACGCTCGACAGACGCTCACCCTGTTTGCCCTTGCTGCGGAAGTACAGCTCGTGCTGATACAGGCGCTCGATATTGGTGCCCAGATCGGCGGCTTTCACCATGGCGCGGGCCTGAGCATCGCCCAGATCCAGTTCGGTATAACGGGGCACAAACATGCCGCCGGTGACCGGGATGCCATTACCTGGACGATACTCCAGACAGTTGATTTCATAGTGATAGTTTGGATCTTCACACTCAGCATAAGCCTGGCTGCCATCCGCTTTGGTGAACGCCGCCAGGATGCGGGCTTTTTCTGCGGCGATTTGCTCGTCAGTCTTGCCTTCTTCATCGATAAAGGCGGTGTAAGTGACCGGCTGCTCTTCGGCATTGAGCTCAGTCCATTTAGCGACTTCCAGCCTGGGCTTGTCATCCGGTTTGTTCTGCTCCTGATACAGCCAGATCACCTTGCCCTCGCCATCGATACGATAGGGCAGCGTCGGGGTACCATCTTCGCCCTGCACCGCGGCGTAGCGCTCAATCACCCAGATGCCCTGGCCGCGCTGGCTTCTTACCCGATCCGGATAACCGCCGCTTGGGCCGTTACCGTTGGCCACCACTGAGCCACCCATGCCAAAGGCGATACCGGCGCTGTCCAGCAGGCGCGCGACCGCTCCGGCATCCTGGGTATTTTGAATGGTCTCTATCAGCAGTATGTTGCCGCCCTTGCTGACATACTCAATCAGCGCCGTGGCATCATCCTGAGTCAGCTTGGGACGGCTTAAGTCGGCGCGCATCGGCAACTCATAATGGTTGCCATTGGGGTTAATCAGATACTCAAAACCATTGATGATCAGCAATGGCATGGACACGGGATCCAGACCGGCAAAGCTGCTCAACTGCTCTGTGGTCACACCAAAGTCATCGGCAATCACAAAGGCTTCCTGTTCACCGGCCACCTGGCCGTGACGCTTGAAGTACACATGGGGAATGTTGGTGCCCACGGTAAAGCCGGTTTGTTTGCCGGTCAGGTAACGGAAGCTGTTCTGGAAGAAGTGCTTCATGTCGTTGCTGTCACTGGTTTTACGACACTGGCCTTTATCGTCGATGCCGCCTTCCCAGCTGAAGCCGTTCGGACATACCAGCACAGAGTTGTATCTGGCGTTGCCCATCACCATCACTTTGCCCTGACCGATTTCACCTATGCTGATGAAAGGCAGGTTATAGGTTGCCGTCTGCCCACCGACACGTTCAGGGACCACTGTGGATGGCGCTTCGGTGATATAGGCGAGGGAATCTTTATCCCAGGCTTTGTTGGCGCCAAAAGGCAGCCAGTAGTTATTGTCATTGCGCGCCATCAACACCGGAAAGGCAGTATTGGCGATATTCACTGCGGCCTGACCACGGGCACTGCCGGTGCTGCCGTAGAAGTTGGTGCTGTCGTGGAACACGTGGAAGCGTTCAACCTGCTGCCAGCCATCGGCCAGCGCCTGTGGGCTGCTGCCCCACAGTTTTTGAATGTCCGCGAGGATCTGGCTGTTGTCGTCAGCCAGGCCGGTAGCGGTGCGCGCCCGGGCGGCAGGCTCGCTGGCATAGCTGACCGCAGCCGTGCACTGGTTGAGGCACAACCGGGCGTCGATATCGGCGGCCAGACCCTGTTCAAACTGACGGGTAAATTCCGCCGGGATCAGCTGACTGGTGCCGTCGCCCAGATCCAGGGATCGGCTTTCACTGCTCAAAGAGAGCGAGATGATCTCGTTGATCACATTCGGATACGTTGCAAAAACCTCAGTGACCTGGGCAGGCAGTTCCCAGCGATCGCCTTGATCCTGGGCATAACGGCTGATGAGAGCCTGGGCGTTGCGGCCACGATCGCCGTCGGCCAGCTGGGTCAGCGTAAAGCTTTGCTGATTACCGCGCACACTGCCCAGTTCAAAGGTATCGATACCGAAACTGACGCTGTCGCCCCAGATAAACTCAAATTCACCCAGGGCGTTGGTCACCCCACGACTGCCGCGACTGAAATAGGCGATACCGGCGACAGGTTTGCCCTGCTCATCGGTCAGCACGGCTTTGGTGGGAATGGCTTCCTTGGGCTGGTATTGATAGTTGGACTCGGCATCGGCGGCCACAAATCCGGCATTCAGATCCGGGGATGCGCCCGGGGTCACCGAAGGCTTGATGTCCGGTACATGGGTGGAAGGCTGTTTGTCGGTCTGGCTGTCGTTTTCCTGCTGCTGCATCAGCTCGGCAAAGGCCGGGGCCGGCATATCCAGATCATGCTGCCAGTGGTTTTCAAACTTGAGCGTTTGCAGAGAATCCAGCTGCAAATCCACCTGTTGACCGCGATTTACCCCCAGAGTGTTGATCAGGGTAATGGCGTTGCCGGCGGCATCCGGGCGTTCGATAAATTCATTGGCCTGGCTCAGGTGCAGGGTTTTGCGCTGGGTCGGGGTGACTTCGCGGGCGGCAGCATCAGGCTGCACATCGGTGAAGCTGGCGAGGGTCACATTGTTCAAGTGACAGCTGACATCGTCACCGGCCTTGATCTCAAACTGACTGGCGCTCTGGCCATTACAGCTGACGCCTTTGCCCAGCAGCAGTTTACCGTCCAGCGACAGACTGGCCGCCAGCGTTTGTGGAATTTCAGGTTCAGGAATTTCCGGACCTGGCGGCTCAGGAATTTCCGGGCCGGGAGGGGTGACGGGAGCGTCATCGCTGCCGCCACAACCGCCAAGCAGGGTCAGCAGTGACAGTGCCAGAATAGATTTTTTCATGATTTTCCTCGGTTGAAGCGGCCAAAGGCCATGGCTCAGGTTCAGTTGTTGATATGTGAATAAGGCGGATGAAGAAACCGCGAACTTGAGCCGGGTAACACGCAGCGGCGGAATTTTACATTGAGGCAGGGATTATCACTACTTATTTAATTAAATCATGGTGTTAAATTATTTGTTGGTGAGGTGGAAAACTGCTTGAAACTTGACACTCTGTAAACAGAGTGTCATCGGACCTGCTCTGTGATAGAGCATTATTGGTTTTGGCGCTGCCGCTCAATAGCCGGGATCGTTGCCGGCGATTTGCGGGTAGCCGGGCAGGCAGGAGAAAAAGCTGTCTGACCAGACCGGAGTTATCACCCCGGCAACAAGGGGTACAGATGAGATATCGTGCTGATCTGTGGTTTGCTGACCGGAGGGTTTTGATGCTTCCGCACCATGCTCTGCATGGGCATGTCTGAATTGGCCTGCGATGCCGGGTTGCGCTTGCTGCTGACTGCCTGAATCGGTTGGTATGGTCATGATTATTTTCCCTTTTTATATTCGTTTCCCCGATGTTTGGCATCACCGGTAATGCCTGCTTTGGTGATGAATTCCCTGTGCCGGGGCGCTCATGGGTTATGGCGTTGCCTGTGCTGCCACGAAAAAAATGTGCCAATAATTTTTATCTTTAAAAACAGTAAATTAACTACATTGTCTGGTTGGGCAGGGTGTTATTGACGTGTCAGTGACAAGCCGGTGACGGGTTATAACCAGCAAAACCGTCTGCAGTCGGTTTTGTTTGTGGGTTTTGATTCTGGTTTGTCAGGAGATGTTGGTGAGATAGTTTGGTTGTTGCATTGCTCAGTGGCGTTTTAAGGTGTTAGGTTGAAGTGCTGGGGCAATGATGTGCTGCGATGCAAGGAGGAAGTATGGTTGACGTACAAACACTGAATTTCAGACCGGCCAATCTACGCCATATCGGGCATCGTCAGGTGCTGACTGCGACCGTTATTTTTCACCCAGAGCCTGCAATGATTGGTGCTGTGAGCCAGCTTGGCGTCAGTCAGGAGCGCCTGGATATCAGCAGGCTGACACCTGAGTTTCAGTTGCCCTGCGGCGCACGACAGGCGCTGGCCGATCCTTATCTCAGCCGTTCACCGGTTTGTTTGACCAAAGTTGCTGCAGGCTGGCAACTGGATGCTCAGGGCAGCAGCACCCAAGTGACAGATGCTCAGGGTCATAGTGTTGATTTTATGCAGCTTAAAGATGATGCGTTACGTTTGGGGATAGTGCTGACGCTGTCCGGACGCATAGTGCTGCTGCTTCATTCCTGCCTGCCCAAAGAACCTGTGCCTGCCGATCTGGTTCCTGAGTTACTGGGCTGCAGCGACAATATTCATCAGGTTCGGCGGCTGATCGGCAATGTCGCCAATCTCAAATTGCCGGTACTTGTCCGTGGTGAGTCGGGGACGGGCAAAGAGGTGGTGGCTCAGGGGATTCACCGGGCGGGTCTGCGTTGTCACAAGCCATTTATCAGCGTCAATATGGCCTGCATCCCGCGGGAATTGGCCAGCAGTGAACTGTTTGGCAGCGTGAAGGGAGCATTTACCGGTGCCGCCAGTCGTGACGGCAATTTTCAGCAGGCCGATGGCGGCACTCTGTTTCTGGATGAACTGGGAGAAGCACCGCTGGAGGTGCAGACCGCGCTGCTGCGGGCGCTGGAAACCGGCATAGTGCAGCCGGTGGGCAGTGAAAAACACCGCCAGCTGGATGTCAGGTTTGTGGCCGCCACCGATGCCAATCTGGAAAAGCTCATTGGGGCAGAATCTTTCAAGCTGCCTTTGCTGCAGCGCTTGTCGGGGCTCGTGATTGAACTGTTGCCGCTCAGGCAGCGACCCGAGGATCTGGGCATATTGTTCAGTCATTTCCTGATCCGCGCTTTGCTTGATACCGGGCAGGAACACAAGTTAATCAATGCTGAGGATGATTCCTACAGTTATTGGGCCTGGCTGTTTGCGCGCTGTGTCCGCCTCAACTGGCCCGGCAATGTGCGTCAGTTAAGGCATACCGCTAATCAGCTGGCACTGGGATTGATGAGCTGTGATCGGCTGGCCACCTTTGACTGGCTGACATTTGTTGATGGTATCGCCGATGAACTGACTTTAGGTGAGAGTCCAGTGACACAGCTGAACGCCCGGTGTGAGGTTAAGCCTCTGCGGCGCAAACCCCGTGATGTGGCTGATGAGGAGATCGTCGAGGCACTGCAGTCCAGTCACTGGCAGATCAAGCTGGCGGCTGACGCTCTTGGGATCTCCCGCGCTGCCCTGTATTTACGAATCGATGCCAGCCCTGAACTGCAGCGGGCCAGTAAGCTGTCTGAGGGGGAGCTGCACAAGTGTTTTCGCCAGTGCGATGGTGACCTGGAGCTGATGGTGGAAAGATTGCAGGTATCCAAACAGGCACTGAGAAGACGTTTAAATGAAATTGGAGTGGATTGTCCCTGATGCAGGCGCAGCCGGAATCTATCGGTCCTTATCTACTTGAAACAGAACTTGGCAGCGGCAGTCATGGACGGGTCTACAAAGCCTGGGATCCCAGGCTTTCCCGCTGGGTGGCGATTAAGCTGCTTTATGATTTTCAGGCAGATTCACTTACCTCAGAGGCGAAACTCCTCGCTGAACTTAATCACCCCAATATTGTGGTGGTATATGACCTGATCCTGGATAAGGGGTTGCCTGCACTGGTGATGGAGTATTTGCCCGGTGACAATCTGGCTGCCCGTTTACGACGGCTTGGGCCGCTGAGCTGGCAGCAGTCGATGGAGTATCTGTGTCAGTTGCTTGCCGGGTTGGCGGCAGCCCACGGGCGGCAGATTATTCATGGCGATCTCAAACCAGAAAATCTGCTGTTTGATACTCAGGACAGACTCAAGATTGGCGATTTTGGTATTGCCCGGCGGGAATGGCAGCCGGGACAGGCGTTTGGCAGTTGCCTGAGTGTCAGCCCGGAGCAGATCCGCGGCGAATCTGCCGGACAGAAGAGTGATATCTATGCCGTTGGTCTGCTGCTGTATCGCATGCTCACCGGCAAGCACCCCTTTGATGAGGGGGATGATCAGGCGCAGATGTTCGCCCGTATGCTCAGCCAGCCTTGTCCCAAGGTGCCGGGAGTTCCCTCCGATATCAATCAATTGCTGAGTGAGTTGCTGACGGTGAATGCTGAGGCGCGCCCCTCTGCTGCGGTGTTGCTGGCTCGGTTGCGGCCTCCTGTCAGTCAGGATCCCACACTGAAACAAATCCCTGTGATACCACAGCAAAAGCCTGTTTCCCGACACTTTGGCCGGTATGGACTGGGAATCGTCGTGGTCGCGCTGGTGCTGGCCTGTGTCTGGTTTTGGCCGGTGACGCCGGCTTATGTATTGGTGCCAAGACCGAGGGTGATCGACGGCGCTGAGCTTGCGGATATGCCGCTTATCCGCGCTGCTGTATTTCAGGGACTGACAGAGGCTCTGAGTCGACAGGATAATGTTCGTATGCTTGAGGTGCTTGATGAGAGCCGGGAGAGCTCTGAGTTATTCAAACAAACTGCCGCCGATCAGATGTTGATCAGCGAACTGGCCTGTCAACGGGATGAATGCGCTCTGACACTCAGCCATGTCGATGCTGAATCCCGGTTGATCAAGCGGGATACTCTCAGGTTTCCTACTGATAACCTGCTGTTTATCGGTGACTATGTGCAAAGTTACTGGCAGGTAGAAAAGAGCCCGCAGGCTCAGGCAAGCAATGAGGTGGATTACCGTAACTTGTTGACTCTGCATGAGTCTTATCAGGCCAAAGAGATAGGGAGCAGCGATTATCTGAGCTTGTTGGAGCCCTATGGCTGTCGCTTTCAGCTCAGTTGCGGGGAATTGCTTAGCTTGTACCGGAAGCAGGCCAGAAGCCAGCGGCAGTCAGAGTGGCTAGATAGAGCTGACCAGTTGATTGAGAGCGCTGATTTTGGTTTTCCCCCCCGGTTTTTGGACATTGAATCCATCAAGTTAGCTTTAATAAGACAGGATTTTGAAAAAGCCGACGAGTTGCTGACTTCGTTGGAGGGGCTCTTTTACACTGACGATCTGGTTTTAGGGCTAAGGGCTCGGTGGTATTTTCAGCAGGGATTTGACGTTAAAGGCATTGCGATGATGGCTAGACTCGCAGAACAACGGCCCTCGGCATCCAATCGATTTAACTATGCGTTAATGCACTATCGATTGGGACAGTATGATGAGGCAGTTAAAGTGTTACGGTACCTCAACACAGATATGCCTGGTTACACTGGATCTAAAGAGTTGTTGGCCGATATTTTATTTAAGCAAGGGAGGTGGGCGGAAGCTGCAGCACAATATAGAGAGTTACTTGGCATCAAAGAACTAAGAACTTGGACAAACTACGTGAATTTAGGTGCAGCATTGGCGATGCAAAACCAACTGGTAGAAGCTCAACAAGTTCTCAATAGTGCCTATCAATTGGGGCCAAATATTCCTGTGGTGTTGCTAAATCTTGCTGACGTCAGTTTTCTTCGAGAGCAGAAGCAAAAATCCAGCGAGTATTACAACAAGATTTTTGAGCTTTATAAGGATGAGTCACCTAAAGATAGTTGGGACTATATAATTATTGCTTTGGCTCATGCACGCCTGAATCAGGTTGAGGGAGCCAGGACTGCCCTTTTGAAGGCTATAAAAGACTCTACTGGGGAGCCCTTACTGAGCTTTAACATTGCTTTGGTTTATCTTTTTCTTGGAGAAAAAGAAATCTGTTATGACTATTTGGAGCAGGCCATTGACGCTGGCCTGCCTGTAAATTGGCTACAGTCTCCGTGGTTGGTTTCTTTGGCGGGCGAAGACAAATTTAACCATCTCAGATTATCTATGCAGGCTAATTTAGACTAGTGTTTCGGCACGTTTTTAAAGTTCTGCCGAAACACTGGTTTTACTACTAACCTTCATCCCAATCACGACCTGCAATCACAGGATCATGTGAAAAGTAGATCTGACCCTGAGGATCTCGGACCACAAATCTGAACCCAACCTTGTTGCCATCGTGTGGACCATATTTGCCATCCGGATGTCGCCAGAATACCGAGGGGCGAACCTGGATTTGCAGCAGGTAAGGCTCCACCAGTTTGGTGGCCACCGCATCCTGATACGCTATGGTGCGGTTACCGGTGACAAACAGCATGCCATCAAATACCTGACGTTTTTCCACTGAGCCCGCCGGAGCAAACTCAAGGTCGTTATACTTGTCTTCCAGTTTAACCAGAATATCTATGGGGTCATGCAGTATGGTCTCGATCAGCTCCAGCTGGAAGTCGTTATACATTAGCCGCCAACTGTCGGGATCTTTGGGATGACCGATATTCAGCACCAGATTGGGTGTGGTATTGCCATCCTTGGGGCAGTTATCCAGCACCAGCTTGGTGACAGTGTTCGATTTCAGATATGTCGTCATGGTTTCCCTCCTGATTGAGTTCATCACGCTGCCAGCTTTTAGCTGAAAGCAGTTACAACTCCCGTGCCAACCTCTAAAAATGGCGCACTTCGTGGGGATTTTTCATTGTACTGGTGTAATGGTCTAAGTAATAGGCGTGTTATGTGACAAACTGACATGTCAGTTTCTGTGGCTGACACGCTATTCTGAATTTATCCGGACTGAGATAGACTGCCGCCACGAAATGACAAATAAATACAACAGATAACACTGCTATGCCTTACCAATGGATCCTGTTTGACGCCGATGAAACCCTGTTCAGTTTTGATGCTCTCAAAGGGCTTAAGCTGATGTTCTCCCGCCATGGTGTCGACTTTACCGATAATGATTACCGCGACTATCAGGCGCTGAATCAGCCGCTGTGGCAGGCCTATAACGCGGGTGATATCGATGCCATTACACTGCAAACGACCCGTTTTACTGCCTGGGGCGATAAACTGGGGACCACGGGGCAGCAGTTGAACTCAGACTTTTTGCAGTCCATGGCCGATATCTGCGCGCCACTGCCTGGCGTGCGTGAGCTGCTGGATTCGCTCCATGGCAAGGCCCGTCTTGGCATTATCACCAATGGCTTTACCGAGCTGCAGCGCGTCCGCCTGGAGCGCACTGGTTTGGCCGATGCTTTTGAGCTGCTGGTGATCTCCGAAGAGGTGGGGGTTACCAAGCCCAATGTTGGCATCTTCCAGCATGCACTTGAGAAAATGGGACAGCCTGATAACAACAGGGTGTTGATGGTGGGGGATAACCTGCATACCGATATCCTGGGTGGCATCAATGCCGGGCTGCACACCTGCTGGTACAACCCGCATCAGCAGCAGGGTGACGAAGCCATCGCCCCGACTATGGTGACTGAGCACCATGATGAGCTTCGCCAGCGGCTGGTGGCCTGATATAGATACTAGGCACTAGGTACTAGGCCCTAGAACCTAGAACCTAGAACCTAGAACCTAGAGCCTGATCTTTAAAACTCCGCCATCATGGCTTTGTAACGGCAGTCATCTTCATACATCTGCTGGAATACCCGGTATTTGGCATCGTAGAAGCGTTTGCTGCGGTCGGCCTGTGGCGTTACTGTCTTGCCGATGCGGCTCATGGCGTTCATGGCATCCGGAATATCAGCATAGAAACCGGCGGCCACTGCGCCCAGCATGGCACTGCCCAGCAGCACGGCTTCTGATTCTTCCGGCAGCAACATGGCGCAGCCGGTGGCGTTGGCGTGTTCCTGAATAAACACCGGGTTCTTGGTGCCACCACCGCAGCCCATAATGGTATCTATCTGATAACCCGCGACATTCTTCTCTTCGATGATATGCCGTGTGCCCAGCGCAATGGCCTGAATGGTCGCCAGATACTGCAGCGCCATATCTTCCAGGGTTTTGTTCATGGTCAGGCCGGTCATGGTGCCGGTCAGATGCGGATTGGCCCGGGGCGAGCGGTTACCGTGGAAGTAGGGCAGTACATGCCTGTCTTTGGTCAGAAAGGCGATCTCTTCCTTGCTGCCCGCCAGCATCAGCAGCTGATCATTGAGCAGTTCATAGATGGTCTGCCCCTTGGCCTGCGCCTGAGTCAGCGCCTGCTGGTGGAACGGATGAGCCGTAATCACATGGTCGATCAGTGCGCCGGTGGCTGACTGACCGCCTTCGTTCAGCCAGTAACCCGGGATCATGGCACTGTAATAAGCGCCCCAGATACCATCGATAAAACGGGCGGTTTTGGAGACTGTCATATGGCAGGTTGAGGTGCCGCCGATCAGCGCCAGACGCTTGTTGAAGTCGGCCGCTTCACCTGTCATGCCGGCCGCGCCGAGCACACCGATGCCACCTGCGTGGGCATCGATGATCGAGGTGCCGACTTTAGTGCCGGTCGCCAGTCCCAGCTCCTGGGCGGCATGCAATGTCAGGCCGTTGCCTATGGGTTCACCCATGGGACGGATATCCGAGCCAATCGCCTGCGCGTTGTCAGTCAGCAGATCATCAAGATCGATGGATTCAAAGTAGCTCTTGTCCCACTTGCCTTCATGGCCCAGATAGGTCCACTTGCATACGGTGGAGCACAGGGAGCGGCTGTCCTGGCCGGTGGCTTTCCAGGTCAGAAAGTCAGGCAGGTCGAAGAAGTAACCGGCATTGCTCCAGGTGGAGGGCATATTCTCTTTCAGCCACAGCAGTTTGGGTGTTTGCATCTCAGGGGAGATGGTATTGCCCACAAACGCCAGCACCGGATGCTTACCGGCATTGATGCGGTCGGCCTGAGCAATGGCGCGGTGATCCATCCACATAATGATGTTCTGCTCGCGGCGTCCTGTCGGGCTGACAGTCAGTGGCTGGCCACGCTTGTCCAGCACCACCATGGAGCAGGTGGCATCGAAGCCGATGCCTTTTACCTGGATCGGATCGATGTTGGCCTGAGATACCGCGTCGCGCACTGCCATGCACACGCACTGCCAGATATCGTCCGATGATTGTTCCACGAAATTGGCTTTGGGTTTGAAGATTTGAATGTCGCGCTTGGCTTCGCCTGCCTTGCGTCCCTGACTGTCGAACACGCCGGCCCGTGCGCTGCCACTGCCGACGTCCACTCCGATAAAATAGCTGCTCATGACCAATTCCTATGCGTTGTCACTGATGTTGTAAAAAGCAATCTGCTTCACTTGTTGTTCCCGTTGCAGCGCAAATTATTTTTTGGCTGTGGGCAGTTGCAGGGCAATAAACAGAATAAGGATGCCGCCCCACAGTGCCATAGTCAGATAGCTGGAAACCCCCAGCAGGTTCAGGCCACTTTCCAGTGTCTGCAATACCACCAGTGCCAGACAGATACCGATAATCCGGCCAAAACCGCCATCCGGGTTAATCCCCCCCAGCACGGATGCCAGAATGGCGACCAGCAGGTAGGACTCGCCGTAGCCTGCCTTGGCCGAGTTGAATTTGGCCATCATGATAATTGCCGCCACCCAGCACAGGATGGAGGACAGGATATACACATACACCAGGGATTTTTGGGTGTTGATACCGGAAAAGCGGCTGGCCTTTTCATTGGAACCAATCAGGTAAATGGTGCGCCCCAGTGGGGTGTGCTCCAGAATGGCCCACAGACCCAGGGCAAACATGCCGAACAGAATAAGCGGCATAGGGATGCCCGCCAGCGAGCCGTTGCCCAGCGTCTGTAGCGCATCCGGGAAACCGGAAATCACGCTGCCCTCGGAGATCAGCACGTTCAGACCATTGATAAAGGTCATCATGCCCAGGGTTGCCAGAATCGGGGACACGCCGATATAGGCAATCAAAAAGCCATTGGCCAGCCCCACCAGTACCGCGGTAATCAGACCGGCAGCCAGCGCGGCCAGCAGCATGATGGCACTGTCCGGGTTCTGGGTAATGATGCTGGCCATCACCAGCGCACAGGCGTTGGTGGTGGCAATGATCGACAGGTTGATACCACCGGTCAGCATACACACGGCCATTGCCAGCGCCAGAATACCCAGCAGTGGCATTTGCGAGGACATGGACTGCAGGTTCGCCAGCGAGAAGAAAGTGCTGCCTGAGGTAAACGCCATCAGCAGCAGGATTGCCGCCAGGATCACCAGCAGATAACGGATGTTTTTGTCCGTCGGCAGTTTCAGGGAATTCATTATCGCGTCCATCAGGCCTCCTGCTTCGCCTGTTGTTTTTCATTCAGCGCAGTAATGCTGATACTCAAAAGGATGATGAGACCGGTAACCACTGTGTGCCAGTAAGACGGCACACCCAGCAGTGTCAGGCCGTTTTTCAGAATGGCCAGCAACGCCACCCCCAGCACTACGCCCAGCAGCGTGCCTTTGCCACCTGTCATGCTGGTCCCACCCAGCACCACAGCTGCCAGCACGGTCAGCTCAAAGCCCATCAGGGAGTTGGGGGCAACCGACTGGGTGATTTGGGTTTGCACCACGGCGGCAATGCCCGCCAGTGCGCCCATGTAGCCGTACACAAACAGGTTCAGGCCAAACAGGTTGATACCGATACGACCGGCGGCATCGCTGTTGCCGCCCATGGCATAGATCTGACGGCCGATGCGGGTCTTGTTCATCAGCAACGCGGTGAGGGCGATACAGGCCAGCAGCATCAGAATGGGCAGATTCAGGCCATAGTCGTAGCCATCGCTGCCGGTGAAGCTGAGCAGCTCCACGCCATTCATAAACCAGTCGGGGAAGCCATACAGCCACTCGCCATCGGTGAAGTAAATCAACAGGCCGAAATACACATTCAGCATGGCGATGGTGATGATAATGGCCGGTACTTTCAGCTTGTACACCAGGGTGGCGTTCAGCATGCCCAGTACCATGCCCACGACTGCTGCCATGGCAAAGGCCAGCGGGAAGTTGCCGCCATTGGCCAGAATGTAGCTGGCGGTCAGGTATTGGGCGATAGCAGCCGTGGCCGGGAAGGAGATATCAATGCCTCCGGCAATCAGCACCACAAACAGACCACAGGCCATAATGCCCAGAATGGCCGAGCTGACGGTCATATCGAAGATATTGCCCAGGGTCAGAAAGTCCTCTGTGCCGGTGCTCAGCCCGGCGACCAGCAGCAGGATCAGCGCCGCCAGATAGAATTCATGTTGTTTCAGCAGATGCTTCATCTTATTCAGGCCAGCAGCGCCTTGCATACAATCAGGCATTCACGGCCTCCATAATGTCTTGCTCGGTGCAGCAGGAGGGTTTGAACTCATGGGTAAAGCGTCCTTCCTTCATCACAATCACTCTGTGGCTGTTGTAGAAAACTTCAGGAATTTCATCGCTTACCATCAAAATTGCCATGCCTTTGGCGGCCAGATCTCTGGCGATTTGGTAGATGCTTTCCTTGTTGGCGATATCCACGCCCACGGTTGGCGCATCCAAAATCAGTACCTGAGGCTCGGCGGCAATCCACTTGGCAATGGCGATACGCTGGGCGTTACCGCCGGACAGGCTGGTAACCGGCAGCTTTGGATCTGACACCTTGATTGACAGCGACGAAATCAACTTGCTCACCAGTGATCTGGCTTTGCCATGATCCAGCACGCCATTGCGCGACAGCCTGGGCAGAATCGCCGCCGTGGTGTTGTCGCTGATGCTCTGGGCCATCACCAAACCTGTGGTCATTCTGTCTTCGGTGACATAACCAATGCCATGCTCAATGGCATCGCGGTTGTGGCGGAAAAATACCTGCTCACCATTGATACAAATTGCGCCCCGATCCGGGCGGGTCATACCGAACAGTGACAGACACAGCTCGCTGCGACCCGAGCCCAAAAGGCCGGTAATCGACACGATTTCGCCGGCGCGCAGCGTCAGATCGATATCTTCAAACTGACCTTTCCTGGTGAGCTTGCTGGTGGACAGGCGGATGTCGCTGCCATCGGCTTTCGGCGTAAAGTCACCAATGGGGCTGAACTCGAAGCGCTGGCCTGTCATCAGGAACGCCAGTTCATCACTGTCCACTTCATCAGCCTGGTAGGTGCCTATGGTGACGCCATCGCGGATCACGGTAATGCGGTCAGAAATCTCCATCACCTCATCCAGCTTGTGGCTGACAAATACCACGGTAATGCCGCGGGATTTAAGGTCGGCCACCACTTTGATGAGGTTATTCACCTCGGTGCGGGTCAGTGACGCTGTGGGCTCATCCATAATCACCAGCTTGGCGTCCGCCGCCATGGCGCGGCAGATGGCAACCAGCTGACACTGGGCAATCGACAGCTGCTCCACCCGTTTCTCCAGCGGCAGCTCTACGCCCACGCTTGCCATCGCCTGTTTGGCTATGGCCTTCAGGCGGGCAGTGCTGGCAAAGCCTTTGTGCCACTGCATGTGGTCCTGAATGGCGATGTTTTCATACACGGTCAGGTTGGGGAACAGCGACAAATCCTGATAGATCACTTGAATACCGTGATCGATGGACTGCTGGGGCGTCAGGCGACTGTACTGTTTGCCATCGATACAGATCTGCGCGCCTTTCTCCGGCGCATGCACACCGGAAATCACCTTAAACAAAGTGCTTTTGCCACAACCATTTTTACCCGCCAGACAATGAACCTCACCCCGCTTGAAACTGAGGTTGATATTGGTCAGTGCCTTCACGCTGCCAAAGTGTTTGGAGACATTGTTGAGCGTGATGAATTCAGCGGACTGTGGAGTAGACTGTTGTTCGTTAGACTGTTCGTCAGACATAGAAGATATCCCGCAGGGTAACGAATGAGATAGATATGGACTGCGGCAGCCGGTTAACCCGCGTCGCAGAAAAGATGGCGAAGCTCTGCGCTCCCTGCACCAGGCCAAGGGTTGAAGGCCTGGCGGTGAGCTTCGCCATACAGAGGTAAAGGTTACACCCCGTTGTTAGAAGCCCAGGCTGCGGGCGTTGTCTTTATCGACTTCGAGGATCTTGTTGAACTTAATCACTTTGGTGTCCATGTTCACTTCGGCGGCGCCCAGGTTCTGGATTGCCAGACCGTCTTTGACTTCCTGGCCATCCAGCATCATCTTGGCCACAGACACCAGCGCATAACCCGCATCAGCCGGGTTCCACAGGAAGCCCTTGTCGATTTCGCCGCGCATCAGATAAGGCGCTGCCTGACTTGGCATCAGAATACCGACAGTGTTGATCTTGTCCTTGGCGCGCTTTTTCTTGATGGCTTCACCGGCACCAATCAGACCCAGTGAGCCGTAGGACACAATGCCCTTCATATCCGGGTGGGCTTTCATCAGATCGTTGGTGGCGGCGTAAGAGGCATCCACACTTTCGGCAACCGGCATGCGGCTGGTCACTTCGTACATTTCAGGGTAGGCCTGCTTCTGATAAGCAATCGCCAGATCCGCCCAGTTGTTGTGCAAAGGGACGGTCAGCGAGCCAACGTAAACCGCGTAACCGCCTTTGCCGCCCATGTGTTTGGCCAGCTCATCCATGGTGGCTTTGGCGTAGGCAGTGTTATCCAGAGTTTCGATATCCCAGTCGGCGCCGTGCTTGTCAGGTGATTCATGGGTCAGTACCACAATGCCCTTGTCACGGGCTTTCTTGAATACCGGCTCCAGTACAGTTACGTCGTTGGGCACCACGGTAATGGCATCTACGCCTTTGGCGATCAGATCTTCAATAATCTTGACCTGCTGCGCTGGATCCGGGGTAGAAGGGCCCACCTGACGGGCATTCACACCCAGATCGGTGGCAGCCTGCTCCACACCTTTGTTCATCTGGTTGAACCAAGGGATGCCCGACACTTTGACCACGTTGACGATTTCGTAATCTTTGGCAGCAACACCGGCGGACAGCATTGCCAGAGACAGAGCGGCCACTTTGAAGATGGATTTTTTCACCTTGGTTTACCTCGACTGAAATAGGGTAAGGAGTTGCAGGATGTGTCCTGCTTATTTAGTGACGCAAATATAAGTTTCAGCGGGCAATAAATCCGTCAGGGGGGTAAATAATGTGAGCTGTATCCGCGAATGTGACGACAGCGAAAAATTGAGGAAAAACTGAGGTTAACCAGCGGGTTTGGTGAAATAAAACTACCAAAATCAAGGCTTGATTTAACGGGGTGATAACGCCTGGTAACTGTTTTGCAGCGGCGAAATAAGAGCTGTGGGCCAATGTCTGACCCGTTTCTTATTATGGCTGAATCCCGGGTGTCAGAAATCTGAAGTGGCTCACAAAGTGTAGCCGGAGGGGGTTGGTCAGTGGCGGAAAGGTGGTGGGAAATCGCTTTGTCGGAGCGTAAAAAATGCCAAACCAGGCACTGAGTTGTTGTTGCGTTACGTTATCCGGTAACGAAAAGCCCGCAACTGCGGGCTTGATTTGCTGTCAGGAAAAAGATCAGTTCGATGTGACCTTCTGCCAGATTTCGCTCCATACTTCGCCGGCACTGCCGTCCATCTGCGACCAATCCGCTTCTTCGGAGAAGCCTTTGATGGAAATCTCTTCGTCCCGGGCGGCAATCAGGCTCAGATAGAAGCGGGCCACCACCGCATCACTGTCATCCACGACCTGCGCGGCAATTTCGCTGTTGTCATTGATGCTCCAGCTGAATGGCGTGGTCTCCTCAGTGCCGTCATCATTGTAGTCGGTGAAGTAGCCACCCTGAGCATTGAACACTACCAGGGTATCCAGCGTGCCATCATCCTCATAGATGCCAAACTGGCTGCCAGCCACATCCGCTGTGGTGAAGGCTGGGCTGCTGTCACCCTGACAGGCTGCGACCAGCGCCCGATACTGGCTCAGTGATTTGAGGGTGGTCAGATCCGGCCTGTCGTTGGCATCATCCCAGTTTGAGTCACCCTGACTGCAGGGGGTCAGTGCTGACGGTGGGATAACCGGCTCAAGCAGTGACAGGTCGAGGTGATTGAGAATGTCGTTTTTGGCTGTCTGGTTAAAGACCACTTCATCGTCGAAGCTGCTGCCTGCCACCACAAATTCGCCCTGACGCACGGCGCCTTCATATACGGCCAGCAGGTATTCGCCGTCGTCGTCTCGGTTGCCGAAGTCTTTGACATCATCCGGCAGATCGATGAGCAACAGGGTCTGGGAGGCAACTGTGGTCTGGCGCCAAGTGCCGCTGCCATAGGCGTGTGCCGATTGGGAGTACTGACCACTGCTGTCAGCCCGCCACTTCACCAGATAGTAATTGACGCTGCCGCCTTCCACTAACTCAGCCAGGATATTGTCCTGACCGTCCCAGGCGACATAGGGGCCAACCAGGCTGGCAATATTGCCACCCGAAGCGGTTGCCGAGATCAATGACGCCAGAGAGGTCGCCGGACCGTCCTGACCATCAGCCAGTTTTGACCAGACAGTGTTGCACAGGCCACCGATTCGCTGCTCTGCTTCGCAGTCTTCCCACATATACAGGCTGTACAGATCATTGACTGTGGTGGCATGCAGCTCAAAAGCTTTGGCGCCGGAGGAAAAGCTGATATCCGTCGGTATGGCTTTGTGCCAGGCGCGGGTATTGTCATGATCTTTGAGAAACAGCCGGACATTGAGGGTATCCAGAGTGATTTCCTCAGCTGTCAGTTTTTCACTGTCCTGTGGAAAATCGGGATTGGCCAGGGTGATACTGCCATCATCGCCCAATGCGCTGATTTCAATATGATCAGTGACTAATTGCCAGCCATCAGCAGCCAACAGCAGATCCCGGTAGCTGCTGCCTGCTTCCACAAACTCGCCATCGATCAGGGTGTACTCGGTTTCCGAGGTGGTTGCCGCCGTGGCGTCGTAATGTACGCTGCCATAATCAAGCCAGAAATCGTTATCCTCATGCTCACCGTCAAACCAGTAAATCCCGGTCGTGCTGACTTCGGTAACCAGGTTGGCCGCGGCCGTATTGGCCTGGGCATTCATCACTGCGACCTGCTCCTGCAGGGTTTCAGCGTCCATGCCGGTGGCCGCCGTAACCGCAGAAGACCCGGCAATGGCATCCGGGTCGAACTCACCTTCTGTCGCCGCGACCTGATCCACTATGGTGGGCAGCGAGTTCACCAGCGTATCGACAATCAGATTCAACAAGTCATCGGTGGAGATATTGGCGGCGGTTGCCGCTGCCTGAACTGCCGCCAGATTGCTGGCCATTACCCGCGCGGTAACCTGAGCAACCTGATGTATTTGCTGGTATTGTGCCTGAGTTTCGACGGGCACAGAGGTATCGTTTTGGGCGGCGATAAAGTCAGTGCTGAGCGCCAGCGTGGTATTCAGCAGATTCTGGATTAACGCCTCGGCATCAGCCTGGGTACTCCCCAGCTCGACCTGACTTTGCACCATGGTCGTCAGTGGACTGACAAACCCGTAACCAGCCGGTGCGGTCAGCGAATAGGGGGCTGTCACGGTTTCGCCAGTGTCTTCATCGACCACTGACGCGGTGACTTCCACCAGCAGCGGATAGCTGTCCAGTTGCTCCTGAGTTGCGCTGATTTCAAAGCTGCCACCGGCACCTGAGGTGGCGCTGGGCTCGCCATCGTCACACTGTTTGTTATCGTTCAGATCCAGACAGACAGTCGCGCCAACCAAATAACCATCCGCAACTTTACCGGTCAGGCTGGGAGTAGGGGTTGGCTCGGGTGTTGGGGTGGGTTCCGGCGTCGGGGTGTCGGTGTTGTCACTGCCTCCGCAGGCGACAAGTATGGTGGCCAGTGAGCAGGCCAGAGCTAACTTACGATATTCCATGTTGTGCTGAACTCCTTTGGGTAATGATTAAAATCCCTGTTTCCGGCGCGTCAGAGGGTTATTCCTTAAAAGTGGTTATTGGTGTTGCAGAGGGCGGCGGAAACCCATTAATACTAGTCGAGGATCCCTGAAACTGTGTTTGAAGCTTTGTGAATCTTCTTGTGAGTGCGGGCGCACAGCGGGGTTCTCATACTGCTATGCGGATTGGTATCAATCGGTTCCGGCAGTCCTGTGGAGTCTGTACAGTTATGATTGTTAGCGCCTGATCTGCGGAATATTTTCTCTGCGTGCGGATTGCCGGAAGGCGCAACATTGCACATAATTAGCGCAAAAATTCACCGCCACATCTGATGAAGTCGATGCAGGTTTCTCCCGCGTGTTCCAAACAAAGGCGCAGCAGTCGTTGTGCCTGGCTGAGATTGACGTTAAAACGCAGCCAGCAGGAGGCGGTGGCGTCGTCGGCCATGACGGCAACCAGTGATAATTTCTTCAATGCCTTTGCTATTTTTCTCGGTGCCACTCTGGGGCAGATGGGCTGGGTCAGCGGCCTGCCGCAACTGTTTGGCGCCATCAATCAATTACTGTCGGTCTGGCTGGCCAGCCATTTCTCCCGCAAGTGGTTTATTACCCTGTGTGCTTCGCTGCAGGCGCTGGTGGTACTGGGGATGGGGGCCCTGGCCGCATTTCGGCCTGATCATGGGGTGTGGCTGTTCATCGCGCTGGCGGCGCTGTACCACGGTTTTCTGAACCTGATCCAGCCCCACTGGCGAGCCTGGATGGGCAGTATCGTGCCGGAGCGGCGGCGCGGCACCTTCTTTGCTGCCCGCACCCGGCTGACTATGGGCGCTTCCCTGAGTGTGTTCTTCCTCGGCGGTGGCATTTTGAGCCTGACCGACAGCGCGGGTATGGCCTGGCTGGGGTTCAGCCTGATGTTTTCCATTGCCGCCATGGGGCGCTGGGTGTCGGCCTGGTTACTGTGGCAGATGCATGATCCTGTGCCGACCGAGCAACGTATCCCCGGCGTGTTTACCCGCACTCTGGGGAACTTCCGGCAGGCGTGGAAGGATGTCACCTTCAGGCAATACAGCCTGTTTGTGGCGGGGATGCAGGCCATGGTGGCGATTTCTGCGCCGTTCTTCGCGGTATATATGCTGGAGAATCTGCATTTCAGTTATCTGGAGTATGTCGGCGCCAGCGTGGCTTCGATCCTCACTCAATTCATCACCCTGAGGTATTGGGGTAAATTCAGCGACAAATACGGTAATCGGCTGGTGATGATCATCACCTCCAGCCTTATCCCAAGTCTGCCGCTGATGTGGCTGTTTTCCGATAACTATTTGTATATTTTGGCGATTCAGGCGTTCTCCGGGTTTGCCTGGAGTGGTTTTACCCTGAGCACGGCCAACTATCTGTATGACATCCGGCCGTTTCGTTCCGACTTTGCCACCTATGCCGCCATGCAGGCGGCGCTGAGTGCGGCACTGGTGTTTGTCGGGGCGATCAGTGGCGGCTTGATTGCCAGCCATGCCCAGTCGTTTCTTGATTGGAGTCAGCTGCCGGGGAATCCGATATTCGTGGTGTTTGTGGTATCAACCCTGCTGCGGGCCCTGGTGACCCTGTGGTTTATTCCCCGTTCGGTCGAGCCCAATGTCCGGCCCAGGCCGGGACTGCTCAAGCTGGTGTTCCGTATCCGCGGCTTTAATGCCATTTCCGGGGTGGCGCTGGACTTTCTGACGGTGGCCAGAAGGCGCAATGGCAGGCGACCAAAGCCGCCTGCGCAGGAGTAATCTCAGGCGGTTTTCCGCTCTGCAGGCTGTAACAGCAGCAACACCATCATGCCAAACAGCACGGCACCGAGAATGGAGCCAAAGCGCACGGCATCTTCGCTGATGCCGCTGAATCCTGTGGTTGTGATGCCGTAGAAAATCAGCACCACATAGCTGGAATACATCAGCTGAATGCCGTTGTAGCTGGCCTTGCGCTCAACTGCCCGGCACCCCATCAACAGGGAACAGATCACCGCCGAGCCCATGGTAGCGACAATATTGGCCTGTAAAATACTGAACAGCAGTGGCGGCACCGCATACAGCACACTGGCATAGGTCACCACCAGGCGGCGCAGGCCATAAATGTGGCCTGCAATCGGATCAGGATCTTTGAGGATCAGCGCCACTACCACGGTAATGATGGTGCTCTGCGCCAGGTTGAGATTAATGGTCACCACCAGGGTGAGCATGATAAATCCGGTCTTGAGCAGAATGATCAGTGCCGGAATATCGCGCTTGCGGGCTTCTGCGGCCTTGGGGAAGGTCGACAGCGGCTCGCCACCCGGAAACAGAAAATACGCCAGATAGGCAGTAAAGCCGGCGATCAGCAGATTCTTCAGCAAGGCCCAGGGGATATCGCTGACATCAATGCCTTTTTGCTTGAAGAACACGGCAATCATGGCGGTGGACACAATCAGCAAAATGGCCAGCAGATCCTGAGGGTTTTCATGGGTACGCTGCATGCACCAGTAAAAGGCTCCAAACAGCGCGAAATAGTAAACCACCGGCTGATCAAACAGCACCACGCTGAGCGCCCCCTGGATCCAGGCGGTGACAAACAGCACCACCCCCATCAGGATCACCATGATCAGTGGCGGCGGCTCATGGGTGGTGGTGAGAAACACCGCACACATGGCCGGTCCGAGCAGGGGCAGATCTGTGCCGAATACATACTGCCAGAACAGCAGCAGTACCGGAAACACAGCAACCCTGATCAGCGCATTGGCAGGCCTACGAGACATAAGTCAGGTAACTCCATATCCAGGTCCAGACGTCCAGCAGACGCTCACCGATATAGGATTCACCGGGATAGAAGCTCACCGTCACCCGGCCGCTGTAACGCAGATCCACACCCTCGGGCAGCGGGTCCAGTTTCACATTCACCGGAAAACGCTGGGCATCCGGGCTGGATGTTGGGGAGTTGAGCAGGCCATTGCTGTTATCCACCTGCAAACCGCCATTACCACTGCTACCCCAGCCAATGGTGGTGACTTCACCGGTAAAAATTTGCCCGGGGTAAGCATCAAACACCAGCTTCACCGGAATGCCTTTTTTCAGGTGAGCCAGCGAGTTTTCGGTCACCATAGCGGTCACCCACAGATGCTGATTATTGACAAAGGTCATCAGTGGCTGGCCATTGCTGGCATAGTTGCCGGCCGCCAGATTCATGTTGGTGATCACCCCTTTGCCCGGCGCATTGATATCTGTGTAGGACAGATCCAGCAGCGCCTGCTCCAGCTTGTTCAGTGCAGATTGGATCTGTGGATTGTTCTCGGTTTGTGGTCCCAGTTCCTGCTTGGCTTTTTCCAGTGCTGCGGTTGCCTGGTTCAGATTGGCCTGCGCGGTTTCCAGCGAGGCGGCGCTGTCATCCAGATCGGCCTGGCTCACCAGTCCACTTTTGGCCAGTTCCTGATAGCGCTCAAAGTGTTGTCTGGCGTTATCGACCTTGACCCGGGCGGCGACTTCGGTGGCTTTGGCGGCATCGATGGCAGCAGAGTCGGCATGGAATGACTGGGTCGTTTGCTGCAGCGCCAGTTTGGCTGCCTTCACATTCAACTCAAACGGATGTTTCTCAATCACCACCAGAGGCTGACCCCGATCCACTTCTGTGTTGTCGGTCACCAGCACCTGAGAAATCGGGCCTGAGATCTGCGGCGTGATACGGACTATCTGACCATTCACCCGGCCTTCGTCCGTCATCGGGGTCATGCGGTCGGTCCACAGGGTGTACAACCACAGACACAGCACCGCCAGAAAAATGTAATAGGTAAATTTACGTGCCTGACTGGTGCCTTCTGACTTGTCTTTACTGGCGTCAGGCTTGTCCTTGCTGTTGACCTCAGGCTTGGCGTCGGTAGTCTCAGTCATTGTGTTGCTCCATAGTCGATTGGTTATCAGCAAAGATACTGGTTTTTTTGAATACGATACTCTTTTTGGTTCTGACTTCTACCACCAGGGTGACCACCATGGCGAACAGGCCGACCAGCACGGCCGCGAGCAGAGTAGAAACCCTGACTTCACCGAATATCCGGGTCCAGATAACGGCCAGTACCACAAACCAGCCAAACAATGCCGCTGCATTATTGATGGCAATGCCAAACAAGGTGGGAAACAGCGGCAGAGATAACTGCTCAGATTGTGCCGGATGCTGCTTCTTCATTTGATTGCAAAAGATTTTGGCGGTGATCAGCGTCAGAATTACCCCCAGTCCAAAGGTCAGCGACACAGCCTGTCCCCATACAGAGACTTCACTGGCAGCAATGCTGTTTAGTGATACTGCGACATCTGGGTGATTTTTAAAAAGAAAATAGGCAATTATGCCATTGATGACACCATTGATGATGCCGGAAACAACGGAGTCCTGAAGGCGGATTTGAACATCGCTCATAGTGCTTCCATCTGCTTGGGTGAAATAGATCTAAGTGGAGATATCTTCCGGCATGCTGAGTGTGTGATACCGCTGGAGTGCACTGCGGCGAGGCCTCAATCTCACTTTGTTAAATAAAATGACAGACTCCCGTTAAGGTATCCAGCACATCGTGCCGAAAATACCCGTCGAACCGGGCAATTCTTCCTCTGGACTGACTGAGAGCCATTGTAAATTCTACACAAGATCAGATGGTTGTATGCTTTTTGGGGGATTAAGAGTTGTTAAGATTCAGTCACTTTTTCAGTGATACTGACGAGTGTCGTTTCACTGTTTACCTGCATCCTATGGAGGCTGGCCCTATTGCTTTGAATGTACGGATGCAATCGCTTCCTTTGCTCGGATATACGCGTCGCTTAACGTCCATTCCAGTCCTGAATCCCAGATACAATCATTGTGGCTGATGTGCCAGGTCAAACCTTCCCGGAAGCGGTCTGGATTGGGCTCGATATAGATAGTCCAACCGTTTGCCAGCGTTTCTTCATATTCGTTTGAGTCTTGTGGGAGCATCACTGAACCTCATTGGGTAAGCACTGAGGTCAGTATTGGGGAAAATGTAGGGATGGTCTACGGACTATGAGTCACATTGGTAGGCTTTTTGCGCTTGCTGGCGTGTGAATAAAAAATACCGCAAGCAGTTAAAGTCGTGGGATAGGTACATCCATGTACCTTGCCAGTTCGTCATCCCTGACTCTCGCTCGTAAGCTCATCGCTGCGCGATACTTGCCAACCCACACCTGGGGAAAGGGGACCGTTTCGAAAGGCCCCTTATCCAATCCCCCTGCGACCCGCGACGAAGCGGATAACTCATTGTGCATGTGGCTTCCTTAAACAATCACGTCAGACGCTAATCCCTGATTCGACTGACGTTGTCTCGATATCCTTATCTCGACCACGTTACAGAAGCCAATGCACTGCAGCCGCTTCGAGCGGGAGTGGTGTGATCTGTTATTGTGTGTGCACAAGTCTATGTTTTTATAAACAAAGTATTGTGTTCATTTAATAGGCTATGTAGCGTACAGAGTACTTGGATATTGATAAACGAACGTTGGAGGGGACATGGAAGTGTCTATTGGTGAGGTTTTGAGGTACACCAAGCAGGCCAGTAACTCAAATATGTATCAAGACGGTCTCCTGAATTTTCATTTTTTGACCCATTGTAAACCTTCCCTTCAAGCCATATTTTAAGTTGGACTGTTACTCTATTTTTTGGGAAGAGGATTGCAGCTTTTCCTGTGTATGCAAAATTTTACAAATTTTATTTCAGCCAATTTCCAGGATAGCAGAGGTAAGTTAACAGTAAACAATAATGCTTT
Source organism: Shewanella sp. GXUN23E (assembly GCF_050865035.1). NCBI lineage: Bacteria > Pseudomonadati > Pseudomonadota > Gammaproteobacteria > Alteromonadales > Shewanellaceae > Shewanella > Shewanella sp. GXUN23E. The sequence continues at coordinate 89,037 of NZ_JBOZWP010000009.1, read as the reverse complement.
TGTTGCAATACATGTAAAAGTTAGTACATCGGTATACTTTAACAAAGCATTTTTTCATTTGGTATGCTAAGGGCAAGACTACAATTGACTAGCTGATTGATTTGATGAGTAAAAATCTATAGTCTAGGTGTACTAATAAAGGATGAGACTTTCAAAAATGATAACCAGTACTTCATTTAGAGCCAATGCCCATCTTCTTAAACTTCTCGGTGATGAATTAATTGGTGATGACCGACTTGCTGTATTTGAGTTAGTGAAAAATGCATATGATTCTGATGCAAAGAGGGTCGATGTACAACTAAACCTCAATGTAGATATGCCTAATATTGTTGTATGGGACTATTCTGGTTGTGGAATGACTTATGATGACATTGTCAATAAGTGGATGGTAATTGGCACAAAAAGTAAAAGATATGAGAATAGAGTTCGTACAAAACGGTTTAATCGAATGCCTCTTGGCGAGAAAGGGGTCGGCAGGTTAGCTGTACACAAGTTAGGTGAAAAGCTGGTTATTAATACCAGAGCTGAAAACTCTGATGAGTATAGGGTAGTAATTGACTGGGCAGAAGTGCTAAATAATTCTAATTTTATCGAAGATACAGTTGTAAAAGTAGAGAAATTAGAAAAACCAGAGTTTTTCTCTGAAGATACTGGGACTAGAATTGAAATATCAAGGTTAAATAATAAGACATGGACTAGAGGTGAGCTTAGGAAACTCAAAAGGCTTATTACTAGTTTAGTTTCTCCTTTTAAAGAAGTTTCAGATTTCGAGGTTAATTATATTGTCCCCGGTAGAGAAAAGGAGTTATATGACGTATTGGATGCGAATGACATTTTAAGCAAAGCGATCTGGAAATATTCTTTTGAAATTGATGAAGATGGACGATTTAGCTATAAATATAATTTTTCGCCACCATCTTCATTCAAAACTTTGATAGATGTTGAAAAGTCAGGTGATGATGGACTCCTAAAGTTACTTCAACCAACGAAGGAAGAAAAAGCGGCTAGAGGAGATAATTCTGAAAGATTAACGCTAAGCAAATCGGAACTTGATGGGATTGGTCCAATTTCAGGTACTTTTTATGTATTTCTTAAGTCAACATCTGTTTTAAATGCCTTTGGAGCTGCACAATCGATAAAAGACTATCTGAAGGAACAGTCTGGGATTAGGATCTATCGAGATGGAATCAGAGTTTTTAACTATGGCGAGACAAATGATGACTGGCTGGAGTTAAATGCAGGAAGAATTAACTTGCCAGGTCTAAAAATTGATACAGGAATGGTTGTCGGGTCAATTGATTTAAATTTAAGCAAGAGTACTGGTCTCAAGGAGAAAACTAATCGAGAAGGGTTTGATGATAATAAATTTTATCGTTTGTTTAAATTGATTTCTACTAGTGTTGTTGAACATTTTCATATTACACATAGAAATGACAGAGAGAGTATTTCTAAGTATTTGAATAATGATGCGATTGATATATCGCCCGCGACCTATAGATTTTCTGAAAATATAGCATCTCTTAAAAATGTAGCTAAGAAGCATAATCTTGGTGATCGCGTAGTGCACAAGATATCCCAAATTGAAAATGATTATATTCAGATGAGGGAGGTTACGCTCAGCTCAGGAGTTGCTGGGCTTAATTTAGCAGTAATATTTCATGAAGTGGAAAGAGGTGTCGATGATCTCAATGATTCGATCAAACGAAGTGATGATTACGCTACTCTGTTAAAAAGAGCTGAACACCTATCTGAATTATTAGAAGGATTTGCACCATTACTTCGGAGAAATGAGCAACGAACATTTAAAGCTAAATCGTTAATTAGTAAAACATTAGGATTGGCAAAGCACAGATTCGAATATCACAATATCATATTATCGAGCCCAATATTAAATGATGAGTCTTCAGATTTTGACATTCATGCACCATTCGGATTATTACAAGCAACATTAACTAATTTAGTTGATAATGCCATTCACTGGACGAAGTTAAAAAGAGAAGAATTAGAGGAAGACTATCAGCCAGCTATTTATGTAGATAGTTTAATTGACTGGTTTAAAGAAGGTCCTGCAATTGTGATTGGTGATAACGGCCCTGGCTTTAGTATTTCACCTGAGGAGGCAGTGCAGCCATTCAAGACCACAAGGCCAGGTGGTATGGGTGTTGGACTCTATTATGCTGACAAGGTGATGGAAAGTATTGGTGGAAGCCTTATCTTACTTTCACCTGATGATGTGGAATTACCGGAAGCCTATGGAGGGGCTATAGCTGTTATGTTATTTAAAAATGGAGATATGAAGTAATGAATTTTTCCGGGTATGTTGTTATTGATGATAATGAACAAGAACTTAATGAAATTCATCAATGTTTGGTAGCTTCAGGTGTCCCATGTTTGTCCATTCAGTATCAGAATGATGATAGTAACTTGAGTGGAATAGATCATGTTGACTTAAGTAGGTTTATACCGAGAGTAATTATCACTGACTTGAACTTAACTGAGGGGAGCCTGGAGCCTGTAAATTTAGCTGGTGCGATAGCTTCTCTTTTGGAAACTTTGATCAAAAGTGGTCCATACATATTGTTTTTCTGGTCTAAAAATAAAGCTAGAGTTGAGCCGGTTGTAGAAATATTGCTAACGCGTTTTGCCGGCAGGTTCCCCTTTCCTTTACATTGGGGGGTTATTGATAAGACTGAAGTCAGATCGAGTCCAGGATTACTTAAAGAAAAGCTTGATTCAATTATCCAGGAAAATCCGATTTTTCATGGATTACTGGATTGGGAATCTCGTATCACTAAAGCTGCTCTAGAAGCAAGCAGATCATTATATGAACTATCAATCCCTGAGGTCATTGATGAAAATTATTTCATAAATCATTCACAAAGGTTATCTGACTTACTTGTTGCTATATCTCATGAGTCAATAGGTAAAAGGAATGCAGAGTCATTTCCAGAAGCTGCCGTTTATAGTGGACTATATCCAGTCTTGAGCGATCTTTTGACGAAGGGTAGTACTCCAACAAGTATTTGGCGGGATGCACTTACAAATATATCAAGTCGAATTACATTGGATGAAAAGCAGAAAGCTGCTTTGAACTCATTTTATCATATTGAAGAAGTTCCGGCTGAGCACTCTAAGTCATGTAAAGGCGTTTTTGTGGAGATATGTTCAGATTTACTTTCTGATGATACTGCAAAAAGAAAACTTGAATTAAAGTTGGGGAGAACGCTTAGTGATATTTTTGAACAAGAATTCATTTCAACCAGTAATATCCAAGGAGATAAAACTTTTCGTGCCGAGAGATTGCAAACCGCTAAGGATAATATTACTTTAGGTTTTGTCGAGTTATCTCCTGACTGTGACCAAGCACAAAAAAAGGTCAAGCTTAACCGTTATCTGATTGCTGCGTTGGTTCCGGAAGAGTTTCGGGAGTTGACAATTTATAAATTTGGTGGAAATATAAAAGATCGTGCACATGATGGTATTTATAGACTTCCTGACATATTGCTTGGCGGAAAAATTTATACAATTCTGTTGAGTTATAAATATCAAATAGGTACAAACCCAAGTGGTGAAATATGTGGACAAGAATATCATAATAAGTGGTTTGGAATTCCTAAGTTCAGATTGAAAGAGCAAATCTTAAATGATATTTCTTATCGATGCTCTCAGCATCTGAGTAGACCAGGAATAGTCGCATTCTTTTGATTAATTTGGGCTACCAGTAGAAGTTGGTAGCTCTTGTTATATCCATTTTTCAATCGTGTCTAAACTACCGATATGCTTTCTTAGTATGTTACATATATCAACTGCAGAAATAATAATTATGGGATGTTTGTCTTCGTTTATTTCTTGATAAGCTTGTTTAGCAACATAGGAAGTAGTCACTAATATACCAAATTGACGATGTCTTAGGCGCGAAATTAATCTAGACAATTCTTTCACTCCTACGCCATTTTTAACCGAATAGCATTTGGCTTCTAATGCGAAATCTATCGATAGTCCTGCTTGGGAGTTTCCTATTCGATATTGGCCGATAGCATCTCGGCCGCCATCCACTGAAGGTCTAGTAACATCACATGTCGTTATATTAGTTATATAAAGCTTTGCAATTTTAACTGCACAATACTCGAAGTCTGTAGGTGAGTATTTATATTTTGAATAGATGGCATCTATTATTTTTTTGTCTTGCAGTTGTAATGGTAATTGCTGTTCTTTAGACCTTATTTTGCTTATTCGCGGTGCCTTAAGGGATCTATATTTTCTATTCTGTAACCAATCTAGCCACAGTTTCGGCGCATGTGAAGAACTTACGGCATTCCCTTGCTTTATATCTTTTAACCAATCTTCTGATATTGCCGGAATATCTAGTATCGTAAATTTTGATTTATAATTCTGGAATCTGAGATTTTCTTTCCCTGTGGCGCGCCAGATGGCAACAAGATCTTCGTCTTCGTTTAGACTTTCTGTTCCCGGCACAGCTAAGCCTAAGAACCTTACATCTCGATAGACCCCTGTTCCTGCGAACACAAATATTGGAGGAAAGTGTTCTAATGACTCTTCACTGTGCGCAGCGTTGAACAGGTTTCGCAGCATTAAGTTGCCTTGCCGTGGAGTGTCGTGGAGTTCTCTGCCCGGTCTTCGATTGTCACCATAGTAGGTGAATACACCTGTCTCGGTATCAAGATGGTCGGGCCAATCAACTTCAGTGAAACTCGTTTTTAAAACTAGAAGTTTCAATGTTTCTACATTTGGGCGTTTACCCAGATGCCTGAATCCCGCACCGTTATCTACGCCAAGTAAACTTGGCAATGGATCATCTGAAGCGTTTCCATTCCTGGAGCCTCGGTATACTTGATCCACAATAAGAACTTTCTGGTAAGTGGTCACAATCCTTTGCCTTACGATCCTGCAGCATCTATGAAACCTTATCTAGTGTTGAGTATTCTATAGATTTGATTTTATTAAATAAAGTCTCAATAACAGTGGAGCAGACTCCGTTGCCGCACATTTTTACTTTGTCTCTCCTATTTCCCACTGCCAACTGGTGACGCTTGGTTGCTCCCATAGCGAGTTTTAACTCTTCTGGCTGGAGCATTCTCAAGTAGGGAATGTCCTCCTTCCATGTTACCAAGCCAAATCGATCAACTGTTGTGATGGTGCGCAAGGGCTCGTCAATACGTTGCCATCCTCCGGCATAATCAGTGCTGTAGTAAACGATTAAAAAATTGACACCTTTGCCAAGTGCTGAGATCCCCCTCTCTGCACGTTCTAAAGTCGCTTTTGCCCTTTTCTCGGTGTAGAGAGGTGTTGACTTGTATTTGCCTGAAAAGTCGATAAACGACTTTGCAGCAGCTTTCTTTGAGCCAAATTCTTCGAAAAGCTCGTCTCGGGTAAAAACGTGCTGGTTTTTGCTGCATACCAAAAACATACGCAGTCTGGATTGTGGGGCGCCGAAATCAGCAGCATTCAATACCAATGGACTGACTGCATAGCCAGCCTGCTCTATGTCAGCAACAAGTTGGTCGTGTTTTTCCCATTTTTTCATACGGGGTACGTTTTCTACGATGACCCAACGAGGCTTGAGAGCGTTGATCCATGGCTGGATTCCCAGTGCGGTTTCACGGCTTTTCTCACAACCAGGTTTCGCGCCACGTGCTATCGAGTGTGATGTACACTCGGGAGAAGTCAGCAAAACATCTGGCTTGTATTTGGCCGCGTACTCGATCGGATCAACGTCTTCAATTTTAGCTGCAAGAACTTCAGCATCTGGAAAGTTGGCTTGGTAATTTTGTGCAGCCAGATCCCAGTAGTCTACAGCTAGTAGTGGTTTACCACCTGCATTAACTGCTCCTCTGGCACCAAAGCCTCCTCCGCAGAAGAGGTCAATAAAAGTCAACATTTCAACGCCTTAAATAAAAACAAAATGCACCTATAAAGGTGCTTCAAAGATTACTACATGATTATCTCAGATATCTGAGTTAGCCGGATTATATAGGCTTGAAACATAAAGTGCATTGGGTATGGTGTTAAGGGACATGCGGTCACGATTTTCCACATATGGCAGTGAATACAAGCAGTCGTTCATATAAATGTCCCGCATTCGGGGTGAGGATACTCGCCCCGAGATGTGGTTGAGAAAGAGGCTCCATGCTTTGGGGTTTCGCTATCGGTTGCATGACAAGCGCTTACCGGGGAAGCCGGATCTGGTTTTCTCCAAGCTTCACGCTGTGGTTTTGATCAATGGTTGCTTTTGGCACATGCATCAGTGCCGCTATTTTCAGTTTCCGGCTTCATCTCAGGTCGAAGACAGAGGGCCGGATTGGTGGCGGGATAAGTTAATCGGTAATCGTCAACGGGACCTGCAGAACCATGAAAAACTGCGTGAATTGGGTTGGCGTGTGCTGGTGCTGTGGGAGTGTGCGATCAAAGGTAAACACAAAATGCCTGAAGATACGGTAATGACGGGCGTTATAGATTGGCTGAAAAGCGATAGTCACTATCTTGAAATACCTTTCCCTGAGGCGTTGAGCAGGCCTTATCTTCCTGACTGATGCCACTTGCCTCCCCCTGTCTGGCTAACAAATTTCTATCCGCTTTCCATATGGTTACAAGGTGATCACTGAACTAACAATCTATTAATGAGCGTTCATCTTTATTGACTGACATGGGCTTGAGGCATAGATAGGGAAGTGTTAGGGAAGGTTTGCCGTACATTTCACTGAAGGGGTTTCAGGGGGATATTTGCCTTTCCGGGGAAGTCAAAAAGAGGTACTAAAACAATGAGAAACCTTGAGCTATACAGCACCGCAGCAATAGACCATCTACTTTGGGCCACTGACGAAGACATCACTAAACGCAATGCGCCGGCCCTGTCCATCTTCACCGATTTTGACCATTCTCAACCTCTGGTTATCGATGTGCATACCAGTGCTCCCAACGCGCTGGAAATCATGGAAAAAACTCACACTTATATGCGTCTGGTAGTGGATGCAGAGAACAAGTTTCTGGGCGTGATTACCCGGCATGAATTTCATCAAAACATGGTTAAGCTGGCGACCAAACAACATTCCAGCATTGATGATTTGAGCGTAAAAGATCTGATGATCCCCAGAGAGAATGTGCTGTCGCTGGATTTTGAACAGTTATCTTCGGCGACGGTGGGAGACGTAGTGCGGGCACTGCAGGAAAATGGTTTGCACCATATTCTGGTGATTGACCACCAGCAGCATCACATTCGCGGCATGATTTCGGCCAATGATCTGGCCAGAAAGTTAAAAGTGCCCATTGATATCAAGCAGCCACCTTCATTCATGCATATTTTTAACTATCTGTCTTAGCGATATTGCTGTTACCGGCCGGGGCAGGCAAGGCTACTGCGCATCATGCCCCGGGCCTGAGCGGGCCGGTTTACTGCGCTGCTGTCGGCAAGTTTGCAGCGCGGATCCGCCGCCAGACTTCTTCCTCTTTCAATACGCCATTTTCAATTCTTTGGGTACGCCATTCATCCCCCTGCAGCTGGATGTGGAATCTGAATCCCTGGCCTTTGGGAACGTTGAAGGAATTGAGTGTGGGGTACTCAACATAGTGATCGCCATCCAGTTCAAAGTGACCACTGCCAGCCGCCCAGAGTTTGGTGCCTTTGCCTTTTTTATCCGGCGCGACTGTGGTGAAGCTGAAATGACCATCGGCGACCACTTTGATGGCCTCCAATCCCAGGCTTTGATATTCCACCCACTGACCATTGCCATCCAGGTAGCGGCCGGATACCAACTCCCAACTGCCCTGTAACTCAGCAGTATCTGCTGCGAGCACTGTGATTGGCAGCAGCAACAGCGCGCCAAAAAGCCGGGTTGCCAATGTTATTCCAAACCTGAAATTCATACTCAACATCCTGTTTTTACTCTGATTATTAGCCTAGTGATAATTGCCTGTGATGGCAATGGCTGCCGGAGTGGAGGCGGAGCGGTGAGTGGCAGCGAAAGATGACGGGCGCACCAAAGATGATGCGCCTGAGATATGTTGTGGGTGATGTTGTATTTGGTGGATGCAGAGTTGCCCGGGTAAGCCGGGATCAGTGCGCTGCGGTGGCGGATTTTGTCAGTTGGCTGGAGAGGATGGCGAACAGGCAATAGCCGGTGAAAAACCAGAAGCCGCTCTGCAGTTGGGCATTCATGATAATCAGGTCACCCATCTGGCCTGAGGCATTGCCAGCCAGATAGCTGACGATGATAGCGACCACAAACACATCGACCATGCTCCACTTGCTGATGGCGCGGATCAGTCCATGCAGAGCCGATGAGATTTCTCCGGGTTTGACAAACAGCAGTGCTGCCTGTGATAGCAGTTTCAAGGTCGGCACCATCACTGAAAAGGTGGCGATAAGCAGGCCAACCAGCAGGTTGCCGCTGTGCAGTAAATCTTCCACTGTGCCCAGAATGCTGCGGCTTTTATGGAAAATCTGCACCTGCCCCTGCATTTGATCAAACCCCATAAACGCGGAAATCGACCCCAGCAGGCCGCGCACTTCTTTGTCGCTGGTCATCAGGTCAATAGTGGTTTTGGCAAATTGTGCTTTATCGGCATCGGCGGTCAGGCTCAGCATTGGCTGGCTGACACCCGGAATGAGCAGCGCCAGGGCAATGATGATAAGCAGCAGATGCGCCAGCTTGTGTTTGGCGGACATGAAGGCTCCCGTTGAATGAAGATCGCTGTGGATACTACCAGACCCTCCCGGATTGCGACATCCGGGAGGAGGGGCAACTTACTGTGCCTGTGTGTTGAGTAACGGCAGCAGGGACGGGAATCCCCAGCCCTCTTCACCAACCACCACAGGGCGCTTGCTCAGATAGTGATACAAAGTCGGTGCCAGCGAGCCATTCACCCGGGAATCGATTGGTATTTGATTGGTTACCGGCGTTCCCCAAAAGCCGATAAAGGCATCTTTCTCGTGGAAGTGTTCACCGGCGTGGCGACCCGGCACCTTAGTGTTGTAGCCAATGCCCTGAGCCGGAAACAGGTTGATGGTACCGGCTCGGTCTTCATCGTACAGATGCGCCAGCTGGTTTACGCTGTCGGGCCTTGGGGTGAGCCGGGTCAGCTGGCGCCATTGACTGGCATCACACCAGCTGTCGGGCTTTTGTATATCGGCATCCTGCAGGCAGCGTGTCAGCAGCGCGGCTTTTTCCTGCTGCTCCCTGGCCGACAGTGACGGCACATAGGGATTGCTGTGGCTCAGTTGCAGCAGCGTCGCGGGCAGGCCGGAAACGCTGTGATAATAGCTGCGGTCGCCATGACGGATGATGCGCTCATCGCGCAACTCGCCGCCCTGGTGGTTGATCAGCCTCAGGGTGCAGGCGGCAGGGCTGCAGTCGCTTTCACGCACCACCAGATAATCCAGGCTGTCGCCCAGACGCTGACTGATTTGCTCAACCAGATTGATTGTGACATCCGGCGCTGCCAGTGGACGCCAGTTCACCAGTTCGCTGTGCAGCGGCTGGGTTTGCCATCCTCTGGCTGAATTAAACAAATCAATCATATAGTTACCGCCTGCGGTGGAGGCGACAATCATATCCAGTCCCTGGTTATCGGGATAATTGAACGGATGAGTGATCTTGGGACCTTCACCTTCATCGGAGGAGATCTTGCGGATCTTAAGCTCGACGCCAAGTTCACCGGCGATAGCGTCAAACACCTGAGCTTCAGGATTGACTATGTGGTAGATGGGCGTCAGGCCATGATCGCCTGCCATGCCCCACAGCACTCTGTCGTACACCCCGGCCTCTCGGTAGCTGCGGGTGATTTCTCCCAGCCAGTAATCAAGCCGGTTCAGCTCGCCGGTGGGGGCGATAATTTCATTGGCAAAGGGGCCGGTGAAGTGGGCAAAGTGATCCGGCCAGGGATTGTAGATCAGTACAAAATCCGGCATGCCCTGCTGCGAGATAGCGGCATATTCGTGCAGCAACTGTTTCACTCTCAACCCCTTGGTGACACGGGTAACCGGCGTCCACCAGGAAATATCATCGTGATCCCGAATGGCCGTCAGCAGATGGCTTCGCGCCTGCTGCAGTTTCACTTCCTGCGAGGCACGGCCTTTCAGCTCCCGCAGACAGCGTTGCTCGCCGAAATCGCGGATAGCCTCGCCGATCCCCAGATTGATCAGCGGCTCCAGGGTGGTCTCGGCATACCAGTCATACTGGGCGTTGCAATTGAGGGTCACCATGGGCACCAGCCGCTCAAATTGCGTTTTGGCACCGTGATTGGCAAATAACCTGTCCAGTTGCAGTGCATCGTTGCCGAAGAAGTAATAAGCCCTGTCCTGCCGGCGATCGACAAAATGGAAGTTGGGGATCCCGGTGCCGCCATCACCGGCGACATCCGCCCCAGTTTTGATGATCGGCAGATTGCGCACGCTGATGGTCGGGGTGGTGGATACGCCGTACTGCACTATGCCGTTGGGATATTGCTGATAAAGATGCCTGAAGAAAGGCAGATAGCGCGGGTCCTGCAGCGGCTGCTGACTTATCTGTGCCAGAAAGCTGTTGTCGGGTTGATGCTGTGGTGCACTGACAGGTATGCCCGATGGCGCCATTTGAGCGGCGTTTTGCTCATCCTGCCACAGCTGGCGCAGGAAGGGCGAAGGCGTGGTGCTGACCAATCCCTGCATCAGTTGCTGCTGCAGACCATCCACTGTGATTTGCACTGCCAGCGGCCGCCGATTCTGGTGCTGCAGATAATTGAGCAGCTTTTGCGGATCATCATCAAACAGTTGCTGCATCCAGTCATTCAGTGCTTCGGCCTTGGCCTGCGACAACAGGTACTGACGGTAACCTTTGAGCACGGTCAGACGCACAAAATCCACCAGACTGATGGTGATGGCCTGCGCTTTGTTGTTCTGTTTGTGCTGATGTTCGGGTTTGCCATCCTCAATAATTGCCAGTACGGCCGCCTTGATATCACCTTCGGGCAGATTGTCACTGTACTGTTTGAGGGTACCAATCAGTATGTCCTGCACCCGGCCAACGGTCTGCCGGTCGGTTTCGTTGTCACCCAAATACTGGTATTGCTCTGGAATATCATCGCCGTAGAGCAATTTGTCTTTGCCAAACAGAGCGTCGTACAAAGTTACCAGCGCGGCAATGAAATGTCGGTTGAGGGTAAGGGCGGCATCATCCTGCGATGTACTCTGGTGGTCCGCCGTGTTGCCCGGGTTTTCGCCCGACTGATCAAATGGATTGTCGCTCGGCGCTGAGCCGGTGTGGTTTTCGTTGAGTTTGAACAGCGAGTGCTGCCACTGTTTGAGCTCCCGGGTATCGTACACACTCAGCAGATGGCGGCGAAAGATATCCTCATTGCTCACTTCTCCCGTGTACCTGTCGTAAAAACTGTAAAGCAGGTGTGCCAGCTGAATGGCATATCTGGGATTGCTGAGCTGGCCCATGACTCTGGCCTTGACGCCCGCGTCCAGTGGCAGCGTCAGGATCAGGGTATCCAGAGTGACACTGCCGGCGGTGAACAGGGTCAGATCCCGGGAGGTCGTGACGCCCAGCTGCATTGATTTGAAGATACCGGAGTAAAGCAACTGACTGCTGTTATACAGACTGCCGATCACAGGTTGATTGCCCAGCTGCTCCGTGTCACCGGCGGTGACTGTGGTCACTGGCAGCAGCGACAGCAGGGCACTCAGGGAAATTTTTTTGAGGTTCATCAGAGGTATATTTGTTCTGTTTTTGTACAGCATACTGCAGCCGCTCTGAGGGATAAAGCATCCTGCACTCTGACTGATATCACGGAAAAGGGTGTTCAGTGACTATCGCAATACCTGGCTCAGCACTTGGCTCAGTATCTGGCTCAGCGCTGGAGTCTGCACCGTTGCCACCGTCAGTGTACCGGGTGGGTTGCGGTATCGCGGCCAATATACCCTGCAGGTCTGCGCAGCGAATGGCGCAGTGGTGCGGGTTGGGCTGTGGTCGGGCAAATGCGGAACTAGAGGCTAATCACCAGTAGCAGGGCGATGGAAAACAGCACCAGCCCCAGCAGGTTATAGCCGCGGTTATCATTGGCGCGACGACTGCGCTGTCTGAGCAGGGAGAAGGTCGCCAGACTCATCATGGTGCACACCATCAGGATGACATACAGCAGAGGTTTGGTGCCGCTCAGCCAGTCCTCCCGGACGTCAATGTGCAGGTAACGCAGTACGCCATAGTCAATCTGTGGGCGACCATAGTGGTACAGCATGAGTGCGGCAAAGAAAATGGCCCAGCAAAGCAGGTTGGTAATGCGAATAAAGCGACTGAGCGGGTCGAACCCTGGATGGCGTCTTTCTGCCTTCATAAGCCTGCTCCCGTGATTCGTTCCTTCCGCTGAAGGTTCGGGGGTTAAAACAGAACGCAAAACCTCCTGTCTGCTTCTTAACATTCAATAAGTTGGTCGGTGTGAGAGGATTCGAACCTCCGACCTTTTCGTCCCGAACGAAATGCGCTACCGGGCTGCGCTACACACCGAGCCTGCGCCACTGAATCCGGTCAAAATTCAATTAGCGTATAAATAACAAGCTATTGGGAGTTTGATTTTGGGTCAAGCAATTTTCGTGGCGTCTCAGCTGCAAGCCTGAGACCCACTCCGACTCCGGCGGCCCGTAAAAGCCGAGTCTGCAGCGGCGTGGGGCATTGCGGCCCGTGAAACGTCATGATTGTCGCAGATGGCGGGTGGAGTTCAGTGGCGGTATTGCATGGCAGGAGGCAGGATTACACCGGCTTGATGGTGACATCCCCAAGCAGACTGCACTGGCAGGCCAGACGGCGGTTATGACCGTTTTGGCCGATATTGTCGAGCACATCATGCTCATCGTCATTTTTGGGGCTGAGATTGGCCGCACCCTCGATGACTTCCATGGCGCAGGTGCCACAGGCGGCAGAGCAGCAACCAAAGGGCAGGGTATCCTGGCTGAATTGCAGTTCCTGCAGTGAAGTCCCCTGGCTTAACTCAAAGGTTTTTGCAGCGCCGATAATAGTCACTCTGGGCATGGCGTTCTCCTTTCCTGTTACCTGCACACCGGCCTGAAGGGGGCCTGGGTGCTCTCGGTAATGTTTGCTGACGTTTTGTTGCTGGTGCTTATTTATACAGTTAAGCATACTGGGACAGATATGGTTCGAAAGGAGATTAATGATGAATCCAGGTACTCTGGCGCTGCTTATCCCTATTATTGCCATCATTGGCGGACTGTTGCTGGGCGCGATGCGGATCCGTCAGCAGCATGGTGAGCTGAACAAACAACAGGAAGCCCGGTTGGCGCAGATGCAGCAGGAAATTACCGCGCTTAAGGGCAGAATTGAGGTGCTGGAGGCGCTGGCCACTGATGAAAAGGAAAATCTGAAACGGGATATCAATAACCTCAGACAAGCCTGAGGGCAGATCCCCACAAAAGGGGCCGACACGAATGGGTGGGGCGGTGCCGGCCCGAAAACAGCGGTGAAACCGTTCCTGCTCAGGCCTCTTTCAGACCCATGGTGCTGGTTTCTGACAAGGACATTCCTTTGGTTTCTGGCGCCATAACGACAGAGACCACCAATCCCAGCAGGGAAATTGCTGCACCGGCCATCATGGTGGCGGAAATTCCATAGCTGCTCATGAAAATCGGCAGTGCATAGGTTGAAATAATGGTGCCTATGCGACTGAACGACATCACAGCGCCCACGGCAGAAGCCCGGATTTCGGTGGGAAACAGCTCGTTGGGATACAGCCATTGCAGAATGCCAGGTCCACCTGAGAAGAAGGCGTACAGCGCAAAGGCGCCCACCACCATCCAGATCCCCGGATTATCAAACAGTCCCAGCAAGGCCAGTGATGCTGTCATGATGGCGAAACTGCCGATAAGCAGTGGTCTGCGACCGATGGAGTTAAGCCAGAATACCGCCGGCAGACATCCCGCCATAAAGAAGGCGCTGATGATGATGTTGCCAAGTGCCGCGTCGCGGCCATCCTGCAGGCCGAACAGGCTGATGATCTGTGGGCCAAAGGTGTAAATGGCGAACATGGGGATCACCTGGCAGCTCCAGATGGTGCCAATAAACAGGATGTTTTTCAGGTGTCTGGGTTCAAACAAGGTGCGATAGGAGGTCTGGGTGGCCTCTTCATTTTCCAGGGTGACACCTTTGCCGAAGTATTTGTGCATGATCGCCTGGGCTTCGGCGTAGCGGCCTTTTTTCATCAGCCAGCGGGGAGATTCCGGCAGATTGTAACGGCCAAAGAAAATGATCACACAGGGGATCAGCGCGCTGCCGAACATCCAGCGCCAGCCATCGGCCATGTCATAGCACAGGTAGCCGACGAAGTTGGCCACAGTGGCACCCACGTACCACATGGCAGCAATGAAGCCCATGGTAAAGGCGCGTTGTTTGGTGCTGGAAAACTCTGCGACCATGCTGGTGGCGATGGGGTAATCGGCACCGATCACAATGCCTATTAAAAATCTCAGTACGATGAGCTCGAGGGGGGAGGAGACGAACATGGTGGCCAGTGACAGTGCCGCAATAGCCACCACATTCACCATAATCATCAGCTTGCGACCGATGAGGTCCGCTACATAGCCAAACAGCGCCGTCCCGATAAACAAACCGGCGAGGGTGGCTGCGCCAACCAGGCCAATCATCTGCGCATCCAGTTGCAGAGTCGGGATCAATTGTTCCAGTGCGATGCCGATAATGACCAGTACAAAGCCATCGAGAAATGGCCCGCCGCTCCCCCACAGCATGATTTTTCTGTGCAGTGACGTGAACTCCAGGTCATCAAAACTCTTTCTCTTTTCCATAATCAGTTACCTGCGAATAGCGGTATTGAAATGTTTTCTGGGAATAATTTTCAGATGGGGAAAGGGCAACTGCATGGCTGCAGTTGCCCTGATGGCTGGATATCAGCCGTATCTGTATTCAATACCGAAGGTGCCGCGGGGAAATTCCCACTTTTCCAGAATGGTGTCGCCGCAGAGGATTTTGCAGGTGCCACATTCCAGACAACCGGCGTAATCGAAGCGAATTGAACCGTCGTCCAGCAGTTTGTACAGACCTGCAGGGCAGGCGATCATCAGCTTGCGGAACTCCTGCATGTCAGGATGTTCCTTGATGACGATATGGGGCTGCTCTTCGTCCACATAGAACTTGTTGACCCCAAGTTTGACATCCACATTGACTGCGTCGCTCATATTGCCTGTACTCCCTTAATGCCATCCTTAATCAGGTTCATGTAGCCCACTTCTTTACAACGCTTCATGATCTTCTTGCGAAGAGGCTCGGAAGGGCTGCCGTCGACGGTAAACATATCTGCCATAATGTTGGCGACCATTTTGGGATAAGCGTTGAAAATCCTGGGATTTTCCATAAATGACGGGGCGTTTTTGTAGAGTTTCATGTCCTTCATCACGAAACTGTCATCCAGCAATGTCTGATAGCTGGCCAGGCCCGCGGCGCTGAAGTCATTGGTGGCTTTGGCCTGCAATACGGCTTTGGCCGCAGCTTCACCGGCAGCGATTGCCAGATCCATACCGCGCACGTTAAAGCCCAGGTTCATACACAAGCCTGCGGCATCACCGGTCAGCAGCACGCCATCACGGATAAGTTCAGGCAGCATGTTGATACCGGCTTCCGGTACTACGTGCGCCGAGTATTCGGTCATCTTGCCGCCGGCGATCAGTGGCTTAATCACAGGATGGTTTTTAAAATCTTCCATCATCTGCGGCACGGTTTTGTCTGAGTCTTCGATATGTCCCAAACCACACACCAGCCCCAGTGAGATGGAGGATTCGTTGGTATACAGGAAACCACCGCCCATCAGGCCGTTGGAAGGATTACCGGCAAACAGCCAGGCTACACCTTCATCGTCGGTGATGTTGAATCTGTCCTGCAGCTGACCTTTTGGCAGCTCAATCAGCTCTTTGACACACACAGCCGTGGCATGGGCAGAGACTCTGGGCTTCACCATGCCCAGCTTTTCACCGAGGATAGAGGTCACACCGTCGGCCAGAATCACCACTTTGGCTTCCAGCTCATCACCATCGGCTTCGACACCCACCACTTTACCGTCGCGCATCAGCAGGTTATCCACCCGGATACCGGTAATGAACTGGGCACCGGCATTTTCAGCCTGCTCGGCCAGCCATTGGTCGAACTTGCCGCGCAGTACTGTGTAGGACTCTTTTACCGGCGCATCGGGTGCGACTGTGTGGTAATCCATGGTGACGCCGGTATCGTCGGTCATGAAAGAGATCTTCTCTTTGGTAACCAGGCGCTCCAGCGGTGCCTTTTTGGCAAAGCCGGGCATGACTTTTTCCAGGCTGTGGGCATACAGGCGACCGCCTGTCATGTTTTTGCTGCCGGCGTAATTGCCGCGTTCGATCACCAGCACGTCGGCACCCGCCTGAGCCAGCACATAGGCGGCGGTACAGCCGGCCAGACCGGCCCCGACGATGATCGCGTCAAAAGCTTCTTCGGACATAATCAACTCACTTTTCGGGAAGAGGAGGAGGCCCGGAACATTGTTGCTGCCCGGGCCGAGCCGTTATCAGGCTTGCAGTGCCTTAACCAGTGCTGGCAGGACTTTGTTGATGTCGCCTACCAGGCCATAGTCGGCATACTGGAAAATTGGCGCGTTCTTGTCTTTGTTGACGGCCAGAATAGTCTGGGCGGTGTTCACGCCCACCACGTGCTGGATCTGACCGGACACGCCCAGCGCCAGATAGGTTTCAGGCTTGAGCATGACGCCGGTCACGCCGATGTAGCGCTCTTTTTCCATCCACTTTTCAGTTTCAGCGATAGGACGGGTACAACCCAGTTCGGCGCCCATCAGTTCGGCCAGCTTGCCGGCGACGGCCAGATTTTCCTGGCTGCCGATACCGTTACCGATACCAATCACTTTCTTGGCGACACTCAAGTCCACGCTTTCGCCTTCTTTCACACGGCGCTCGATGCATTTGATTTGGCCTTTGGGCTCAACGAAGGCGACATTGACCGCTTCGCCCTGGGCTTCACCTGCCTGAGCCGGTTCAAATACACCGGCAGTCAGGGTGACCACTTTGATATCTGAAGTCAGGCGTTCTTCGCCCAGCGCCAGACCACCATACACCATGTGTTTGGCCTGGATGGCTACACCGTCCAGCGCGATTTCGCTGGCATCGTTGAATACTGCAGCATTCAGCTTGATGCCCAGACGGGAGGCCAGGGCTTTGCAGCGACGGCTGTTGGCCATCAGCACCAGACCGGCACCGTCGATGGCACTGGCCATGGTATCGGCATAGTCTTCAACGATGCGGCTTGCGTCTTTGTCACCCAGATACAGCACCTTGTCGGCACCCAGAACTTGCGCCTGAGTGATCTTGTCTTCGCCGCCCACTACAAACACATTTACTTTGTCTGCCAGAGCCTTGGCACCGGCAATCACATCAGCCAGACGGGCATCGCTGTCACAAAATACCCAGGCGTTGGTTAATTTAGTCATGATAATTCTCCCCGAAATCAGTTGATGGCGTTGCGCAGGTGGGCCACGAAGGCGGCGATTTGTTCATCGTCATCACCTTCGATAACGACTTGTTGACGCTGCTTCTGCTTGGGCGCGTTGATGGCCACGATCTCTGCCAGGGCAGGGATTGGCGCCATGTCGATATCGGCGACAGTCATGGCGGTTACCGGCTTTTTGGCCGCGCCCAGAATGGCTTTCATCGATGGGATTTTAGGGTTGTTGATGTCGGCAGAGACCGCAATCACTGCTGGCAGGGTAATTTCCAGTACTTCGACTTCTTCATCCAGTGCGCGTTCAACTGTGATGCTGGTGGCTGTGGCGGCCAGGATTTTGCTGACGCCGTTAATGGTGGCGACATTGAGCAGTTCACCGGCCAGCAAACCGACCTGCTGAGCGTACAGATCGCCTGAGCCATCACCACAGATGATCAGATCAAAACCTGTCTTTTGGGCGGCTGCGGCCACTGCGCGGGCAGTCTGGTGTGGCAGGGCGTGTTCGAACTGTTCGTCGACCACCAGTGCCAGCGCATCCGGGCCACGGGACAGCACGTCTTTACGGGCTTTCACGGCTTCCAGGGCTTTGCCGCCAACGCTCAGGGCGGTAATGGTGGCCTCGCCCAGCATGGCTTTAATGTCCACTGCTGCTTCGATGGCATTCAGGTCAAAGGTGTTGATTTTGAATTCAGCTCTGGCGGTGTCCAGGCTGCCGTCAGCGTTGACAGTGATGTCCTGATCTTCAGGAACCAATTTGTAGCAGGCGATAATGTTCATCTTCTCTCCGATTTACATTTCAATGATTCGGTAATCCATGAATATGACTGGAAATAATTTCCGGACATTTATTTGAAAATAAATTCTGGAATTTATTTCCGGGCACTTGTCGATTAATTATTTCTGGAACTTATTTCCGCTACAAAGTCACTTTTTTTGAAGTGGAAATTTATTCCGGAGATGCTTCAATTAATACGCTGTGCAGGTGTTGTCTTACATCGAAGATATATATTTAAAAATTTAAGGTAAATAGAAAATTTGCTGTAATTGATTAAATGTTAGATCGATCACCAACTTATTTCCGAAGTACGCACCCCGGCCAGCACCAACAAGGCTGTCGCCTTGCTGTGATGCATAACTCATTGTTTTTATGTGTTATTTGTTTTCTTTGAGTCATGTAAAAACGCTTTATTCATCAAATGCTTATGTGCCGTCGATCACACATTGATGGTTAAGCATGATAAGTATCGTTAAACCTATTCCGGACACTCATAAATATAAAAATGCGCTTTCGTATTTAATCGTGATTATTATCACTGAATGTTGTTATTTCTGTCGGCAAGATTATTTTGCAATTTAAATCTGGCTGTTGATTGTTGGGCCAATAAATTCAGTAAGACCTATCACAAAGAATTTAACTGTAAATAGTTAGCTTGGTAATAGTACAGGATTGTTCCTATAGCATGCATGGCCAGTTGCATTCGCGCAGCTCCGCAATGCCAGTGGACATGCCGGGATGGGTGCTAGGGAAACGCCTTAAACATTGTTCTCTGAAATAGAGTAATAAGGAAATGTCAAAGATGAGTGATGCAAACACACCGAAAAAGAAGATTGGCATTGAGCCAAAAGTCTTCTTTCCGCCGCTGATCATCGTAGGTCTCCTCTGTTACCTGACGGTACAGGATCTGGAGGCCTCCAACCGGGTGATTAATGCGTTTTTTACCTATGTAACCCATACCTTCGGTTGGGCCTTTGAGTGGTACATGGTTGCCATGGCTATCGGCTGGGGCTGGCTGCTGTTTGGTCCTTATGCCAACAAGCGCCTGGGTGATGAAAAGCCCGAATTCAATACCGCCAACTGGATCTTCATGTTGTTCGCCTCCTGTACCTCGGCGGCGGTGCTGTTCTGGGCTTCCTACGAAGCCTATTGTTATGTCGCCACCCCACCATTTGGTATGGAGCCGTTCTCCCAGGCGTCCAAAGAGTTTGGTCTGGCTTACTCCCTGTTCCACTGGGGTCCGCTGCCCTGGGCTGTGTTTGCTTTCTTTACCGTGGCTTTCGGTTACTTCCTGTTTGTGAAGAAAGTGGATGTGATCCGTCCAAGTGCCACCCTTGAGCCTTTGGTGGGGCGCAAGCATGCATTTGGTGCGTTCGGTGTGGTCGTGGATAACCTCTATATCGTGGCGCTGATCCTGGCGATGGGTACCAGTCTGGGTCTGGCGACTCCGCTGGTGACTGAATGTCTGCAGTGGATGTTTGGTATTCCTCATACTCTGGGTCTGGATGCTGCCATCATTGCCTTCTGGATTGCCTTTAACGCCATCTGTGTGGCCTTCGGTCTGTCCAGCGGTATCAAGATTGCCAGTGACGTGCGTTCTTACCTGAGCATCTTCGTGCTGGTGTGGGTGCTGCTGATTGGCGCTGCCTCTTTCACCGTTAACTATTTCACCGACTCTGTTGGCATCCTGATCACCAACTTCGGTCGCATGCTGTTCTCCACTGACCCTATCGGTCAGGGCGGCTTCCCACAGGGCTGGACCGTGTTCTACTGGGCCTGGTGGGTCATCTACACCATCCAAACCTGTGTGTTCCTGGCGCGTATTTCCCGCGGTCGTACCGTGCGTGAAGTGTGTCTGGGCATGGTACTGGGTCTGACTCTGTCTACCTGGTTCATGTGGACTGTACTGTCTTCCAACACCATGAATCTGATGCAGCAGGGCCTGATTGACCTGCCGGCACTGGTGGCTGAATACGGCGCGCCACGTGCGGTTATTGAGACCTGGGCGGCGCTGCCATTCAGTGGCTTCACCATCGCCGTGTTCTTTGTACTGTGTTTCGTGGCAACCCTGACGCTGGTTAACGCCTGCTCTTACACCCTGGCGATGTCCACCTGTAAAAACGTGTCTGCCTATGATGAGCCACCAGTGTGGATCCGTGTGGGTTGGTCTGTGCTGGTGGGTGTTATCGGTATCGTGCTGCTGGCACTGGGTGGCCTCAAGCCGCTGCAGACCGCCATTATCGCCGGTGGCTGCCCACTGTTCTTTATCAACATCATGATTATCTGGTCGTTCCTCAAGGACGCCAAGCAAAGCGCCTGGGGTGCCCGTGAAGTTGCCGAGGCACCTGCGCAAGAGCCTGCGGTTGCTGATGCCAAGCCTCAACTGGCCAAAGCCAAGTAATTACCACCGAATTTAACTGAACAATTGGAAGTGAGTTATGGAATTTAAACTGAGTGAAGAACAAGAGCTGTTTGTTGCCGGTGTGCGCGAGCTGATGACCCGTGAAAACTGGGAAGCCTACTTCGCCGAGTGTGATGACAAGCATGAATACCCAATCCGCTGGGTAAAAGAGCTGGCCGACCTGGGTATCGACACCATGACCTTGCCGGAAGAGCACGGCGGCATGGGCGCCGACATGGTGACGCTGGCGGCAATCTGGGAAGAGCTGGGCCGTCACGGCGCGCCAACTTACGTGCTGTTCCACCTGCCTGGTTTCAACACCATTCTGCACTGGGGTACCCAGGAGCAGATCGACAAGATCTTTGAATACCGTGGCACCGGCAAGCAGATGTGGAACTCCGCCATCACTGAACCCAGCGCCGGTTCAGACGTGGGCAGCCTGAAGACCACTTATCAGCGTCGCGACGGCAAGATCTACCTGAATGGTCAGAAGTGCTTTATCACCAGTGCTGCCAACTCTCCCTTCCTGGTGGTCATGGCCCGTGACGCAGACAGCGAAAAGCCCGTGTATTCAGAGTTCTTCGTTGATATGAGCAAACCTGGCATCAAGATGAACAAGCTGGACAAACTGGGTCTGCGCATGGACAGCTGCTGCGAGCTGAGCTTCGACAATGTTGAGCTGGAAGAGAAAGACTTCTTCGGTGAAGAAGGCAATGGCTTCAACCGCGTGAAGGAAGAGTTTGACGCTGAGCGCTGGCTGGTGGCCTGTACCAACTATGGTGTGGCTCTGTGTGCCTTCGAAGATGCGGCCAAGTACGCCAACCAGCGAGTGCAGTTCGGTGAAACCATCGGCCGTACCCAGCTGATCCAGGAGAAGTTTGCTCACATGGCAATGAAGCTGAACGCCATGAAGAACATGATCTATGAAGCTGCCTGGAAGTGCGACAACGGCAACATGACCTCAGGTGACAGCGCCATGTGCAAATACTTCTGCGCCAACATGGCCTTCGAAGTGGTGGATGACGCCATGCAGGTACTGGGTGGTATCGGCGTGACCGGTCACCGCGTGGGTCGCTTCTGGCGTGACCTGCGGGTAGACCGTCTGTCCGGCGGCTCTGATGAAATGCAGATCCTGACTCTGGGCCGCGAAGTGCTGAAGCGCTACCGCTAATTCCCGGTCTGGCCGGGTTGCTGACAGCCCGGCCTCCTCACTGAATTTAAGAAGGATTTTGAGTATGTCCAATTTGAATGTTCCCAAGTTTGGCCCACTGTCTGGCCTGCGCGTGGTGTTCTCGGGTATCGAGATCGCCGGTCCTTTCGCCGGTCAGATGTTTGCCGAGTGGGGCGCCGAGGTGATCTGGATTGAGAACGTGGCCTATGCCGACACCATCCGGGTTCAACCTAACTATCCACAGCTGTCACGCCGTAACCTGCACGCGCTGTCGCTGAACATCTTCAAAGATGAAGGTCGCGATGCTTTCCTTAAGTTGATGGAAACCACCGACATCTTTATCGAAGCCAGTAAAGGCCCTGCCTTTGCCCGCCGCGGTATTACCGATGAGCTGCTGTGGCAGCACAATCCCAAGCTGGTGATCGCGCACCTGTCAGGCTTCGGCCAGTACGGTACCGATGAGTACACCAATCTGCCGGCGTATAACACCATTGCCCAGGCCTTCAGTGGTTATCTGATGCAGAACGGTGATGTGGATCAGCCAATGTCAGCCTTCCCATACACTGCTGACTATTTCTCAGGTCTGACCGTGACCACCGCCGCGCTGGCTGCCCTGCACAAGGCTCAGCAAACCGGCGTGGGTGAGAGCATTGACGTGGCCATGTATGAAGTCATGCTGCGCATGGGCCAGTACTTCATGATGGACTACTTCAACGGCGGCGAAATGGCACCACGCCAGTACAAGGGTCGCGATCCTTACTACGCTGGCTGTGGTCTGTACAAGTGTGAAGACGGCTACATCGTGATGGAAATGGTGGGTGCCAACCAGATCGAAGAGCTGTTCAAGGACATAGGTCTGGCGCACTACCTGCACACTGACGCCGTGCCTACCGGTTGCCAGCTTATTCATCGCATCGAATGTCCACACGGACAGGAAATCGAAGACGCGCTGGAGCGTTATATCGGTCAGCGCACCATTGATCAGGTTCGTGCCCGCTTTGCCGAGCTGAACATCGCCTGTGCCAAGGTGCTGTGTCATGCGGATCTGGAGTCCAACCCTCAGTATATCGCCCGTGAATCCATCACCACCTGGGAAACCATGGATGGCAAGACCTGCAAGGGTCCAAACGTGATGCCCAAGTTCAAGAACAACCCAGGCAAGATCTGGCGCGGCATGCCTACCCACGGCATGGATACCGCGGCCATCCTCAGCGACATCGGTTATGGCGAAGACGCGATTGCCGACCTGGTTGCCAAAGGGCTGGCCAAAGTCGGGGAGTAACCCTTGCGGCTTCCCGGGGCTTTCTCTTCGTGCCCCGGGGGGCTTTTCCCGACACTCAGTGTGTAGCAATAGTCTGGTTGAAGGTGTGAGATGGACATTATTGGAAGGCAGAGTCTGAGACAGACCTGGGATGATTTAGCTGAGCAATACGGCGAGAAGACGGCCCTGATTGTGGAAGACGTTGCCGGTCATACCCAGCAGTATTCTTATCGGGAACTCAACGATGAGATTAACCGCGCGGCCAACCTGTTTACGCTGCAGGGTGTGGTGAAGGGCGACCGGGTTGCTGTGCATCTGCGCAACTGTGCCGAGTTCATCCTGTGCTGGTTTGGCCTGGCGAAAATTGGTGCCATTGTGGTGCCGGTCAATGCCCACTACCTGAAAAATGAGTGCAGCTATCTGCTGCAAAAATGCGGTGTGCGCACTGTGGTGACTGAGCCTGAGTATCTGCATATCTACGAAGAGCTGGCCGATGAGGAAGATTGTCCGCTGGCCTACATTATGCTGGCCCGTTGCCATGATGGTGAGATCTTCGAAGGCACGCTGAATTTCAACCAACTGCTGCACCAACAATCGGCGATTTTGATGTCCGATGTGCCCCTCAGTGCCGAGGACACAGCGGAGATCCTGTTCACCTCAGGGACCACCTCCCGCCCCAAGGGCGTGGTGATCACCCACTATAACCTGCGTTTTGCCGGTTACTACACCGCCTGGCAGGCGGCCATTCGCAGTGATGATGTGTACCTTACTGTGATGCCGGCTTTCCATATCGACTGCCAGTGCACGGCGGCCATGGCGGCCTTCAGTGCCGGGGCGACTTTTGTGCTGCTGGAGAAATACAGCGCCCGCAAGTTCTGGAATCAGATCTGTAAATACCGCGCCACCATCACTGAATGTATTCCCTTGATGGTGCGCACCCTGATGCTGCAGCCCAGAACCCCCTGGGAGCAAAATCACTGCCTGCGGGAAGTGTTCTTCTATCTGACTTTGTCGGATCAGGAAAAACAGGCATTTCTCGACAGGTACAAGGTGAAGTTTCTGACCTCTTACGGCATGACCGAAACCATAGTGGGCATTATTGGCGATCGCCCCGGCGACAAGCGCCGCTGGCCGTCGATTGGCCGCACCGGGCTTTGTTATGAAGCCAAAATCACCGACAGCGAGGGTAATCCTGTGCCTTATGGCGAGGTCGGGGAGATCCGCATCAAAGGTGAGCCGGGCAAGACCATTTTCAAAGAGTACTACCGGGATCCGGAGGCCACAGCCAAAGCGCTGAGCTGTGACGGCTGGCTGCGCACCGGCGATGCCGGTTACATGGATGAAGAAGGCTTCTTCTACTTTGTGGATCGCAATATCAACATGATCAAGCGCTGTGGTGAGAATGTCTCCTGTGTCGAGATCGAGAATGTGATCTCGGCTCATCCCAAGATTTTTGAAGCTGCCGTGGTTGGCGTGGAGGACAGCATGTGCTGTCAGGCCATCAAGGCGTTTGTGATCCCCAAAGAGGGCGTCAAAGTGACTGAAGCAGAGCTGATGGCGTACTGCGAGGCCCATTTGGCCCGTTTCAAGGTGCCTTCCAGCATTGAAATCCGCAAGACCTTTGCCCGTACCAGTACCGGCAAGGTCCAGAAACATTTTTTGTGTGGCATGAACTGAGCCGATCGGCATGGCGCCTGTCGGCAGGTAGATAACTGTGAATGGAGTCAGTTCTGACTCTTTATGGAGAATGAAGATGAGCGAATCGTTACACGTTACCCGCAATGGTCATATTCTGGAGATCGTTCTGGATCGTCCAAAAGCCAACGCTATTGATGCCAAAACCAGCTATGAAATGGGTGAGGTTTTCCTGGCATTCCGTGAAGATCCTGAGCTGCGGGTAGCCATTATCACTGGTGGCGGCGAGAAGTTTTTCTCTGCCGGTTGGGATTTGAAAGCCGCCGCCGAAGGTGAAGCGCCGGATGCGGACTTCGGTCCAGGTGGTTTTGCCGGTCTGACTGAAATTTTTGATCTGGATAAGCCTGTGATTGCTGCCGTTAACGGTTATGCCTTCGGTGGCGGCTTTGAGCTGGCACTGGCGGCTGACATGATTGTCTGCTCCGAAAACGCCAGCTTCGCGCTGCCTGAAGCCAAACTGGGTATCGTACCTGACAGCGGCGGTATGCTGCGTCTGCCTAAGTTGCTGCCTCCAGCCATTGTGAACGAGCTGATGATGACCGGCCGTCGCATGGACGCTCAGGAAGCGCTGCGCTGGGGCGTGGTCAATCAGGTGGTTGAAAGCGACAAGCTGATGGACGCTGCCCGTGAACTGGCGGCTCAAATCGGTCAGAGCGCGCCTCTGGCGCTGGCTGCCATCAAGGAAGTGTACCGTGAGACCAGCGAGTTGTCGGTGGAAGAGGGCTACAAGCATATCCGCAGTGGCAAGCTGAAGAACTATCCTTCTGTGCTGCACTCTGAAGATGCGCTGGAAGGCCCGGCAGCCTTTGCCGAAAAGCGTGAGCCTGTCTGGAAAGGTAAATAAGCAGACAGTCAGCTGATACCAAAATCTGCTCCCGGAGGTGTGCTCCGGGATCAGCGCACGCCGGACGGGTTGCCATCGAACTCCCCAATTCCCCAAACCCCCTTTGGCAACCTGTCCGGTCTGTTTGATGCTGTTTGATAAGGATTCATCATGGCATTGAAACTGGAAATGCAGGGGCAGACCTATGGCCCTTTTATCAACGAGTACAGTCAGCGCGATTTAATGCTGTTTGGTCTGGGCTGCGGCGCAGGCTTTGACGGCCAGACTGACCTGCAATACGTCTACGAAAAACACCTTAAAGTCCTGCCCATGTTCGCCGCTGTGCCCATAGTGGATGGTGAAGTGACCAGAACCATAGATTATGGCTTTGAATGGGGTGGCAGCCTGCACTGGGGCTTTGACTTTCGCATTCATCAACCTCTGACACCAGAAGCCGTCACCGGCAAACTCAGCACCAACGTACTGCTAAAAGCCCTGTATGACAGGGGAGAGGGCAGGGGCTGTCTGGCCCAGCACATTGGCGAAACAGTTAATGAGGCTGGCGAGAAGCTGTTTACCACCGAAAGCTGGGACTGCGCTTTGTATGACGGTGGCTTTGGTGGCCCCAGAGCGCCTGTGGATATCGTTGAGATCCCTGACCGAGAACCGGATGTTGAGATCATCGAGCAGGTGCCACTGAATCAGGCGCTGATCTATCGTCTGTCCGGTGACGACCATCCGCAGCATGTGGACTGGGAGTATGCCCGGCAGTTTGGTCATCCCAAGCCTAATCTGCACGGAGTGAGTACCGCCGGTGTCGCCTGCCGCCATATTATTCAGGCGGTGATCCCGGGGCAGCCAGAGCGCCTGACCCGCTTCAAGACCCGCTTGACCAAGTCTATTTATCCGGGCAGCACCCTGAAAACCCGCATCTGGAAATGGGGAGACAATTGTGTCCATTTCAACGTACAGGATGCCGACAACCCGGACGTTTTCTACCTCAACTATGGCTTGGTTGAATGGCGCTGAATCAGGTTGATTAACAGCGTTCAGCGCAAAGTGGCTGCGGGTCAGTATGGCAATATCCAGGCAGACCAAAGGGCGTCAGAAGATGGGGAGATGGGAGTGTTTTCTTGCCTGTTGCCCCCTTTTTATCAAACCATGATCCGCTTCAGGTTTTTATTTAATTAACCCAAGTAGGACACATTAAATTAATGAAGCATAGTTAATGGTATAAATTAGCAAAGTATTTATCAGTGAAATAAACCCCTACATCAATCACACTTGCAGATAATAAAATCCGCTTGCTGTTGACTGCAAAAACTACCAAGCCAATACTCTTTCGGATGTTAAAGATACTGATTCAGTATTCTGCCAAAGGATGTATTTATGGGTTGCCAGAAGTGCGAACAGGATCGGGAGATCTGTAATGAGATAATGCAGGAAGCAGAAAAGCTCATATTGGAACACGGAGTGTTATCGTTCCCATACACCAGCATTATCAAGAAGAATCTGTGCTCTGCACGGGTGTTCTATAAGCATTTCTCCAGTCGCGAAGACATTTTGGTGTGTACCCTGATGCGTCGCAGTATTACCTGGGACGTTGAGCATTTTCTGGCGGATAATCCGGACCTCTCTAAGAAGGTACGGGTATTCATTCCCACGCTGATCAGCCTTGAAATTTCACGCATTGATCCGGTTTACGTGTCTGCCTGTTTGATCGCCAACAACTCCAGTGTCTGGCAGTTGGCCAGTGAAGAAAAAATGCGACTGCTGCGAATGCTGGATGAGCGTTATTACAAATGCACTCAGGATGCCACCAAACAAGCTGTGGATGCCGGCATTCTGGATGTGACTCAACAGGAATGTGATGCGCTGACCGATGACTTATATTATTACTGCCTGGGTAAACTGGCTGCGGTGCCATTAATTATTACCAACTATCGACCATTGGCCTGTTTGAAAAAGAATGAAGTCCAGAGTTTGATTTCATTAACCAGCCATCACAATTGGAAAGAGCCGATTACCAAAGAAGAATTACAGGAAGCTTATAATCGAGTCATGGAATATTTTCACAATGCCAGAGATGGTATTGATTGTAAGCGTTGTATTTATATCAGAGAAACTCAGGACAGAGTCACTCACTGAGTATTCACCGGCATTAAAAAGCCCCGCACCGCGGGGCTTTTTACTATTTTGTGTGAGCGTTTATTCCATATTCTGGAGTAACCCTTTGTTGTTGCCTGGAGGCTGACAGCCCAATCTACTTTGTTGCAGTTCTTGATAAGGATCATTAACTTCAAACTGCGCCGTGCATCTGGAGGTTGCCAGCACTCGCAGAGCATGCAGGGGGACATATTCGTACCTTACTGAATACCTGTCTGGTTTTTGAACATCAATATCGAAGCGACTGAAAACTCCCTGGCTGAAGCGATACTCCGGCTTGAAGGCTGATATTGTTAGATGAAGTATCAACCTCTAGCGAGCCATTTACTTTCGCATGGTTTGTTTGATGTGTTTTAACTCAAAGTGTCTGCATCGATATCAGAATCAGATAATACGGCTTTGAGCCTGGCAAGCGTCCGCATTTGCTCATTAGCCAGCATTGGTGGGTAGTCAGTGTTTTGTGCGTTCAATTGATAGTTACCATCAGGCAATTTCTGTACATTACGCAGCAAGTATTGGTTGTCACCGGCGTTATCCTGGATCTCAATAGCCATGGTTAAATTTGAGATGCTGCCTGCACTGTTTGGTGTCACCCACTCCAGCAGTAACAAGTCACCATCTTGAATGGCATTTTTGCCTCCATTCATCGAATTACCGCTTGCCGGAGCAATGAAGTGACGAGCAGGGTCTAACTTGCCAAACCCATCAGCGACAGTCACTGTTGAAGTCTTGTCCTGAGTTCCTGTTTTAAAATGCCCGCAGGCGATTTTTAAATCTGGGTAGAAAGGAAGTTGGATGCCTGATGGCGCAGGTGTATTGGCGGCGCGCAAATCAACCACCTCAGCCAGTTGTGTCGGTTCCGTGTTATCAGTGGCTTGTACACAGTTTCTATCCTCAATACGCTGTATGTATTCACTGAGGCGCAAATCCACCAGTTCCTGCACCATTTGGTGGAACTGACCGATGTCATCGGTATCGACATCAAATGTTGCTACAAATCGATTCTGCTCAACGCTGAACCATGGGGCGGAAGATTTGTTGGACGTAGTAAAAGCCTTGATAGGATTACCTTTCCAGTAAGCCAGCCAGGCTTTATCGGTTGCCTGTAAATTTGCCTGCTTTGCGGGTAATTCCGCGGCAAATAAATCCGGACGGCGGGAAAGGACCCTGTGGCTGCGCTCTGCCAGGGCTTCAAGAGTCGGAGGATGTTTGAAGCCATTCAGTTCCAGTAAGGCTTCCAACAAAATTGGCTTAAAGCACTTGGTCATGGCGGTGGTTTCAATGCCATTAAGAAAAAACGCATGGTGTTTTTCAAGTATCAGAGAAATCCCTTCGGCTTCCTTTTCGCCTTTTTCTTTGTCTGCGACCAAATTAAACCAGCTTGTGTGCTGTTTACGAGCTTTGCCAAGGTCATAACCATTTCGGTAAAACTCGGCGGCAGTTGGACGGTGGCCTAACAATGATTTCAGGTCGTCATAATCTTCTTGCGCACTGGCACGGTACTTTTTGGCGAGCGTTTGCCAAAACGCCAAAAGTTCTGGATCAAAATTCACATGGCAGCCAGCTGCAAGCGAGGGTGCATCCAGATTTTCGATGATTTTTGTACTTTGGGTCACGCCAAGGAGTGTTGCAGGGCGGTTGAGAAAGCTTTGGTGATTACCGATAAAGTCCAGCACTACCAATTTACTTTTCCCACTTACCGGAGACTGTCGCAAACCACGGCCAAGTTGCTGCAGAAAAAGAATTTTTGACTCGGTTGGGCGGATCATCAGTACGGTATCAATGGCTGGTAAGTCAGTGCCTTCGTTGAATAAGTCCACCGAGAAAATTATATCGACTTCACCCTTATTGAGTCTGTCCAATGCCTCATTTCGCCGCACTTGCGAGTCACTGTAGACTGAGATGGCTTTGAGCCCTTCACGCCGAAAGCTGCTTGCCATGTAGTCGGCATGGGATTTGGACACACAGAAGGCCAGGGTGCGTGACAGCTTTTTTTCCCGCCAATGTTTCAGAACATGAGCTGCTCGGCGCTTGGTTGCCAGCGCATTATCCAGCGCACTGGGATCAAACTTGCCGTTTCGCCATGGGATTTCCTGATAATCGACGTACTTATCGTAGATGCCGAAGTAGTCAAATGGCACCAGGATGCCGGCATCAATGCCATGCACCAGATTGCGCTCAAACACCAGATTGTTGTCACACAAAGATAGAATATCGGCTTGGTCAGAGCGCTCAGGCGTGGCCGTTAACCCCAACAGGAATCTGGGTTCAAAATACGCAAGCAGGGCTTTATAAGTGGGCGCGCTGGCGTGGTGAAACTCATCCACCACTATGTAGTCAAAGTGATCTGGCGCAAAACCTTCAAGATGTTGCTGCTTGCCAATGGTCGCAATGGAGGCAAACAGAAAATCAGCATCATGCTGTTTATTTTCGCAGTTATACAAACCGCTGCGTGATTCTGGCAATAGCTTGGTAAATGTTGCCTCGGCCTGCAGTAAAATTTCCTCACGATGGGCGACAAACAACACGCGTTTGGCTTCCAGCTGCTTGGCATCAAAGGCGGCAAGCCAGGTTTTGCCCATGCCAGTGGCCAGTACCACCAAACCCCGTTTGAATCCTTGCTGACGACTTTGTGCCAGTGCTTTTAGAGCTTCTTCCTGTACCGCGTTGGGTGTGGGGAGCTCTTCCTGTTCATCGTCCTGGTCAGCAACTATTGCAAGTACAGGGCGTGTGGCTGACTTTTGCTGCTCGTAATGCTGGCGGTACTTACTAATCCAATCATGGCTTAATAGCTGTGTGGCGTCATGGGTGAAAATAGCCTCGAATTGCTCCTTAATATGAAGGAAGGCTTTTGCTGCACGGGAGGTTTCGGGAGCTTGATAGTCATGGCGCAGTGTCCATTCATGGCTCTCCTGCAAGGCGGGTTTACTGATGTTGTTTGAGCCGACCCATGCGCAGCCTTCGGCTATTTCACCTTCTAGCCGGCGCACGAAGATATAGGATTTCATGTGGAAACTATGCTGCTCTTCACAAACGAAGATACGGCATTGTGCACCTCGCTCCATCAGTAACATCAGTCGCTGTAACGCCACAGGGCTGGTGATGGATAGATAATCTGAGGTTAATATCCGCACACGGGTGCCACTTTTTATTGCATCCAGAATGGGGTTAAAAAGCAGGTTGAGCCCAGAGGGTTGGATAAACGAGACTGAGATATCAATCTCAGTCGCATGGTTAATGGCTTTGATCAGTTTGGGCAATAGAGGGTCTTTATGACCACCGGTTGTCAGTATTGGGCCATGGTATAACCGGGTGTTGGTGACGCCCTGCATGGGTTAAATCATTCCTTGAATAAAATAGCATTGAGCCATTTTTCGTTTTCTCGTCCCGGTCTGAGATCTGAGGTTATCCAGGTTTCACGCAATACTAACTGGGCATTATTGATAAATGATTGCAGACGAAGCTCATCACAGTTGGTAAAGGCGCGCCCATCCCGCTCAATATCGTCAGTGCCATATTTGAATGAACAGTAAAATGCCGCCCCTGACTTCAACATACTGGCCAGATGGGAAAAGGTTTGCGGTAGTTGACTGGCTGGGACATGTAAAAGTGAGGCACAGGCCCAAATGCCATCGAACAGAACATCTGAGCTGAAATCCATAAAGCGACAGACTTCAACCGGCTGACCAATATACTCCTGTGCCATGGCTGCTAACTGTTCGCTGGCGTCTATGGCTGTAACTGAAAAGCTCATTTCCTTAAAAAACTTACTGTCCCGGCCTGAACCGCAACCCGCATCCAAAATATGACCGCCAGCGGGTACAAGGGATAAAAACTTTGACGTCAAAGGTGTCATTTCGACGTCTTTGGTTGTGTCAAAAAACGCTTTGGCGTGTTGGTTATAGTAGTCGTCGGACATTGGTTGCATCCTGAATAAAGTCAATGAATTTTATATGGGTAGCAGGGCATCTTCAATTGAGCATTTCACAGTAGCCAAAGGGGACAGTCACAAATTGAACCGTATGTTCTCTTAGCGTGTTCCAAGCCATGTAATCTTGAAGCTGAACATTAATCGAGAACACAAAAAAGCCCTGCTGAGGCAGGGCTTTTGAGTGTTTACGAAATAAGTTCGACTTATTCCATATTTTGGATCTGCTCGCGCATCTGCTCGATCAGCACTTTCAGCTCAACGGCGGCTGAGGTGACTTCGGTGCTGATGGACTTGGAGGCCAGGGTGTTCGACTCGCGGTTGAACTCCTGCATCATAAAGTCCATGCGGCGGCCTTCGCTGCCACCTTTTTTGAGGATGCGGCGGGCCTCAACTACATGGGCTTCAAGGCGATCCATCTCTTCGGCGACATCCAGCTTTTGCGCCAGCAGTACCATTTCCTGCTCGATACGGGCTGGATCCAGTTCGCCCTGGATTTCCGCCAGACGGCTGTGCAGTTTTTCCCGTTGCCATTGCATCACTTTGGGCATGTGCTCACGTACGATGGCGATCTGCTCGGTTACCGCATCCAGGCGGGTTGCCAGCATGGTTTTGATGGCGTCACCTTCGCGGCCACGGGCTTCAATAAATTGGTTCAGGGCACTGTCAAAGGCGCTCAGCAGTTCGGCGGCCACGGCGTCCATGTCCTGCTCGGCAGTGGCAATTACGCCGGGCCAGCGCAGAATATCGGTCAGGCTAATGTCGCCATTGCCTGCTTCCTGTTTCAGCCAGTTGGCGGCGCCGAGCAGTTGTCTTGCCAGATCCTGATTGACCTGCAATTCAGCGCCGGCTTTGTCGGCGAGATCCACTCTCAGGTTCACTTCCACTTTACCGCGGTGCAGACGTTTGCGCAGGCGGTCACGCAGGACAGGCTCGAGGCTTCTGAATTGCTCGGGCAATCGCAGGTAGGTTTCCAGGTAACGCTGGTTAACTGAGCGGATTTCCCAGGACGCTGTGCCCCAATCGGCTTTGTACTCGATACGGGCATAGGCTGTCATGCTTTGGATCATGTGTGTTCCTGAATTTCTGAAGATTGACGGTGAGGATTATATACCCATATGGGGATGCTGCGAACCTGTGAACAGTCAGGGGGGGTATCCGCCGGAATACGTGAGAAGTTGGGCTAAACCGGCGTGGCTTGAGTGTGATTGGCGCTGCTATTTTGCAGGTTTGCTGTGTTCTATTGGGGTTTCTGCCAAGGGATCGTGGCATCGGGCGTTGCAACTCCCTATAATACTCAGCCAAATTTGCATGTTTACAGCTATCAAGACAGGAATTGCCATGCGTCCAGGTAACAGAACTCCGGCTCAGACTCGTCCGATCTCCATCACCCGTAACTTCACTGCCCACGCTGAAGGCTCTGTGCTGGTTGAGTTCGGTGAAACCAAAGTGCTGTGTACCGCCAGCTTTACCGAAGGCGTACCAAGATTCCTCAAAGGCTCAGGCCAAGGCTGGGTAACTGCCGAATACGGTATGCTGCCGCGTTCTACCCACAGCCGTATGGATCGTGAAGCTGCCCGTGGCAAGCAATCCGGTCGTACCCAGGAGATCCAGCGTCTGATCGGCCGTGCGCTGCGCGCCGCGGTGGATATGAAGGCGCTGGGCGAAAACACCATTGTGATCGACTGTGACGTGATCCAGGCCGATGGCGGTACCCGCACTGCGGCCATTACCGGTGCCTGCGTTGCGCTGGTGGATGCGCTGAACTGGGCCCGTAACAAGGGCGTGCTGAAAACCAATCCGCTGAAGTTCCTGATCGCTGCGGTCAGCGTAGGCATTTTCGATGGTGAGGCTATTTGCGATCTGGAATATATCGAAGACAGCGCTGCTGAGACTGATATGAACGTGGTGATGACCGAAACCGGCAAGATCATCGAAGTGCAGGGCACTGCCGAAGGCGAGCCATTCAGCCACGAAGAGTTGCTGACCATGCTGGAGCTGGCCAAGCACGGCATTCGCGAGATTATCGATGTGCAGAAAGCTGCACTGAATTGATTTTTAAAAGAGGACCCGTCGAGGGTCCTTTTTTTAAGCCGGTTACAGGGCTTGGCACTTGCTGTGTCCAAACTGTGGCAATCGATCCCCCAAGAAATACCCAAGAAATATAAAGTGAGGAATAAAGTGAAAGCCTATCAGCGTGAGTTTATTGAATTTGCCCTTGAGCGTCAGGTATTGAGATTTGGCGAATTTACGCTTAAATCGGGCCGCAAGAGTCCTTACTTCTTTAACGCTGGTCTGTTCAATACAGGTCGTGATTTGGCGCGTCTTGGCCGCTTCTACGCGGCTGCGCTGGTGGATTCAGGCATTGAGTACGATCTGGTGTTTGGCCCTGCTTACAAGGGCATCCCGATTGCCACTACCACCACGGTGGCGCTGGCTGAGCATCATGATGTAGACATGCCTTACTGTTTCAACCGCAAAGAGAAGAAAGACCACGGTGAAGGTGGTTCACTGGTTGGCAGTGAACTGAAAGGCAAGGTCATGCTGGTAGACGATGTGATCACCGCCGGTACTGCCATTCGTGAATCCATGGATATTATCAAAGCCCACGATGCGACGTTGGCTGGCGTACTGATCGCGCTGGATCGTCAGGAGAAAGGCAAGGGCGAGCTGTCTGCCATTCAGGAAGTGGAGCGTGATTATGGCTGCGCGGTGATTTCCATTATCAAACTGGCTGACCTGATTGCCTATCTGGCGGAAAAGCCAGGTATGGAAACTGAGCTGGCTGCGGTAAGTGGCTATCGCGAGCAGTATGGTATTTAAGCCATGCAAGCAGGCCTGCTCCAGGCCTGAAAACAGAAAACGCTGCCAATGAGCAGCGTTTTTTTATGTCTATTGTTGATGGCCCTTCGGCAATTACTGATGCAGAAACTCGGCGCGGGTAGCCGGGTTGGACTTGAAGATGCCGCCCAGTGCCGTGGTGGTGGTGGAGCTGGTGGCATCCATTACGCCGCGGGATTTCACGCAGTAGTGCACTGCATCGATTTTCACCGCCACGTCTTTGGTTTCCAGCAATGTCTGCAGGGCTACCAGCACCTGTTGGGTCAGACGCTCCTGCACCTGAGGGCGCTGGGCAAAGAAGCGCACAATACGGTTGATTTTGGACAGACCAATAATCTTGGTGCGTGGCAGATAGGCCACAGTCGCCGTGCCGTCTATGGTGACCAGATGATGCTCACAGGTGCTGGTGAGGCTGATGTCCTGCACCCGTACCATTTCATCAAACTGCATCTTGTTGTCGATCACAGTGATCTTGGGGAAGTTTTGGTAATCCAGCCCCGAAAAGATTTCATCGACATACATTTTGGCGACCCGTCTTGGGGTTTCGACCAGGCTATCGTCGCTCAAGTCCAATGACATCAGTTCCAGAATCGCGCGCATATGCTGTTCAATCTGCACTTTACGCTCATCCGCTGTCAGGGAATTTTGCGTCATGGGGGTTTCCAGCCCACGCTCGAGCAGAGCTGCCTGTACTTTGGATGCCGCTTCACTTAATGCCATATTACCTCCGCGATAAATCATGCCTGCCGGGAGTAGTCCTGAGTCCCGACCGGGACGGGGAGAATACCGCGATTTGCGGAAGATTCATACATTCAGGATAACAAAAAAACCGATTAACCCAGTCAGGTATTTGGGTTAATCGGTTTGATAATGGTAGCCGCAGGCAGGGTGACCCTGGGGGTCAGTTCAGGTGTTGCTGCAGAAAGTCGAGCATCTGGGCATAGTATTTGGCTCTGTGCTCATCCTTGTAGAAGCCGTGCCCCTCATCGTCCATCACCAGAGTCTGGAACGGTTTGTTGGCTTTCTTAAGGGCATCGGCCATGGCTTCATATTGCTCAATGGGGGCGCGTTCATCTTCACCGCCATGCACCAGCAAAATGGCCGCTTTCAGTTTGTCGGCATTATAACTGGGCGACATGGCCTTGAGTACAGTTGCATCCGTGCCTATGGCCCGCTCCAGATAGGCGCGGCCAGCGGCTCTGTCCTGCACATCTCCTTCTTCATACATCATAGGCAGGTCATAGATCCCGGCAAAACCGATGGCACATTTGAACATATCCGGCTCCAGAATCGCACTTTGCAGTGCGCTGTAGCCGCCGAAGCTGCCACCGGAAATACAGATACGCTTGCCATCAGCAATCCCCTGGTCAATCACGTAGCGGGTGCCATCGATAATGTCATGCTGAATAGCACTGCCCCATTGGTGGTAACCGGCATGTTCAAAATTGTCGCCAAAGCCACCGCTGCCACGGAAATTGACCTGTAATACAGCATAACCTTTTTGCGCCAGCAACTGATTTTCCGGGTCGAACATCCACCAGTCTCTGGGGCCATGGGGACCGCCGTGGGGGACGACCACCATAGGCAGGTTTTTGGCTTCAGTGTTGGCGGGCAGGGTTAGATAACCGCTGATCTGCATGCCATCGCGGCTCTTGAATTCAATGGGTTTAACTTCAGCCATTTGCTCAGGGTTGAGCCAGCTGCGGCTGGAGAACAGATACTGCAGTTTGACCGGTTTGGTGGTGAACAGATAAAAGTCACCGGGATTTCTGTCATTAAAGGCATGCACCACAAAGGTATCACTGCTGCGGTTTTCACTGACAATCCGTACCTGATGGCCGGGCAGGCTGGCCAGCAGTTGTTTCAGGTATTCACTCTTGGGGTTGTCTGCATTGACGAAGGCATAGGTTGGATAACCCGCGGCAAACTCAACGGCATACAGTTGCTTGCTGTTTCCATCAATCCAGAATTGGCTGGCTTCGACTTTGTCGTCCTGCACTATGGGGGTGTGCTTGCCGGATTTAAGATCAATATGGCGGATCTGTCTGGGCTCGCCCTGCTCACTGACCAAGGCATAGATGCTGTGAGCATTCTCGGCGAACGAAACAGGGGTTAGGCCGTCCAGATCCAGACCGCTGACATTGGTAATGTCGGTCCACTCGCGGTTCTCCCGGCGATAGATTTTGACGTCGTAGTTTTTGTCACGCCCCATGGCGAAGCGCACATCGCCATCATGGTCGGTCAAAAAACTGGTATACCCAATGGGGCCTACTGTGACCTTTTTACGTTTGCCTGAGTAGACATCCACTTCATACACCACCTGAGGTTTTTCCAAATCCAGCGAATTGGTGCTCCAGTGGATCGCTGAAACCAGCATTTTGTCGGGATTGTCGTGCAGTGGGTCCAGCATAAATGAAGTGGCATTGATGGCCGTTGAACGCTTGATATTTGAGCCAATTTGCTGATTTTTATTGTTATATCCAAATAAATACTCAGAGCGGGAACCGTCGACATTGGTGGCCATCATCTCCCCATAGTACAGAGGATGATCGCTCCAGCCTTTCAGGTACTCTTTGGTGACCACCACTCGTTCATCGTTGACCCAGTAAAAATCGCCGATTTGGCCACGCTCACCAAAGTGGACGGCGTGTTTGGGTTTTAGGGTTTGTAAATCGAGAATGAGCAGCACATCTTTGCCTTCGAGTTTTGACTCGACCCCCAAATAGTCTCCGCCAGGGGAGATTTTGGGGTTAAAGAATTCACTACCTTTGGCGAAGTGTTGCGCCAATTTCGCATTGGTTTCACTGTTGTCATTGGCTGCGAAAGTGGTATTGCTACCCAGCAGCATCAGAGCTGCGATGGAAATAGAGGAGATTTTCATACCATATCCTTGGTTTATGAATTGCGTCTTGCTGCAGACACTTTATTCATAAAAAACAAAAATGCAACTTTTGTAGCAATAGGATAAAGGTAGTGATTTGTGCCTGTGCCATGAATCAAATATTAATACCAAGGGCAGCAGCCATGCTGACAGTAACGCGATTGTGCTTTGATGCGGGGACGATATGGCAGACGTTGAGGGGCACGCAAGGCTGTGGAACACTAGGGCAGATCGGGGTGGCTGAATGGCTAAGGAACTGACGGGTTGGGGAGTGGGCATCGGTGCAAATTCACCGATGCCGGTATGGATCAGCTTTGCAGCAGTTGCTGCTGGATAAAGGTCCATTGCTGTTCAAAATGGTCGGTTGGCTTGAGTTTAAACTCGCTGCGCACAAATTGCGCAACACGGCCTTCAGCCACGGCCAGCAGCAGGTTGGCCAGAATCGCTTCATCCAGATTGAAGCCCTTGCCTTCGCGCAGGGTCTTTTCACGCAGGATCTGCTTGAGCTGGGTTTCGATTTTGGCAAACAAGTTGCTGATGCGGCTGCGCAGACGCTCGTTTTCACCCAGCAGAGCATCACCATTCAGCACCCGGGAGATGCCCGGGTTGCGTTCGGCAAACACCAGCAGCAGTTGCAGGGTCAACTGGCAGCGGCGCATGGTGTCTTTTTCTTCATCCATGATGAGGTTGATGCGGGTCAGCAGCGAGTCTTCAATAAAGTCAATTAGCCCTTCGAACATACGTGCTTTGCTGGGAAAGTGACGGTACAGCGCCGCCTCGGAAACGCCGACTTCGGCAGCCAGTTTTTTGGTGGTGATACGTTCTCCCGGATTGGTCTCCAGCATCTGGGCCAGGCACTGGAGAATATGTTCACGCCGGTTGATTTTTTGGCTTACGGCCATTGCAGTATCCTTCGCTCAATTACAACTTTTGTCAGCTTCCAACTTCGTTTCCTGCCGCCACTCAGGGCGATGCAATGGCATCGCACCGGCGCAGGTCAACCTGGGGCTGGGTATTATTATTGGGAACCTGAGTGCTTATTTGGTTCCTGAGTGACCGAATCCACCTTCGCCACGATCTGAGCTGGCAAATTCATCCACCAGACGGAATTCTGCCTGTACTACGGGTACGAAAACCAGTTGTGCCAAGCGGTCGCCGATTTCAATGGTGAAAGGTTCACTGCTGCGGTTCCAGCAGGACACCATCAGCGGGCCCTGATAATCAGAATCGATAAGGCCAACCAGATTACCCAGCACGATACCGTGCTTATGGCCCAGGCCAGAGCGGGGCAGAATGACGGCTGCCAGAGCAGGATCGGCAACATGGACGGCGATGCCGGTTGGGATCAGCACAGTTTCACCCGGCGCTATGGTCAGCGCTGTGTCTGTCATGGCGCGCAGATCCATGCCAGCACTGCCTGGGGTGGCATAGGCTGGCAACGGGAATTCTGAGCCGATACGGGAATCGAGGATTTTCAGTTCAATAGGTGTTTTCATCGTGCTTCTTTAACTCTGGCGATCACACCGAGCAGTTGCCCGGCAAGAGTGTGCTTATCGGTCGCAGGCAGCTCTTCACAGCCTTCTGGCCAGAAGACTTTGAGTGCGTTGGTATCGGCGTTGAAGCCTTGTCCCGGCGTGGAGACATCGTTGGCGGCAATCATATCCAGTTGTTTGCGCTGCATTTTGTCTTTGGCGTAATGCTCGACATCATGGGTTTCAGCGGCAAAACCTACGGTGAAAGGTTTATCTGCCAGCGCGGCGACCGTCGCTAAGATATCAGGATTGCGCACCAGTGCAAGTTGCATGGTCTCGGCAGATTTTTTGATCTTGGCATCGGCAATTTTGTCGATACGGTAGTCGGCCACGGCGGCGCAGCCGATAAAAATATCCTGACCTTTGACTTCAGCCATCACTGCCTCCAGCATCTGCTGCGCCGATTGCACATCGATGCGCTGTACGCCTGCGGGTGTAGGCAGATTCACCGGGCCGGTAACCAAGGTCACCTGCGCGCCCATCTCGGCGGCTTTGGCAGCGATGGCAAAGCCCATTTTGCCTGAACTGTGGTTGGAGATATAACGCACCGGGTCAATGGCTTCGCGGGTGGGGCCGGCGGTCAGCAGCAGCTTTTGACCTTTAAGCGGTTTATTACCAAAGAAGGCTTCTGCACGTTTGGCAATATCCAATGGCTCCAGCATACGTCCAGGGCCCACTTCGCCGCAGGCCTGGCTGCCGCTGTCCGGTCCCCAGATATGCACGCCGCGTTCACCCAATACCCTGAGGTTATGTTGAGTCGCTGCATGTATATACATCTGCTGATTCATTGCCGGACAGACAACTACCGGCGAACCGGTTGCCAGTGCGCAGGTGGTCAGCAGCTCGTCAGCCATGCCAGCCTGCATTCGGGCCAGCACATTGGCAGTGGCCGGGGCGATGATAAACAGATCTGCCCAGCGGGCCAGCTCTATGTGGCCCATTGCGGCTTCAGCCGCAGGATCCAGCAGATCTGAGGCCACCGGATGACCACTGAGTGCCTGCAGTGTCAGCGGTGTAATAAATTCCATGGCGCTTTGGGTCATTACGACCCGCACTTCGGCGCCGCGCTCTTTAAGGCGGCGTACCAGGTCGGCACTCTTGTAGGCGGCGATACCCCCGCCGATACCCAGCAGAATTTTCTTGTGATTCAGGCTCACGGTTATTGTCCAAGGCTCAATCCAGAGGCGCTAACCTTATCATATTCCCTTTTGGGTTAGGTATCCGTGTGACTTCAGGAAGCCGTGATTTCTCTGTTTTGCGCACCAACTCATGCAAGGCAAATATCGTTCTTAATGTATTTGATTGTCATTTGCTGCCGTGAAAGTGACATTTGCGCACCGGCTGCCACGGAATTGGAGGCTGGCGCGAGATACCGCTGTGGTGAGCGCAGGCTGACAAAATCAATTCTGGGCCATACTTGTGAGAGTTAATCGCACAGGGAAAGAACATGGGGATCAAGGATTGGCCGGAAGGAGAAGGCCCGCGGGATAAGTTGCTGACCAAAGGTTGCAGCAGCTTGTCTGATGCCGAGTTGCTGGCAGTTTTACTGCGAAATGGTACGCCGGGAGAGAGTGCGGTGACCCTCGGCAGGCGACTTTTAGCCGAATTTGGTGGGATCCGCGCACTCTTTTGCGCTCCAAAGTCGAAGGTGTGTCGACTTCGTGGTGTGGGATCGGTAAAATACGCGCAGCTTCAGGCGGCCGCAGAACTTGCGCGCCGTATTGCCCGCGAAAACCTGCTGCGAGGGCAGGTGTTGACCAATCCTGATTTAACCCGGGATTATCTGATGACGCAGTTGGCAGACAGGCCTTATGAAGTGTTTGCCATTTTGCTACTGGACAGTCAGCACAGGGTGATTCAATTCGTTGAATTATTCCGGGGAACCATAGATTCTGCGTCGGTTTATCCACGCGAAGTGGTGTCTCTGGTGCTGGAGAACAATGCGGCTGCCGTCATTGTTTGCCACAATCATCCGTCTGGTATCGCCGAGCCCAGTCAGGCTGACAGGCGAATTACTGAGCGATTGAAAAATGCGTTGGCAACCATAGACGTATCCTTGCTGGATCATATGGTAGTAGGGGATCGCGAGATTGTATCCTTCGCGGAACGAGGGTGGATTACTTAATCACCGCTTGATCTTTCCCCTGCAATCCTGTATAAAATGCGCCCTTCGTGTGCCTCGGGCGACGGCCATACGAGGCACATTAATGCTCGAGCGTTAAAATTGTTTTTTGGAGAAGATTGACATGTCAAGAGTATGCCAAGTAACTGGCAAGCGACCAATGGTTGGTAACAACCGTTCGCACGCAAAAAACGCGACCCGTCGTCGTTTTTTACCTAACCTGCAGAACCACCGTTTCTGGTTGGAAACTGAAAAGCGCTTTGTACAGCTGCGTGTTTCCACTAAAGGTATGCGTATCATCGATAAGAAAGGTATCGAAGTAGTTGTTGCTGAACTTCGTGCCCGTGGCGAGAAGGTGTAATAGATCATGGCTAAAGCTAAAGGTAACCGCGAGAAGATCAAGCTGGTATCATCTGCCAAGACTGGTCACTTCTACACTACTGACAAGAACAAGCGTAACATGCCAGAAAAGATGGAGATCAAGAAGTTTGATCCTGTGATCCGTCAGCATGTTATCTACAAAGAAGCCAAGATCAAGTAATTGATTCTATAGCGTTTCTTGAAAGCCCCCTCAACTGAGGGGGCTTTTTTTTGGGCTTAATTTGGCTGCCGTCATTCCAGGTTATCTGATTGCAATCAAAAAATTCTCTATATGTGCAAATAAATGCTTTTTATGTGAATTTTGATGCACTATTATTCGCGTGTAATGAATTTGTATTTATTCCATGTGAGGTATGCCCTTGAACGCCGCAACTGCGCAGTTGATTGACAGCTTTCGTCACTCCGCGCCCTATGTAAATGCCCACAGAGGCAAGACTTTTGTCATTATGCTGGGTGGTGAGGCCATTCAGGATGGGGAGTATCGCGCCATCATCAATGATGTTGCGCTGCTGCACAGTCTGGGGATCAAGTTGGTGCTGGTGCACGGTGCCAGACCGCAAATCGATGCTGAATTGGCAGCTCGCGGGCTGGAGGCGGTATTTCATCATGGCGTGCGGATCACCGATGAGCCCAGCCTGAAAGTCATCCGCCAGGTCAGCGGCTCACTGCAATTCGATATTATGGCCCGTCTGTCCATGGGACTATCCAATACGCCGATGCAGGGAGCCAATATCAATGTGGTCAGCGGTAACTTCGTTATCGCTCAGCCCTTGGGAGTGGATGAAGGCGTGGACTATTGCCTGTCCGGTCGGGTGCGTCGTATTGATGTGGAAGGGTTGCAGCAGCAGTTGGCGAAAGATTGCATCGTACTGGTTGGGCCGGTGGCAGTTTCCGTGACCGGCGAAAGCTTCAATCTGACCGCCGAAGAGGTGGCGACGCAAATTGCCATTCGCCTCAAGGCGGACAAAATCATTGGTTTCAGCCATCAACACGGTCTGCTGGATGAGGATGGTTCGGTGATCAGTGAAATCCTGCCGGGTGAAGCCCTTAGTTATCTGACTCAGCACGGTGAGCAAATCTGTCCGGCCTCAAAAGCCTTTGTGGAAGCCTGCGTGGAAGCTTGCCGTCGTGGGGTTCCCAGATGTCACCTGATCAGCCATTTACAGGATGGTGCGCTGTTGCAGGAGCTGTTTACCCGTGATGGCATAGGTACCCAGATAGTGACCGAGAGTGCCGAGCGCCTGCGACGTGCCAGCATTGCTGATATCGGCGGGGTGCTGAACCTTATCCGTCCGTTGGAAG
The DNA here is from genome assembly GCF_050865035.1 of Shewanella sp. GXUN23E. Taxonomy (NCBI): domain Bacteria; kingdom Pseudomonadati; phylum Pseudomonadota; class Gammaproteobacteria; order Alteromonadales; family Shewanellaceae; genus Shewanella; species Shewanella sp. GXUN23E. The sequence goes on along the minus strand of NZ_JBOZWP010000009.1, from coordinate 46,260 downwards.
AGCAGGGCATTCTGGTGCGTCGCTCACGCGAGCAACTGGAAATGGAGATTGAGCAGTTTATGGTGGTTGAGCGTGACAGCCTGATCATCGGCTGCGCTGCCCTGTATCCCTTTGAAGAAGACAACGCCGGTGAATTCGCCTGTTTGGTGGTGCATCCTGACTACCGTGATGCCGATCGCGGCAGTTTGCTGCTGCGTCACATCATTGGTCAGGCCAAGGGACGCGGTTATGATCGGCTGTTTGCACTGACCACCCGCAGTATTCACTGGTTTTTGGAACATGGCTTCAACATAGTGGATGTTGACGCCCTACCAACCAAGAAGAAGCAACTGTACAACTACCAGCGCAAATCCAAGATCCTGATGCTGGAGTTGAAGGATGTGATCAACTGATTGACATAATATGTCTCGATATGTGACTCTGGATGCCTGGTGGTTTTCTATACAGGAATACAGGTATGCACGAGCAGCATTTCGATATCGTTGGTTTGGGCAGCAGCGGCAATCTGAGTTTTTTGGTGTTGACTCTGGTGATGGTGGTGATTGCTGTATTTCTGTGGCGTAAACCATTGCCTGCTGCCGCCAAATCCATCTCTGTTGTTCTGGTGCTGGGATTAACTCTGATATTTTCATGGGCTTGGTACAAAGCCCAAAGCGCCGAAGTGAGCCTGAATATGACTCAGTTCCGTCTGGATGTGCCTTTTTATGGCGAGACCTTGGCGCGCAGTGAGCTGATTGCCGGTGGTGTCAGAGAGATTAATCTGAATGAGGAGCCGGGTCTGAAGCCGGACTTGCGCACCAATGGCATGGGCATGCCGGGGTTTCAGCTGGGTTGGTTCAGGCTGGATGACGGTCAGAAAGCGCTGATGGCGGTAGGCACAGGTACGCAGGTACTGATCCCGACTCACAAAGGGTATGTCATCATTGTCAGTACCTCAGATGCCGAGCGCTTGATTGCCGCATTGTAACCATGCTTCGTTTTGCTTCACCCAAAATCACAAGGGAGCCGTTGGCTCCCTTGTTGCTTTCCGGCATCAAAGGTTAATGACTGCCGCGCAGCCCAAGCTCAATTGAGCCCAGCCTGGTGAGGGATATACAACCCGCAATCAGGCGCGGGCCGTTTTCATTTCCCGCCGGCGTTTATAAACCATGTCTGTTGTGAATGCGATCAGCGCCAGCCAGATAAAGCCGAAGGTGATGCTCTTTTCCATGTCGAAGGGCTCGCCAAACAGGGTAATTGCCAGTAGAAACATGATGCTGGGGCCGATGTACTGAAAAAATCCCAGAATGGTTAAAGGAATACGTATGGCGGCGCCGGCAAAGCACAGCAGCGGCACTGAGGTGACAATGCCTGCCGCCATCAGCAGTAAATTCATATCCATGCTGTTGGTCAGCATGTTGGCTCCAGCTTCCTGTGGCATCCACAGCATGTAGGCCAGGGCCAGAGGTACCAGCAGTGCCGTTTCCAGCAGCAGACCACTTTGGGCGTCAATATTGACCTTCTTGCGCAGCAGGGCATACAACCCAAACGAGGTGGCCAGGCCGATGGAAACAACGGGTACTGAGCCAAAGGAGACAATCTGGATGAGTACGCCGATGGCGGCCAGACTGACAGCGACCCACTGCAGTTTGCGCAGACGCTCACCCAAAAACACCATACCCAGCATGACGTTGAACAGTGGATTGATGTAATAGCCCAGGCTGGCATCAAGCATGTGATCATTGTTGACGGCCCAGATAAACAGCAGCCAGTTGCCCGCGATAAGCACTGACGTTATACAAAGTATCCCCAGCTGTTTGGGGCGTTTGAGGATTTCGCGGACTTTGCTGAAATTGCCAACAAACAGCATCAGAATCATCATAAATACAAAGGACCAGATGATGCGATGCAGCAGGATTTCAGTGGCAGAAACCTGGTCCAGTAATTTGAAATACAGGGGAGCAAAGCCCCACATGCTGTAGGCGCAGAGGGCGAGAATAACGCCCTTGCGGTATTCGGTGTTTTCCATGGGTATCAGTATTGGTCTGTCAGGGCCGGCGATTGTAAGGCCTGTAGTCTGAAATGTCAGTAAAACCGCCGGAATCCTGCACAGCTAACAGCAAGGCAGCTTGTCTATACAACCAGAACCGGCGGTATCAGCCGGTCAGATAGGTCCCTGTACCGAAAGCGATATGCTCACCCTGTTCATTATGTAACTCCATTCTGCACACTGATACTTTGTTACCAGAGCGAATCACCTGACCGGTACCTGTGAAGATGTTACCTCTGCCCGGTCTGAGGTAATCCACCCGCATATCTATGGTGCCCAGGGTCATCAGCCTACTTTTCAATTCCTCTTCCTGCCAGTCATCCCGGCTGGCCACCAGTCCGGCAAATGCCGTGAGTCCTCCGACGACATCAAGCACAGTCGCGGTCACGCCGCCGTGCAAAATCTGCTGGTGGATATTGCCGATGAGTTCAGGTTTCATGGTGATCCGTACTTCAACGCCTTGCAAATCGTATCTGTCGATACGCAGTCCCAGCAGTTTGTGAAAGGGGATATGTTGATCGAACACTTCGGCCACCATGGCCAAAGCACGTTCCTGTATCTGGTCTGTGCTGGGATGTGACATGAGTTCCTTTCCTGAGTACACAATGGCGCGCTACCCACAGCCTGTGCAAATGACTGTGGTGTTTGAGTCTTTACTCTATCGCTGAACAAGGCGAGTTTGCAATTTGTTGATTCAGCAGGCACTGATGAAAACAACCACAGCTGTGCCTGCATTTTATTCGCCATGCGGGTAGAATAGAGCGCTTTGACAGCCGCGACTTGCCGCATGTGCCGTTGGCACCGGGGCTGGTTTCACTTTCTCTGTCTTTTTTCGGGGTTGTTTTTCAGGGTCAGCATGCAAGAAAGCACACTCAAGTCTCCTTTGGATCCCTATCTTGGCTGTTTGCAGCAGGTATTTGGTTACCGGGCATTTCGTGAGGGGCAGCAGGATGTTATCGAGCGTATTTGTCACGGTCAGGACTGTCTGGTGATCATGCCCACCGGAGGTGGCAAGAGTCTTTGCTATCAACTCCCGGCTTTGATGTTGCCCGGTCTTACCGTGGTGGTCTCGCCGCTGATTTCCCTGATGAAAGATCAGGTCGACAGTTTGACGCAAACCGGGGTGTCCGCTGCATTCCTCAATTCCACTTTGCCCAGAGAGCAGGCGCTGGAAATCTATCGTCAGCTGAGAATGGGCGAAATCAAGCTGTTGTATGTATCACCGGAGCGTTTGCTTGGCGGTGATTTTATGGAGCGGCTGCAATCACTGAATGTCAGTCTGTTTGCCATTGATGAAGCCCACTGTATCAGTCAGTGGGGGCATGACTTCCGTCCTGAATACGCGGCATTGGGACGACTCAAGCAGGACTTTCCGCAGATCCCTTTGATGGCCCTGACTGCCACTGCGGATCAAGCGACCCGCAAAGATATCTGTGACCGGCTTGGCATTCAGCCTTATGTGCTGCTGTCCAGTTTTGACCGCCCCAATATTCGTTACACAGTGGCGGAAAAGTTAAATGCAGCTAATCAGTTACGCCAGTTTATTGAGTCGCAGAATGGTGCCAGTGGCATTATTTACTGCGGCAGTCGACGACGGGTGGATGAAGTGGCGCAACGCCTGCGGTTACAGGGGTATCGCGCTGAAGGTTACCATGCCGGTATGACCCAGGAGGAGCGCGCGAGTGTGCAGGAGCGCTTTATCAATGATCAGCTGGATATTGTGGTCGCGACTGTGGCATTCGGTATGGGCATCAATAAGTCCAATGTGCGTTATGTGGTGCACTATGACATTCCCAAGAGTATTGAGGCTTACTATCAGGAAACCGGTCGCGCCGGGCGTGATGGCATGGAGGCCGAGGCTTTTATGCTGTTTGATCCTGCCGATATTGGCCGGGTCCGGCATTTGATTGAGCAGCAGGAGCCCGGGCCCCAGCAGCAGGTTGAGCATCATAAGCTCAACTCTATGGCGGCGTTTGCCGAAGCTCAGACCTGCCGGAGGCAGGTGCTGCTGCATTATTTTGATGAGAGTGCCAGTCAGCCCTGCGGTAACTGCGATATCTGCCTCGATCCCCCCAAGCAATACGACGGGACTCAGGATGCTCAGAAAGTGTTGTCCTGTATTTATCGCCTGAATCAGGGCTTTGGCATCAATCATTTGATCGAAGTGCTGAGAGGCTCCAAGGCCGCCGGCGTTGTTGACCGGGGGCATGACAAGTTGTCCACCTGGGGCATAGGCAAAGACAAGAGCCATGAACATTGGCTCAGTGTTTGCCGTCAGCTAATTCATCTGGGATTGGCCAGTCAGGACATTACCCGCGGCAGTCGGGTGCGCCTGAATCCCGCCGCCAGACCAATTCTCAAAGGTGAGGTTGCCTTGATGCTGGCGGAGCCTCGCATTGCCATACCTGTCACCACCCGCCGTCGCAACAGCACCCGGGTGCCAATGAATTACGACCGCAAATTGTTTGCCCGTCTTAAGGTGCTGCGCCGGTCGCTGGCTGAAGAGCACGACATTCCACCGTATCTGGTCTTCAATGATGCATCCCTGGCTGAAATGGCGGCCATGATGCCCACCACGGAGGCTGAGATGCTGGCTGTCAACGGCGTCGGCGAGCGTAAGCTGGAGAAGTTTGGCAACGCATTTTTGGACGAGATTGAAGCTTTCCTGACCCGGGGTTAACCCCGGGCGGTCATCTGAAACAGTTTTGCCTCTTTGCTTTTTTGTCTCGAGGCCTGACTGGCAAAGGCGCGTTTGACCAGCGATGTGGCCGTATCGAATTGCTGCATGGCCGCAATCCCAACGCTGACCATAGCGTGCCGGTGCCAAGGCCGGATCCGTTCCAGTAGCTGCTCCATGACCTGCTGCGCACCGGTTTGTGAGGTCCCAGGCAGGATTAACATTAATGACTCTGGAGTCAGGTATACCAGCTTATCCTGCTCTCTGAGCTTAGTGATGATTTTTTCCTCCAGCTCAGGCATATCTTCCCTGAGTGTGGGACTGATACCAAACACCAGAATTGCCAGTGGATACTGAGCACGCTTGGCATTATTCATTGCCAGTTCCAACACCTGATACTGAATGGGAGTCCTGCTGCTGATCTGCTGCTCAGTGCTGCTTTTCTGCTTGCGATGGATAAGCAAATACAGGCAACTGGCAGGCAGCATCACGCCAAGTATCACCAACAGCAACAACCAGCCAACAGGCACGCCCAGACCTGACTCAGTCACCAAACCTGTGTCTGGCTGACGATCCCAGCCAAGTCTGGCTTTGTATTGTACAAAGCGGATATCGGCCAGGTGCTTGTTGGCTTTGCCCGCGGCCTTGTATGCCAGCTGCAGATAATCATAGGCAAGACGATAGTCGGCCTTGCCTTGGTAGAAGTCGCTTAGCTCCAGATACAGTTTTTGCAGATATCCCTGCTGTCCCAGCTGCTGGGCGGTGTTGATGGCCGCCTGGGTATATTCGAGCGCGGTCTGAGTGTCTCCGGCGGCAAACCTGATGCTCGCCAGCAACCGGTTGGTCTGCATTATGCTGAGCCGGTGCCGGTATTGGGTGAAAATTTCCAGACTGCTGTGAGCGTAGTTTTCTGCCTGTTGCAGGTTCCCTTTTTCGATTTCAATCGATGCAATGATGGCGTAACTGTATGCCTGCTCGAGTGGGGTAGTGAGGGTTTGCAGGGATTCTATTCCGGCGTTCAGCAGTTGGTCACTGGCGCTGAAATCACCGGTATCCCGCAAGATTCTGGCGGCGTTAAGCAACAGGATGTGTCTGACCTTACCCTGGGCATCGTCCTGCTCCAGAGCCTGATAGGCATACTGCACGGCCTGCAGCAAGTCACCACTGGCGTACAGCAGATTCCCCATGGCGCCGAGCAGGTAGGCATGTGGTGGCCAAATCCAATTGAGTGACTGTTGTTGCATCTCATCGGTAACATCCAATGCCAGGCGCAAGTCTTCCATAGCCTGCAGGTAGTTTTCACCGTCGGTGTCCAGCTGGCCACGCAGACGCAGCAGATTAACCAGAGCCTGTGGTTGCTTCAGCTGTTTTGCCTGGTTGATGCCATTTTCCATTAGTGGCAGCGCCGACTTCAGATCTCCCATGTTGACATGCCCTTCTGCCTCGCAGGCAGTGAAATAGGGCATAGCCTGCTCGAGGCCGAGCTTCCTGGCATCGACCCGGCCGACCGAAGCCAGCTGAATTGCAGCCTGATACTCGCCATGCTGAATAAGCAGCTGGCATTTCAACATCTGCAGTCTCAGGGTGTGGGTTGCCGGGGAATCCGGACTGAGTTGGTTCTCCAAATCGGCAATCTGCTGTTGTGCTGATGCCGGCGCCTGGTAAACCAACCCGTTGAGCTGATCCATCTGGCTCAGTGCTGCCTGGGCGCCCAAGCCGGTCAGGCTCAGGGTAACCCCCAACATGAAGGCGTATAAATCCATTTAACGCTCCGCAAGGGTAAAGTGCTGATAAAGTTTAATACGATGGTAACAATAATTGAGTGATTTGTGCATCGATAGTAACGGTCGCATCTTCTGAATACCCCGGATACGCTGTCGGCGCCCACTGTTAAATGCGACCAAAGTTTCTGCAACTTGAGCAAAATTTGGTTGACACCCTAAACGTCAGCAGGTTAAAAGTTACCCGTTAACATTTATTGAACCTTGAGATTTTATTGTAAAACCATGAGTCACTATTCAGCTCGACTGCTACTAAACCTATTGATTCTGGCACCTGGTGCGCGGAAGGTTTAGACATGGTTTTGAGTTAACACCCGAATTCCATCACCCCGCGCAACAGTCGCGGGGTTTTTTTTGGGGCTCCTTTCAACGGGAGCAAACAGGGCTGCGGAGAAGGATGATGTCTGACAGAGTAATAATTTTTGATACCACATTGAGAGATGGCGAGCAGGCGTTGGCCGCCAGTTTGTCGGTGAAGGAAAAACTGCAGATTGCCATGGCCCTGGAGCGACTGGGGGTGGATGTGATGGAAGTGGGCTTCCCGGTATCCTCGCCCGGTGATTTTGAGTCGGTACAGACCATTGCACGCACCATTAAAAACAGCCGGGTATGCGCCCTGTCGCGGGCGCTGGAGAAGGATATCGATGCCGCCGCGCAGGCGCTGAGCGTCGCCGAGCAGTTCCGTATTCATACCTTTATTTCCACCTCGGATATCCATGTACAGAGCAAGCTCAAGCGCTCTTTTGATGATGTGCTGGAGATGGCGGTCGGTGCAGTCAAATACGCCCGTCGTTTTACCGATGATGTGGAGTTTTCCTGCGAGGATGCCGGCCGTACCCCCATAGATAATCTGTGCCGCATGGTGGAAGCGGCCATTAAGGCCGGTGCCCGCACCATCAATATTCCCGATACCGTGGGTTACACAGTGCCCAGTGAATTTGGCGGCATTATTCAGACCCTGTTCAACCGCGTACCCAATATTGACGAGGCGGTGATCTCAGTGCACTGCCATGATGATCTGGGCCTGTCGGTGGCTAACTCCATTACCGCGGTGCAGCAGGGGGCCCGTCAGATCGAATGTACCGTCAATGGCATAGGCGAGCGTGCCGGCAACTGCTCGCTGGAAGAAGTCGCCATGATCCTGGCCACCCGCAGGCATCTGCTGGGGCTGGAAACCAATATCAATGCTAAAGAAATTCACCGTACTTCGGCACTGGTCAGTCAGCTGTGCAATATGCCAGTGCAGGCCAACAAGGCAATCGTCGGCACCAATGCCTTCAGTCATTCTTCCGGTATTCATCAGGATGGCATGCTCAAGGCGCAAAACACCTATGAAATCATGACACCGGAAAGTATTGGCCTGACCCGTAACAATCTGAACATGACATCCCGCTCAGGCCGCCATGTGATCAAGCATCGCATGAGTGAGATGGGCTACAGCGAGCAGGATTACGACATGGACTCGCTGTACAAAGCCTTCCTCAAGTTGGCGGACAAGAAAGGCCAGGTATTTGACTATGACCTGGAAGCGCTGGTGTTCATCAAGGCGCAGCGCCGGGAAGATGATCATTATCGTCTCAAGCAACTGATCATCCATTCTGACTCCAAAGAGGGGGAAGCGACGGCCACAGTGCGGCTGGAAATCGGCGGCGAAAAGGTAACCGAAGCGGCAACCGGCAACGGCCCGGTAGATGCGGCTTACAACGCCATTGCCCGGGCGACGCACCGCAAAATCGATATCGCGTCTTACAAGCTCGGTGCCAAAGGCGAGGGCCAGAATGCACTGGGACAGGTGGATATTACCGCCCGTTATCAGGGCCGTAATTTCCATGGCGTGGGGCTGGCCACTGATGTGGTGGAGGCTTCGGCCAGAGCCCTGGTACATGTGATGAATCTGGTGCGCCGGGCTGATGAGGTGGCGGACAAAAAACAAGAAATTCAAAAAGCTAGGGAGTTAGGTGGAGTATGAGTTACCAAATCGCAGTATTGGCCGGGGATGGCATTGGTCCGGAAGTGATGGCGCAGGCGCGCAAGGTGCTGGCGGCGGTTGAGCACAGATTCAATCTCAGCATGGAGTACAGCGAATACGATATCGGTGGTATCGCCATCGACAACCATGGCTGCCCTCTGCCGGAAGCAACATTGAAAGGCTGTGAAGCGGCCGATGCCATTTTGTTTGGTTCAGTGGGCGGCCCCAAGTGGGAAAAATTGCCTCCTGACAGTCAGCCAGAGCGTGGTGCCTTGCTGCCGCTGCGGGCCCACTTTGGTCTGTTCTGTAACCTGCGCCCTGCCAGATTGCATGACGGGCTTGAGCATTTAAGCCCGTTGCGCGCCGACATCTCTGCCCGTGGTTTTGATGTGGTGTGTGTCCGTGAACTCACCGGCGGGATCTACTTTGGCAAACCCAAAGGCCGTCAGGGCGAGGGCGAAGCAGAAGAAGCGTTCGACACCATGAGATACAGCCGCATGGAGATCCGCCGCATCGCCCGTATCGCGTTTGAAACCGCCCGTGGCCGCAAAGGCAAGGTCACCTCAGTGGATAAAGCCAATGTGCTGGCCTGCTCAGTGCTGTGGCGTGAAGTGGTGGAAGAGGTTGCCAAAGACTTCCCGGATGTCACGCTTGAGCATATCTATATCGACAATGCCACCATGCAGCTGCTGCGTCGCCCCGATGAGTTCGACGTCATGCTGTGCTCCAACCTGTTTGGCGACATCATCTCTGACGAGCTGGCCATGCTGACCGGCTCCATGGGGCTGTTATCTTCTGCCAGCATGAATGCCTCGGGTTTTGGTCTGTATGAGCCCGCCGGTGGCAGTGCGCCGGATATCGCTGGTAAAGGCATAGCCAACCCGATTGCCCAGATCCTGTCGGCTGCTCTGATGTTGCGCCACAGTCTGAAGCAGGAAGAAGCCGCTGCCGCCATTGAGCGCGCCGTGGGTAAAGCCTTGTCGGAAGGCTTCCTCACCGGCGAGCTGGCCACCAATAGGGCGCAGGCCAAGACCACTGCCGAAATGGGCGACTTTATTGCCAATGCTATTGCGGAGGGGATCTGATGACTGCCACCAATCAATCCACTGGCAATCCGCCAGCCAGAACCCTGTATGAAAAGATATGGGACAGTCATGTGGTCGTCGAGCCACAGGGAGAGGCCCCTATTCTGTATGTAGACCGGCATCTGGTGCATGAAGTGACCTCACCGCAGGCCTTCAGCGGTCTGAAAACAGCCGGTCGGCCGGTGCGCGCACCGCAAAAGACCTTTGCCACCATGGATCACAACACCTCCACCAAGAGCGCCAGTCTGGATGCATTAAGCCCGATGGCGCGCACTCAGGTGGAAACCCTGGCACAAAACTGCAAAGACTTCGGTATCCGCCTGTATGACATTCACCATCCCAATCAGGGCATAGTGCATGTGATGGGGCCTGAGCTGGGGATCACCCTGCCGGGCACGGTAATTGTGTGCGGCGATTCCCACACTGCCACTCACGGCGCTTTTGGTGCCCTGGCCTTTGGGATCGGCACCTCGGAAGTGGAGCATGTGCTGGCGACCCAGACGCTGCGCCAGCTCAAGGCCAAAACCATGAAGATTGAGGTCAAGGGTAAAGTCGGCGCCGGGATCACTGCCAAAGACATAGTGCTGGCCATTATTGGCCGGATTGGCATGGATGGCGGTACCGGCCATGTGGTGGAGTTTTGCGGCGAGGCCATTCGCGATCTGTCGATGGAAGGGCGCATGACCCTGTGTAACATGGCGATTGAGATGGGCGCCAAGGCCGGGCTGGTGGCGCCGGACGCCAAGACCATCGCCTATCTGGAAGGCCGCGAGTTTGCTCCCAAAGGCGATGCCTGGCAGCAGGCCGTCATCGCCTGGCAACAGCTGGCCACCGATGAAGGCGCTGCGTTTGATGCTGAGGTGGTGCTCAATGGTGCCGAGATTGCGCCGCAGCTGACCTGGGGCACTAACCCGGGACAGGTGGTGGCCATAGATCAGCCGGTGCCCAATCCCGCCGACGAGACCGACGCTTCGGTGCGTGATTCCATGGAAAAGGCACTGAAATACATAGGGCTGGAGCCTGGCGTGCGGATGACTGATGTCAGTATCAACAAAGTATTTATCGGCTCCTGTACCAACTCCCGCATTGAAGATCTGCGCTCAGCAGCGGCCCAGATCCGTGGTGGCAAAGTGGCCGATGGCGTCACTGCCATAGTGGTGCCAGGCTCGGGGCAGGTGAAGCTGCAGGCCGAAGCAGAAGGGCTGGATAAGCTGTTTATCGAGGCGGGTTTTGAGTGGCGTTTGCCGGGCTGCTCCATGTGTCTGGCGATGAATGATGACAGGCTGGAGCCGGGCGATCGCTGCGCCTCTACCAGTAACCGTAACTTTGAGGGACGCCAGGGACGGGGCAGCCGTACCCATCTGGTGAGCCCGGCCATGGCCGCGGCGGCTGCGATTGCCGGTCATTTTGTGGATATTCGTGGCGTGGTTCCAGCAGACAGCAGGGAGGCATAAGCATGCAGGCATTTACCCAACATATAGGTCTGGCCGTGGTATTGGATAACGCCAATGTGGATACCGACCAAATTATCCCCAAGCAGTTTCTGTCCAAGGTGACCCGTGATGGTTTTGGTGTGCACCTGTTTCATGACTGGCGCTATCTGGATGAGGCCGGACTTAAGCCCAATCCTGAGTTTGTGCTGAATAAGCCGAGATTTGCTGGTGCTTCGATTCTGATTGCCCGGGAAAACTTTGGTTGTGGCTCCAGCCGCGAACATGCGCCCTGGGCACTGGCGGACTTTGGGCTGAGGGTGATTATTGCATCGAGTTTTGCCGATATCTTTTACGGCAATGCCATCAACAATGGCCTGTTGCCGGTGAGATTGGCAGAGGCCCAGGTGCAGCAGCTGATGGATGAAGTGATGGCGGTGGAAGGTGCCGCCGTGACTGTGGATCTGGACAAGCAAAAGGTCACTTCACCCTCGGGCAGTGAGTTTATGTTCGAGATTGCCCCATCGGCGCGTCATAAGTTACTTAAGGGACTGGATGCCATAGGGCTGACGCTGGAGCATGATGCTGAGATTGCGGTTTTCGAAGCTGACATTCCCCCGTGGCGTCAATAACGATATACCCATGACACCAATCGAGATCATAGTGCAGTAAATACAGCGTACACATGTACCGTGAGTGTTAGCCGAAAAGGCGGCATAAGCATTTGCTTATGTCGCCTTTTGCTTTTTCTGATGCGCGCCGATTTATATGTATTTGAATAATATGTTTATTTTGATTTTTTGGTCGAAGCGAAATTCATATTATGTACACATGTTAGTGAAATGTGCTGATGATTGGTTGGTAAAAAAGATAACGCATGTTCATGCCTTATGGCTTTTTTATTTATTTGTATTTAAACGAAAATATCTAAAAATTATTTTTTGCATGATAGTGTTCAGCGAATCTTTCAGGCTTTTTGTTCGCAGTGAAAATGATGTTTATGGTGATATTGCTCACATTGATATGTATCGACTGCATCTTTTGCGGATAAATATGCTGTTTTGGGTTGGGTTATTGCAAAAAGATGCTGCATGAGTACACTGCCTGACTAAATTTTAGAGTGCATACTCTATTTACTGATCACAGATAATCAGAGAATAACAATGAAACAGCGTACATTGACTCTTGCCGTGACTTCGGCACTTTTGGGGATGACGGCTCAGGTTCAGGCTGCCGGTTTTCAGTTGGCTGAGTATTCAGCAACAGGTTTAGGTCGTGCTTACGCCGGTGAAGCGGCCATGGCCGATAACGCCGCGGCTCAGTTCCGTAACCCAGCCATGTTGACCTATCTCAAGGGTACTCAGGTATCTGCCGGTGGCATTCTGGTGATGCCTAACATTGATATTGAAGGTCATACTGTGGCTGTCGATATGACTGGCAAGCCATTGGCTGCACCTGTTGCCACTCAGGCCAATGATATTGCTGACGCGGCTTTTGTGCCTAACTTCTACCTGAGTCATCAGCTGAATGATGATCTGTATCTGGGTCTGGCGCTGGCCACCAACTTTGGTATGGCCACTGAGTTGGAAGATAGCTTCAAAGGCACTCAGTTCGGCAACGAAGCTGCGGTGACCACCATGGAAATCAACCCCAACATTGCTTACCGCATCAATGACCAGTTCAGTGTTGGCGCCGGTGTCCGTATGGTACTGGGTGAAGGCAGCATAGGTGCCAAGAGCAGCGCTGATGTGCCCATGTTTGGTGTACAGACTGGTGACACTCTGAAATATATGAAGGGTGATGATATCGCCTGGGGCTGGCAGCTGGGCGGTGCCTGGCAGATTAATGCCGATAACCGTATCGGTGTGAACTATCGCTCAGCGGTGGATCTGGATCTGGAAGGTCATGCCAAGGGTTTTGCCTTCAATCTGGCGGCAGTCAAAATGGGTCTGGCTCCACAGGCGGAATACGCCGGCAGTATGGAGCTGACTCTGCCTGCCACGGCAGAAATCGCCTCTTTCCATCAGCTGACTGACAAGTTTGCCATGCATGCCAGCATCAACTGGACTGACTGGAGTTCGTTCGAGAAGCTGGAAGCGGAAATCCCTTATCTGGTTGCGGCCCCAAACCAGCTGGTGAAGCAGGAAAATTGGCGTGACAACTACCGCTTCGCCATTGGCGGTACTTATCAGCTGGATGATCAGTCGGTACTGCGCGCTGGTGTGGCTTATGACAAGTCCGCGGTTACCGATGCCAACCGTACTCTGACCATTCCTGAAATGGACAGATACTGGTTCAGCCTGGGTTATGGCTACAAGTACAGCAACAACCTAACGCTGGATGCCGGTGTGACTTACATTCTGGCTGACGAGTCACCTGTGACTGAACCACGTCCGGGTATTGAGTCTGACAAGTCTTCAGCACTGTTTGGTGGCGCCTTTATGGGCAGCACCAGCGGTGATTTGCTGCTGTTTGGTGTACAGGCCAGCTACAAGTTCTAATCCTGCACGGACGTTTGCATAGCTTGTATAGACAAGTGTATTGAACGGTAAGTGAATAGCAAAGGGGCGCCAATTGGCGCCCCTTTTTCATGTCATGAGTTTGATGTCGGATGATTGCGGGAGTGAATGTATCCGCAATCAGCTGATGTAGCTCTGGCCGGCGTACACCACGAAGTGACGCAGTGCCAGTACCCCAAGGATGGTGCAGCTGGATACCGCAATCAAAAAGCCTTTGCTGTGTTTCCAGGACTTGGGGGCCAGCGTGGAAGCCAGTACCGGCACCGCCAGACCCAAACCGACAACGCCAATCCAGAACACACCAGCCCAGGCACCTGTGGTGATGGCGGCAGTGGCGGCCTGCGCTGCCGGGCCGGAGAAGTTCAGACCGACGAACAGCAGTACCAGACACAGGGCTTCGTTAAAGGCTACCGGATACTCGATTCTGTGCACCTGCTCGATACAGTCAGACTCTTTCTTGCTGAAGAACAAGGTCGCGACCAGGATGTTACCCGCGCTGCCGACAGACAGAGCCGAGGCCAGGAACAGCGCAGGCAGTACTGCGGTGTTGAGGATTGGGTAGCTGATCAGCGCCGACAGCAGGAAGCCGGTGTATACACCCACACCCAGTGCCAGGGCGAAGATCACCTTGTTCAGCGTGCCTTCTGCCTGACGACAAACCTTGAGGATACCGCCAAGCCAGGGGGCAAATTTAAGCACCTGCTTTTCAAACACTAAACCTGCGAATACAAACACCAGCGGGATGTACAGCAGCAGGGCAATTACCCCCCAGGCCATCACTGAGGTCAGGTTGTAGTTGATCAAAATCAGGTAGAAGTGGAACGGTTTGGTCAAATCCAGCACCAGCAGCGCCATGCCCAAACAGATCGCCAGTGGCCCGATGATCCCGGCAGCTTTAATGACCGGCAACCCTTCCGATGGCAGACCACGGGCCTGCTTGTACCACTTCAGACCGATGGCAACCAGCATAGAGCCTGCAGACAGACCGGCCATAAACAGGTAAACCGCGATAATCCAGTTCCAGACGACGGGATCATATTGCTCCATGGAGCCCCAGATATTGTTCATGCTTGGATCCCTCCTTTACGGCCAGGAATGCGGTACAGGCGGGGCTGGGTGCCCAGATGTACTTTTTGCTGATAATTGGATTTGGTATCCAGTACCTTGCGGACTTCACTGGTTGGGTCGTTGGCATCACCAAAGACCAGTGCCTGAGTCGGGCAGACGCTGACGCAGGCTGGCTGCTCGCCGCGGGCCAGACGGGTGTCCTTACAGTAGTTACACTTGTCCGGCACCCGGGTTTCCGGATTGACGAAGCGGACTTTGTACGGGCAGGCGGCGACGCAGTAGAGGCAGCCGACACACTTGTCTTCCTTGATGGAGACAATGCCGTTGTCATCCACATAGGCGGCGCCGGTTGGGCACACCTTCACGCAGGGGGCGTTTTCGCACTGCTCACAGGACACCCGGTTGTACTTGAAGTGCAGATGCGGGTAGTTGCCATAAGGGCCTTCAATGCGTACCTGCAGTCGGGTCACCGACTCAGGCACATTGTTTTCACTGCGGCAGGCCACGTTGCAGGCCTGACAGCCGATGCACTTGTTTTCATCGTGCACGAGAACATAACGCTTGGTCATATTGGACTCCGATTAAATCTTGGCGATCTTCACACCTGTGGTGTGCAGGTTCATACCGGTCACGGGTGACGTGACATGAGGCAGCAGGTTGCCACAGTGCACGCCTTTGCCGGTGGCGCGTGACAGCTCTTTGTTTTTGGAGCCAAAGCCCATGTAGGCGAACACGGTATCCGGACGGATCCCCGGGGTGACCAGTGCATGGCCTTCCTCGCTGCCGGTGTCGTTGTAGATGCGAATTTTGTCGCCACTCTGGATATTCAGCAGGCCTGCAGTCACCGGATGGATCCACACTGCGTTGTCAGACATCAGGTTGGCCAGCATGGGCACGTTCTGACTGCCGGCGTTGGTGTGCACAGCCACCTTGCCCTGAATAAAGAACAGCTCATCGGCTTTCTTCATGGTGACTTCGCGGTAGCGGATAACCCCGCGCCCCGGCGCCATCTGCTCAACCTTGTCTGAACTCAGTTCAATCTTGCCGCTGGGCGTTTTGAAGGTCAGAGAGCTGGCATACGTGCCGTCTTCATCGGCGGCTTTGGCGTTGGGGTAGGCTGAGATGAACGTCTGCACCATGTCGCGTTCACGCAGCATCAGTGGTTTGCCATAGCTGACAAAGCCGTCCTGCTTAATCTTGCTGAGCAGCGCCACATCACCGCCGGTCTGGAATAGCTGCAGGGTGTCCATGTTTTCCCAGGGGAAATACTGGCCAAGGCCCATGGCGTCACCGGCTTCTTTCCAGATCTGCCAGCTTGGGCGGGTATTGCCGATAGGCTCAACCACTTTTTGGCGTACATAGTAGGCCGGGCTCTTGCCGGACTTGTCGGTGATCTCTTCATCCCGCTCCAGATAGGTGGATTCAGGCAGGAAGATATCGGCATAAGCGGCACTTTCGCTGATATAGATATCGCAGCACACCACGAAATCCAGCTTCTTCAGGGTTTCCACCACCCGGGCTCTGTCGGTCATGGTCTGCATTGGGTTGGTACGGCTCATCACCCAGCCACGCAGCTGATAAGGCTGCGCCTCAAGGGTGGCGTCCAGAATAGTCTGGTACACACCGCCGGATGACCACAGCATGGCGTACTGTTCATCCACCATATCGATACGCTTGGCATCGGACTTGGGCATGTCTTTCACCCCTGGCTTGGCCAGAGATGGTGCAACCGACTCACCGGCAAATTTGTTATAGCTGGAGGCTTTTTTGCCAAAGTACAGGCCGCCTTTGCGCTCGATGTTGCCAATCAGAATATTGGCAGCGTACAGGGCGCGGCGCATTTCAAACTCTTCAGTGGTGAAAGAAGAGCGGTGACCGAAATCGACACAGGCATGAGGGGCGCAAGCGGCATATTCGCGGGTTATGCGGCGAATATCTTCGGCAGGCACGTCAGACACTGATTCGGCCCACTCAGGGGTATAGGCTTTGACTTCATCGGCGAAGGCTTCAAAACCGCTGACATAGCGATCGACAAAGGCCTTGTCATACAGGTTTTCGGCAATCAGCACATGACACATGGCCAGCGCCACGGCCACGTCAGTGCCCGGCTTGATGGCATACCATTCATCGGCCTTGTCGGCGACCACAGAGAAGCGAGGCTCGAACACCACCAGTTTGGCACCTTTCTCCATCTGGGCGTTCATCATGCCGCGGGTCTCAGACATGTTGATGCCTTCGTACAGGTTGTGGCCGAAGTTGATGATGTACTTGGAGTTACCCAGATCCCGCTTGACCTTGCCGCCAAACATCGCCTGGGCGGCAACCACATAACCTGCCGGACAGGTGGTGGCGTGGGTAAAGGTATTGGGGCTGCCATAGGCTTTGGCCAGGTGGAACAGGTGACCTGACAGGGAGCCGGACTTGGAAGAGAAGGCGACGGTTTCGGCACCATACTGATTTTTAATGCGGGTCAGATTGTCGGCAATGATGGCATAGGCTTCATCCCACTCGATCTCCTGCCAGTTGCCTTCGCCGCGCTCGCCCACGCGCTTGAGCGGCTTGACGATACGCTGCTTGTCATACAGTTGGCTGTGACCTGCACCACCACGGGCACACACAGCGCCGCCGAAGGATTTGGCCTTGGGGTTACCCAGAATGGAGACGTTCTTGCCGTTCACTACCCGGGCAGAGATAGGGCAGCGGGTTGAACACATTTCACAGATACTGGCGACTTCGCTGCCAGTGCCTTTCAGCTCGGTGCGCTCCAGAGCGGCCAAAGACCCGGGCAACATGCTTGCCAGGGCACAGGTCGCGGTGCCGGCACCGGCACCTTTGATAAAGGTTCGCCGATCTAATTTCATTATTCTTATCCCCGTTTTATTGCAGATGCGACAGGCGGGTCAGCCCGTCATATGGGCACATTCTGTGGCGGTAATGGCGGGGCGGATATTGTGGTAAACCACATATCGGCAGATGAGAGTAGTCGATTGTGAAGCGCTTCAAAGTTCGCTTTTTAACCACCAGCTCATGGTGGCAATGTCTATTGTGGTAAACCACATATCGGCTGCCAAAGGCGCAAAAGTGGGGGCTTGGTGGCAATGTGGGCAAAGGGCGTGAGGAAAGTCGCTGCTTAATTTGGCGATGAGCGACAGCACTGATCTGTGTTCAATAGATCTCGCTCGATTGACGCTTATCTTCGATGAACCCTCGGCATATCAACGAGGGTCTCGACAGTAGGGCTTGGGTTAACAGTGCGGCCTGTTATGTGCAGTCAGGTTTGAACTTTTGGATTCTCTAGATAATGGCCGCTGTGCTGCCTCTGCGTTTCAGCTTAAGGGTGGCGGTGCAGCCGTGCTCGCCGTCGTTGCGGTTGCTTAAACTGAAGCTGCCTTCATGCTGTTTGAGTACGTCGGAGCAGATCGCCAGCCCCAGCCCCAGGCCATTGGCCTTGGTGGAAAAGAAGGTGGCCATGAGTTCATCGCCGGGCAGGCTCAACCCCGGGCCGTTGTCGGTCAGGCTGAGGTTTAATTGATGCTCGAGAAATTCAAACTGCACTTCGATATGACCACTGTGACCTGCCGGCATGTCGGTCAGTGCATCCAGGCTGTTTTTCAGCAGATTAACCAGCACCTGCAGCATGCCAACTCTGTCTGCGGTAACAAAGAAGGGCTCACCGCTGACTCTGGTACTGACTCTCACGCCTCTGCGCTCCAGCTCCAGCTTGAGCAGGGCAATACTTTCTTCCACCAGGGTCAGCATGTTGACATCTTCCATCACAGCTTCACGGCGCTTGAGCAGGCCGCGGATGCGATGCACCACTTCACCGGCACGTACCGACTGGCGATTGATTTTTTCCAGCAGTGCCAGACACTCCTCGTAACCTTCGCCCTTGGCCTGTAGGCGCATGATGCCACCCTCGCTGTAACTGGTGATGGCGGCGATCGGTTGATTCACTTCATGGGCCAACCCGGCACCGATCTCGCCCAGAATCGCGCTGCTTTGCAGCCTTTCCATGGCCACGGCCTTGAGTTTGAGCTGACGCTCGGTTTCCACCAGGGTGTCACTCTTTTGGCGGAACTTATACTCAATCCACAGGTGATAGATGGTGGCAACCAGAAACAGTAAGACAGCCAAAATGCCCCAGTGCTGATTGGCCCGCAGCCAGTGCATCACCGATTCCCACTTGGGATGCTGATCTTTGGCGACATTCAGCTCGCCAAACAGCTGGATCACCTGCAACTGGCTGATGGGAGAGGTCCAGCCGGAAAGTTCGGCCTTGATGGCGGCCTCAGAGTCCGCCGGCATCGCCAGCAGCGCCTGAGTGACAGCCTTGGTCAGCCTGACATCCACATGTTCGCTGGCGGCAAACGACCAATTGGGATACAGATTGGTCGAGCACTGACATTCATAACCCTCAGGGCGACTGGGATTCAGTACCCGAAAGTCCTGCTCTTTTATCAGCCCGCGCTTGGCCATATCCTCCAGGGTGCATAAGGGGGTGATGGCAGCATCCACATTGCCATCCCTGACCTGATATACCAGTGGATCCAGCGGGAAGCCGAGAAACTTTACCTGTCTGAACCAGCTGTCAGGTTCCATGCCAAGTTTGTGCATCAGCCCGACGGTTGCCTGATACCCCCCCAGCGCATGGGGGCCACTGGCGGCAACCACTTTGTCTTTGAGGTCGTACAGGGTGCGGTAATCGCTGTCGGCACGCACCAGAATCGCCGAGCCTATGGCCTTGGTGGTGCCATTGTGGCGCAGGGATCTCATGGTCGCCAGCCAGGACAGCGGATATTGATTGGACAGATACAGATACTGCCCCGGGTTGGTGATGATGAACTGGATGCGATTATCCAGCAGCGCCTGATTCAGCTCTTCAAAGTTGCCGGGCTGCACCTCGAATCTGGCGCCCGGCACATGGGCACTGAGATAATCCATCATAGGTTGCCAGCGCTCTTTGGCTTTTTGATAGCCCCAGTTGGCGAGCACTCCGACCCGATAGACTTTTACCTTGGCGACAGGCTGACTGACAGAGGTTTTGCTGGCATCAATATCGGAGACGTTGGCTGTGGCATGTTGCGGAGTATCAGACGCCGACGCTGACGCCGAAACCAAAACCAAGGGCGCGATGAGCAGCCCAATCAGGCTGAAGATAATGCTGACAGACAGCAGCAGGGCGCGCAGGTACAAAGGGCGTTCTCCGACAAAAAATGCATAAAACCACAACATTAACTTACTCTTAAGCCAACGCAGTGTGGCGGGAGTCAAATTTCCGGGGCCTGAATTCGCGCCTGACGCAAAACTGAGATATGACTCATCTAAAGATGTTCGTTTTATTGCTCAGGACCTGCCATGAAATCTGCTGAACCCCAAATTCTCTATTTGGTTGATGACGATGAAGCCATTGCCGATTCCCTCAGTTTTCTGCTGGAGGGCTTTGGCTATAAGGTGATGTGGTTTGACGATGGCCAGACCTTCCTGAATTCAGTGGATTTACAACAGCCGGGCTGCGCAATCCTCGATTCCCGTATGCCGGGACTCAGTGGCCAGCAGGTACAGCAGCTGCTCAATGACAGCGCCAGTCCGCTGTCGGTGATATTTCTGACAGGTCATGGCGATGTGCCTATGGCAGTGGATGCCTTCAAAAATGGTGCCTTCGACTTCTTCCAGAAACCCGTGCAGGGCAAGGCGCTGGCCCAGGCTATTGAAAAAGGACTGACGCACAGTCGGCGGCAAAGCTGGAAGCTTAAGCATCAGGCATTGATCGACAGCCTGACCGAGCGTGAGCAGGAAATTTTCCGGCTGGTGGTCAATGGCTATACCAACAAACAGATGGCTGAAACTCTGTTTGTGGCGGTGCGCACCATAGAAGTGCATCGGGCCAAGGTAATGAAAAAGCTGGGGGTCACCAATATGGCAGAGCTGCTGAAACTGGCACCACTGCTGCACCGGCCGGAAGAAGCCTGAACCCATATGGGGAATTACGACAATGGGGTATTACAACGCCCGCTAAAATGCTGCGCCGGACTTTGCATCCTTCCTGGGCTTGGGTATAACTTCCCCTAAGCAAAGTTTCACAAGGAAACCCAAGGGTGACAAAGAAATACGTGGTGGCGCTGGATCAGGGCACAACCAGTTCAAGAACCATAGTGTTCGATCATGATGCCAATATTGTATCGGTATCCCAGCGGGAATTTACCCAGATCTATCCGCAACCCGGTTGGGTCGAGCACGATCCCATGGAGATCTGGGCCAGTCAGTCATCCACATTGATTGAGGCGCTCGCCCGCGCCGGGATCCGCAGCCGCGAAGTGGCCGCCATCGGTATTACCAATCAGCGTGAAACCACAGTGCTGTGGAACAAAACCACCGGCAAACCCATTCACAATGCCATTGTCTGGCAGTGTCGCCGCAGCGCGGATATCTGCGATGCGCTCAAGGCGCAGGGGCTGGAAGATGAAGTGCGCAGCCGTACCGGGCTGGTGCTGGATCCTTACTTTTCCGCCTCCAAGATTAAGTGGCTGCTGGACAATGTGCCCGGTGCCCGTCAGCAGGCCCAAAACGGCGAGTTGCTGTTTGGCACCATAGACACCTGGCTGACCTGGAAGCTGACTGAGGGCGAGGTCCATGTGACCGATCCCACCAATGCGTCGCGCACCATGTTGTACAACATTCATGACCTTAAGTGGGATGAGCGGCTGCTGGAGATCTTCGATATCCCGGCCTCCATTTTGCCGCAGGTGCAAGGTTCCTCCGTCATTGTCGGCAAGACCCGTATTACTGGCCAGGGGCAGGAGATCCCGGTAGCCGGTATGGCCGGGGATCAACAATCGGCGCTGTTTGGTCAGCTGTGCATTGATAAGGGTATGGCCAAGAATACCTATGGCACCGGCTGCTTTTTGCTGATGAACACCGGCACCGAGGCGGTGAGTTCACACCATGGATTGCTGACCACAGTGGCGGTTGGGGCTGGCGGCGAAGTGAATTATGCGCTGGAAGGCGCGGTATTTATGGGCGGCGCCACCATTCAGTGGCTCAGAGATGAGCTGGGGCTTATCCGCGAGGCTCAGGATACCGAGTATTTCGCATCCAGAGTGGCCGACACCAATGGCGTGTATCTGGTGCCTGCATTTGTGGGCCTTGGGGCGCCTTATTGGGATTCCGGTGCCCGCGGGGCACTTATTGGCCTGACCCGTGGCGCTAACCGTAACCACATTATCCGTGCGGCGCTGGAGTCCATTGCTTACCAAAGCCGGGACTTGCTGGATGCCATGGCCAAAGATTGTGGCGTGCCGCTCAAGCAGCTCAAGGTCGATGGCGGTGCGGTGGCCAATGATTTTCTGATGCAGTTTCAGGCCGATATTACCCACGCTGAGGTACTGCGCCCACAATTGACGGAAACCACCGCCATGGGAGCTGCCTTCCTGGCTGGCCTGGCGGTGGGCTTCTGGCGCTCGACCGAAGAGTTGAGCCATAAAGCCAGCATTGAGCGGCGCTTCACTCCTCAGATAGATGAGGCGACTAAAGAGGCCCTGTATCAGGGCTGGCAGGAGGCCGTCGAGCGTACCCGCAGTCAGTCATAAAAAGACAGTAAAAAGCCAGGCTCAGCCTGGCTTTTTGCTGTACTGAGTCATCAGCGCACCCTAGATCTCAATATCCACATGCTTACCTGTGCTGTCTCTGGGAGAGGTGCTGTGTTTTCCCTGTTGTTCACTGGCGAGCGCCTGAGCCTCCTGTGCCAGTTGCTCCTCGGTGGCGGGGACGAACTTATCTTTATGGGGTTGAGCAGATGACTGCCGGTCGGTTTTGCGTCGCCCACCGGCACGGAATTTGCGGCGGCCGGAGTGGCGTTTACGGCGCTCCAGCCGGTAGCTGGGTTCGTCGGTCTGAGTCTGATGGTCATCAACGTCGATGGCGGGCTCGGGCGTGACACGCTGCACTCTGCGCGCCCGCTCAATTCCGGCCCGCACAGGTTTTGCCAGCATGTTATAGAGTGCATCCAGTCCCATGATTCACAGACCTATTCCATCGTCAGGTTTTGTCATTATATCGGCAGCAGTGCTTAAAGTTTAACCTTTTCATCTGCTTGCTCCTGTGCGTCAGATAGCCAGTATTTGTGCTGCGCCGGTGTGACCAGGGCAAGCCGCAGGCTGGTGGCTTTGTGCTGACAGGCCAGACGCACGCCCTGAGCCAGCATGGCATCTGACAGGGTGCGGTTATCGGCATCGGTGGCCTTTGGCGGCGTATCCAGCCAACGCAGTCGGCACATGCCGCAGTTGCCCCCACCGCCACAGCGGGTGCGAAGTCGGGTATTGGTGCTGTTGAGGGTATTGAGCACGCTGCCCTTGCAGGGAAAACTGCTCAGCTTCTGCCCCTGAGCATCAAATAGCTGCACGAATTGGCGGCGATACCGGCCCAGTGGCAATATCAGCGTTCCTTGTCTGGCTTTGCTCATCATGGTTGCGACCCCTGCCAGCGCCATCATCAGCGCCAGCAGGGCGGTGAGCTGAATAGGCAGGGCGTTGAAGCTGATACCGTTGGCGGGGAAATAGTCCATGAAGTGCAGCATCAGCAGCCATTGTCTGAGCTGGCTGCCGGGATGCCTGTGCGCTATTACTTCCCCGGAGTCGGGATCGACATAAATCACCGTGTCTTTGGCCTGCACCGCAAACACCGGTTTGTCGGCGATATCTGCCGGAGGCTGCGCCAGCCATTGCGGGGCAGACAATAGGTCTCTGAGGCCTGAGCCGGGCTTTAGGCTCATACGCGCCTGTTGCCGGATTGCCTCAACAGACAGTGTCAATGGTGTCAGTGAATCAGCCCGCAACCAGACGATTGCCGATGGCGTTTGCAGCCGGTATACCGCAAAGGGCAGATGCTGCCTTAGCTCCAGCGATTGCAGGCTGTTACCGTAGCGCGCCAGCAAAGGGCTAATATCGGCCAATTGGGTAATGTGCGTTTGCAACTCCATCTTTGCCCGATAGCGATTGTCATCCAGCAGATCGGCCGGCAGCAGGTTGAGCAGCAGGCCGGTGATCAACCAAACCAGCAGCTGGGCGCTGGCTACCCAGGCGAGTATTCGATGCCATTTTTGCCAGTTCATACCGCTTTCCCCCGGCGTCCAAGCCAGAGCAGCAGCACCCCGGCCAGCGCCGACAGCAGTGCCAGTGTGGCCGCCATGCTCAGCAAGGGATTGTGAATATCCTCGCGGCTGTCATAGTCCATGATGTGCAACATCCACAGGAAATCAAACCACTGCCAGTAATCATGTCGTTTGCTGATGAGCTGGCCGGTTTGTCCATCCAGATACAGCCTGGGATTACCCAAGCCTGTAAAGTTGACCTGCCACAATGGCGGTTGTGCCCAGCTGATTTCGTCAGGTGTACTTTCCAGCAGCCTGGCATTTTTTACCTCGCCGGAAAGTGCATAGTGAGCTCGCCCCAGCGCGATCGCCTGCCCCTGCGTCAATAAAGACGGCAGTTCCTCGCCGCTGATGGCTGATAGCAGCCGTCGCTGCTGATTGGCTTCTATCAGATAAGCCGGACCTGAGGGGTGGGCAAGTAAGGTCAGCCGGGTCAGCGGACCATAGGATTGCTGCAGCATGGCTGGCTCTATTTTGAATTTGTCCAGCTCTGCGATGGGGGCTGAGTGCTGTTTGATGAGCTGCTGGCCACGGATAAACTGAATATCCATCCACACCATATAGCAGCCACTGAGTAGCCACAGCAGTAATTGCACACCCACAATCAGGTTGAGACTGTTATGAATTTTCCGAAAATTGGCAGCGGAAAGCATAAGGAGACCGGATTTATTATTGTTGTCAGAATGTTAACTCAATCTTTGTGGCAGTGACCAGCAGCAGACTGGTTGCGATTGCTGCAGCTGCCGCTTTGGCACTTTTTTCTCCGGAAGATCGGATCCCGGGTCCTTGGCAAGTCCACCCATGGCGCATTTTTTCATCTGAATTCACCTAATTAGTGTTCAGCTGTGCCACAAATTCCCACTTTGACAACCTGTTGTTCATACCCTGCAAACTCCCGTATAACCCGCTTGCTGACTGGTGTTGGTCAGCTTGACAATGCTTGCGCCCTGTCCCTAAACTTAGGAGTTGTGGGAATTTGTGGATTTTTGTGGATCATGTAATCGGATACGGGAATCAAGACGCATGTTTCGTGGGGCCAGCTCGATTAATCTCGACGCCAAAGGACGGATCGCCATACCGGTGCGATACCGCGATGCCCTGCGCGATCATCAGGATCCCGCGATGGCCGGTCGTCTGGTCATCACGGTGGACATTAACTCTGCCTGCCTGTTGCTCTATCCCCTGTGGGAGTGGGTCAAGGTTGAGAGCAAGTTATTGACCCTGTCCGACACCCAACCCACAGAGCGGGCGCTCAAGCGCAGATTGCTGGGACACGCCCATGAACTCGAGCTGGATACCCATGGTCGCTTATTGCTGCCACCGCCTTTGCGTGTGCATGCGGGGCTGAGCAAAAAAGCCATGCTGGTGGGCCAGCTGAACAAGTTTGAGCTCTGGGACGAGCAGAGCTGGATGCAGCAGCTCGAGGATGATCAAC
Source organism: Shewanella sp. GXUN23E (assembly GCF_050865035.1). Classification (NCBI taxonomy): domain Bacteria; kingdom Pseudomonadati; phylum Pseudomonadota; class Gammaproteobacteria; order Alteromonadales; family Shewanellaceae; genus Shewanella; species Shewanella sp. GXUN23E. The sequence goes on along the minus strand of NZ_JBOZWP010000009.1, from coordinate 21,122 downwards.
AGGTTATCCAAAACAGTGCGCTGGACGCCAATGAGCGTCTGGCGGATTTCTCATTGTAATGAATTGAATTTAAAGAAGAGTGCCATGAGCCAGGAATTTGCCCATTTAACAGTACTGCTGGATGAAACCGTCGCGGGTCTCAATATCCGTCCCGACGGCATCTATATCGACGGTACGTTCGGCCGTGGCGGGCACTCGCGTCTGGTGCTGGCCCAACTGGGCGAGCAGGGGCGGCTGATCGCCATCGACCGTGATCCACAGGCGATCGAAGCGGCCAAACAGTTTGCAGATGACAAGCGTTTTCAGATTGTGCACGGCGGTTTTGGCCAGCTGGCCGACTATGTGGCCGATCTGGGACTGACCGGCAAGATTGACGGTGTGCTGCTGGATCTGGGGGTTTCCTCGCCGCAGTTGGATGACGCCGACCGCGGCTTCAGCTTCCTGCGTGACGGCCCACTGGATATGCGCATGGACAACAGTCAGGGCGAAACCGCGGCCCAATGGATTGCCCGCGCTGAAATTGAAGATATGGCCTGGGTGTTCAAGACCTTTGGTGAGGAGCGCAACGCCCGCCATATCGCCCGTTGTATTGCTGCCGACCGGGAAAAAGAGCCGTTTGTGCGCACCAAACAACTGGCGGATTTGATCGCCCGTGTCGCCAAGACCAAAGAGCGCAACAAGCATCCGGCGACCCGGGTGTTTCAGGCGATCCGCATCTATATCAACAGCGAACTGGAACAGATTGAACAGGCGCTGGAAGGCTCGCTGACCGCACTGGCGCCACAGGGCCGGCTGTCGGTGATCAGCTTCCATTCGCTGGAAGACCGCATTGTAAAACGCTTTATCCGTAAGCATTCCCAGCGCGAGGAAGTGCCTTACGGCTTGCCCGTGACCGAGGCGCAGATTAGCGGCAATCGCAAATTGATGCCGGTGGGCAAGGCGATGAAGCCATCAGAAGCTGAGCTGGAACGTAACCCAAGAGCCCGCTCCAGCGTGCTGCGGGTGGCTGAGCGTCTGGAATATTGACAGGGATGACGGCGAGCGTGAGCAAACCTCAGCTGAACCTGCCCCGCATTGTGCTGCTGGATTTGTGGCATCACAAGTGGCTGTGTTTGCTGGCCGTCACCGTCGTGCTTAATGCCGTGGCAGTGGTGTATGCCAGTCATGTGAACCGGCAGCAGGTCAGCCGTTGGGACCAGCTGCTGCAACAGCGGGACAAGCTGGATATTGAGTGGCGTAATTTGCTGCTGGAAGAGCAGGCGCAAACCGAGCACAGCAAGATTACCCGTATCGCTACCAAAGAATTGGGGATGCACAGACCCGCCCCGAGTGAAGAAGTGGTCGTGAGAGTGCCATGAGCAGAAAAACCAAACAGGCCAAGCGCAATCAGAAACCAACATTGTTCCCCATGCGGGTAAAGGTGATGCTGGGTTTCATTTGCCTGTTTTTCGGCAGTTTGGTCGCGCGTGCTGCTTATATCCAGATTATCGAACCGGGCAGATTGCGCCACGAAAGTGATATGCGCACCCTGCGTACAACGTCCAGTGATGTGCAGCGTGGTCTGATCGCCGACCGTAACGGTGAAATGCTGGCAGTCAGCGTGCCAGTGAAGGCGGTGGTAGCCGACCCCTTTGAGGTGTTCGACAAAGGCGGCTTCGCCGCGAGCAATGACAAACGCTGGAAGGCGCTGGCAGATGTGCTGCATCTGGATGAGGATGAGCTGTTAAGCCGCATCAAACGCAATCCGGACAGCCGTTTTGTGTACCTCAAACGGCAGGTAACCCCCGAAGTCGGCGATTATATCAATGAGCTGAAACTGAAAGGGATTTCTCTGCGCGATGAGTCCCGTCGTTATTATCCCAGTGGTGAGATCAGCGCCCAGTTGGTGGGCATTACCAATATTGATGATCTCGGCATTGAAGGCATAGAAAGGACCTACAACGACTGGCTGACCGGTAAGCCTTCCAAAGAGAAAGTGCGCAAATCCCGTGATGGTCAGGTGGTTGAACGTCTGGGCGTGGTGCAGGAAGGCGAAAAGCCCAATGATCTGGTCCTCAGTATCGATCAGCGTATTCAATCGCTGGCTTACCGTGAGCTGAAAAAGGCCACTGAACTCAACCAGGCCACAGGTGGCAGCGTGGTGGTGCTGGATGTGCACACAGGCGAAATTCTCGCCATGGTCAACACCCCATCCTACAACCCCAATTCCCGCGATCAACTGCAGAGCTTCCGTATGCGTAACCGGGCGGTGACCGACACCTTTGAGCCGGGTTCCACCCTCAAGCCTTTCGTGGTGGCCGCCGCGCTACAATCCGGGGTGGTCAAAGCCGACGAGCTGGTACCAACATCGCCGGGCTGGATGCGTATTGGTGGTCGTCAGGTGCGTGATGCCGTCAACTATGGCGACATGTCACTGGCCAAGATCCTGGTCAAATCCAGTAACGTGGGCGTAAGTAAACTGGCCCTGTCGATGCCGGTTGAGCAGTTGCTGGGCACTTATTACAGCATGGGGCTGGGCAGCCAGTCCGGCAGCGATCTGACCGGGGAAAACGCCGGTCTTATCCGCGAACGCTACAAATGGTCTGACTTTGAACGGGCAACCTTATCCTTTGGCTATGGTCTGACTGCCACCACACTGCAGTTGGCGCGTATGTACGCGACCCTGGGCTCAGGAGGGCTGCTCAAGCCCGTATCTATTCTCAAGCTGAAAACGCCACCCGAAGGTGAGCGGGTGCTGTCACAGCAGGTGGCGCACGATGTGATGCACATGTTGGTTGGCGTGACTGAAGAGGGCGGCACTGCCCGCAAGGCGCATATCAATGGTTATCCGGTTGCCGGTAAAACCGGTACCAGCCGCAAGGCGGTGGCCGGAGGCTATGGTGATGACTACTGGGCGCTGTTTGCCGGGGTTGCGCCGGTGAATAACCCAAGATTGGCTATCGCCGTGGTGGTCAACGACCCCAAAGGGGACAGATATTACGGCGGTGATGTGGCAGGCCCTGTCTTTGCAAATGTGATGTCAGGGGCACTGCAGATGTTAAACGTAGAACCTGTAACCCGACGCGAGCAATTGCAGCTGGCGTCGGTTGGGGGGAGAGCAGAATGATGTACTTACGGGATCTGCTGGCTCCCTGGATGCATTTCGCCGGCGATGAACAGTTCGGTGATTTGACTTTGGACAGCCGGGCCATTCAGCCCGGCGCTGTGTTTGTGGCGTTGCCGGGACATGCCGTCGACGGCCGCCAGTATATTGAAAGTGCGCTGGCCAAAGGTGCAGTGGCGGCTCTGGTGCACACCGATGATGCGGCCGAGCACGCCAAAGTCAGCCGCGAAGCCGGACTGAAGATCTATTTTCACGGTCTGTCACACCAGGTTTCAGCGCTGGCGGCGCAGGCCTGGCCGTTGCTGCCGGGCAAGCTCAAGGTGATCGGTATTACCGGTACCAATGGCAAGACCTCAGTCAGCCAACTGATCGCGCAGTTGCTGGTGCTGGGTGGTCAGCGGGCGGCGGTAATGGGCACCATGGGTAATGGTGAATGGCGCGATGCCAACGCCGCCAGTTTGCTGGATGTGGGCAATACCACTGCCGATCCGCTGACCATTATGCGTCAGCTCAAAGGCTTTGAGCGCGAAGGCCTGAGCGCCTGCGCCATGGAAGTCTCCAGCCATGGTCTGGTGCAGGGACGGGTGGATGCTGTGCCTTTTGAGGTGGCGGTGTTTACCAATCTGAGCCGGGATCATCTGGATTATCACGGTGATATGGCCAGTTATGGCGCGGCCAAAAAGCGCCTGCTGAACTTTGCCAGCCTGCGCACTGCACTGGTGAATCTGGATGATGCAACCGGTCTTGGCTGGTATCAGGCCGTTGCCGGTAAATACACTGGCTTTTCCATTCACGGACATGCTGATGCCAGTTATGGCGCCAGCAAGGTGCAATACCACAGCGCCGGCGTGAAGGCGACTGTGCACTGGCCGCAGGGGCAGGCTGAAATTGACTCGCCACTGCTGGGTGAATTTAATCTGTCCAATCTGCTGGCGGCGCTGAGTGCGCTGAATGCCTGTGGTTACGATCTGCAGGATTGCTGCGCCAATGTTGCCAGGCTCAAGCCGGTGGCCGGGCGGATGGAATGTTTTGCCGCGCCGGGCAAGCCAACTCTGGTGGTGGATTATGCCCATACGCCGGATGGTCTGGAGCAGGCATTGAAAGCCGCGCGCATTCACAGTCAGGGCAAGCTCTGGTGTTTGTTTGGCTGTGGCGGCGATCGCGATAAAGGCAAGCGGCCCATGATGGCGGCGGTGGCCGAGGCGTTTGCCGATGAAATCGTGTTGACCAGTGACAATGCCCGCAATGAAGATCCCATGGCGATCATTGCTGATATGCAGGCCGGGCTGAAGCAGCCACAGGCGGCACTGGTCAATCCGGATCGCCGTGAGGCCATCAAACAAGTGTATGCCCGTGCCCGGGCCGGCGACATAGTGCTGCTGGCGGGCAAGGGACATGAAACCTATCAGGAAATCGCCGGTGTGAAGCATGACTATGATGAACGCGCACTGGCGGCACGCCTGGCTGCACAGATGGCCGTGGAGGCGCAATGATCCGTGTTGAATTAACTCAGTTATTGGCGCCATTGGCGGCCACACTGGTGGGCAACAACCTCAGCATTGCCAGTGTCACCACTGACAGCCGCAATGTGGCGGCTGATGGTCTGTTTGTCGCGCTTAAAGGTGAGCGTTTCGACGCCCACGATTTTGCCCAAACCGCCATCGACAATGGCGCGGTGGCGCTGCTGGTCGAGCGTGAGTTGCCTGTGACGGTGCCGCAGTTGCTGGTGGCGGATTGCCACCAGGCGCTGGGTCAATTGGGCGCGCTGGTGCGTGACGCTGTGGCCCCAAAATGTCTGGCGCTGACCGGCTCCAACGGTAAAACCTCGGTCAAAGAGATGGTGGCGACAATTTGTGCCCAGCAGCACAAGGTGCTGTTTACCGCCGGTAATTTCAATAACGACATAGGTGTGCCGCTGACCTTGCTGCGGCTCGAGCCGGGCGATGAAATCGGGGTGTTTGAGCTGGGTGCCAATCACATAGGTGAGATTGATTACACCTCCGCCCTGGTGCGCCCTGATGTGGCCTTGGTGAACAATGTTGCCAGTGCTCACCTGGAGGGATTTGGCTCCGAAGCCGGGGTAGCCCGGGCCAAAGCGGAAATTTTCAATCATCTGGCGGCGGATGGCACGGCCATTATCAATGCCGATGATCAGTATGCACAGGTAATGCAAGCCGCCGCCGGTGACCATAGACAGCTGACATTTGGCGTTGAGCACCCCGCCGATGTGCAGGGGCTGAACCTCAGTGCGGATGCCTTTGGTCGCTATCGTTTTGAGTGCCGTTATCAGCAGCAGACTCAGGCCATCAGTTTACCTTTGGCCGGACGTCATCAGGTGTCCAATGCACTGGCGGCAGCGGCCATGTGTCTGGCAGCGGGTTTCTCGCTGGCACAGATTGCCTCCGGACTGGCGCAGCTCAAGCCGGTGAAAGGCCGCATGATGCCGGTGGCGCTTGGGCGGGTGATGGTGGTGGATGACAGCTATAACGGCAATCCGGCGTCCGTGGGCGCGGCCATCAACTGGCTGAAAGAAATTGACGAAAATCGCTGCCTGGTACTGGGCGATTTGGGCGAATTAGGCGACAATGCGTCCCTTTTGCACGGCGAATTGGGTGCCAAAGCCAAACAGGCTGGAATTAACCAACTGTTTTGTTTGGGGCAATTGTCCAGTGCCGCCAGTGAAGCCTTTGGCTCGCGCCACTTCACTGAGCTGGATGCACTGGTTGCTGCACTCATCAGCCATATACAAGTGTCACCGGGACAGGTGACCGTATTGGTAAAAGGGTCGCGCAGCGCGGGGATGGAGCGCGTTGTTGAGGCCTTGAAAGCCGCCTTTGGGCGCGGGGAGTTTTGTTAATGCTGGTTTATCTGGCTGAGTATCTGACCCAGTTTTATACCGGGTTCAACGTATTTTCATACCTGACCTTCAGAGCGATCCTGGGGCTGCTCACTGCCCTTTCTTTCAGCTTGTGGTGGGGACCTCGCCTGATTGAGCGTCTGCAATTGCTGCAGATTGGTCAGGTGGTGCGTAACGATGGGCCTGAGTCCCACTTCAGTAAGCGTGGCACGCCAACCATGGGTGGTTTGCTCATTCTAGCGGGGATTTTCATTTCCGTCCTGCTGTGGGGCGATCTCGACAGCCGTTATGTGTGGGTCATGCTGTTTGTACTGGGGGCCTTTGGTCTGATCGGTTTTATCGACGACTACCGCAAGGTGGTGCGCAAGAATACCGATGGCCTGATCGCCCGCTGGAAGTACCTGCTGCAATCACTGGCAGCGCTGGTGGTGGCGTTTTACCTCTATTACAGCGCGGCGGCGCCCGGCGAAACCCAATTGGTTGTTCCGTTTTTCAAAGACGTGATGCCACAGCTTGGTGCGCTGTTTATTGTGCTGGCCTACTTCACCATTGTGGGCTCCAGTAACGCCGTGAACCTGACCGATGGTCTGGATGGTCTGGCGATTATGCCGACTGTAATGGTAGCTGCGGCGTTTGCGCTGATCGCTTATCTGTCCGGCCACGTGCAGTTCTCTGCCTATCTGCATATTCCTTATCTGCCTGGCGCCGGGGAACTGGTGATCGTCTGTACCGCTATTGTTGGTGCGGGTCTGGGCTTTTTGTGGTTCAACACTTATCCGGCGCAGGTGTTCATGGGAGACGTGGGCTCTCTGGCACTGGGCGCGGCGCTGGGCACCATGGCGGTGCTGGTGCGTCAGGAGATTTTGCTGGTGATCATGGGCGGTGTGTTCGTGATGGAAACCCTGTCAGTGATCCTTCAGGTGGGCAGTTATAAGCTGCGTGGCCAGCGGATTTTCCGCATGGCACCCATCCACCACCACTATGAGCTGAAGGGTTGGCCCGAGCCCAGAGTGATTGTCCGCTTCTGGATTATCTCCCTGTTCCTGGTATTGCTCGGTCTGGCGACGCTGAAGCTGAGGTAATTTTTGATGAGCACAGCAGATGTCTCGATGACAGCTTCGGTTCCTACCCATCTGGTATTGGGTCTGGGGGCCACCGGCTTGTCTGTGGTTCGTTTCCTCTGTGCCAGGGGCGTGGTGCCCATGGTGATGGACAGTCGTGATAATCCTCCCGGTGCAGCTGAGCTGGCGCGGGAGTTTCCGCAGGTAGTGCTGAGCACAGGCGGTTTTGATTGTCGTTATCTGGTGCAGGCGCAGCAGATCATTATCAGTCCCGGGATTGCGCTCAGTACCCCTGAGGTGCGTGCGGCACTGGATATGGGCATAGAAGTGATCGGCGATATCGAGCTGTTTGCCCGTTCAATTTCGGACCAGCCGCCCTGTGTGCTGGGCATCACCGGCTCCAATGGCAAGAGTACCGTGACCACCCTGGTGGGCATGATGGCGCAGGCGGATGGCAAGTCTGTGGGCGTGGGCGGCAATATTGGCACGCCGGCGCTGGATCTGCTGGGCAAGCACGATCTGTATGTGCTGGAGTTGTCGAGTTTCCAGCTGGAGACCACGGCGAGCCTGAACTGTATTGCGGCAACTTGTCTCAACATCAGCGAAGACCATATGGACAGATACACAGATCTGGCCAGCTATCGCTACGCCAAGATGGGGCTGTATCGCCAGAGTCATCTGCAGTTGTTCAATCGTGAGGATGAGTTGACTCTGCCTCTGGAAGCCGGGAATCGCGAAAGCTTTGGCTTGAATGAACCCGAAGGTGATGACTGGGGCGTTCGTGACGGCATGCTGGTACACGGTGACTCAGAGATCATGTCTGTGGGCGATGTGGCGCTGATTGGCCGGCACAACGTGGCCAACGTGCTGGCAGCGATGGCGCTGGCCTTTGCAGCGGGCATCAGCAAACAGGCAATGGTGCAGGTAGCGTCAGAGTTCACCGGGCTGAGTCATCGTTGTGAGCGGGTAGCCCGTCGCAACAGTGTCACCTGGGTGAATGACTCCAAGGCCACCAATGTGGGTGCCACTGCGGCAGCCCTGGCCGGTCTGGAAGACTATCCGGGCAAGGTGATTCTGATCGCCGGCGGGGATGGCAAAGGCGCGGATTTCTCGTCGCTGACTCCCTTGCTGGAGAAAGTGGCTTATTTGATTACCCTGGGGCGCGATGGGCATAAGATTGCTGCCCTCAAGGACGGTGCCATTGAAGTGCAGAGCATGGCTGAGGCTGTAGCTCAGGCTGACGCGCTGGCGCAGGCCGGTGACATAGTGTTGCTATCGCCTGCCTGCGCCAGCCTGGATATGTACGCCAACTTTATGGCCCGGGGCGATGATTTCCGCGCTCAGGTGGAGGCCCTGGATGGCCAGTAATGAGCGGCAATTGGGGCTGTTTGAACGCCGTCCTGATTGGCCGTGGCGCAACTGGCTCAGTGCCGGTGACGCGCCCGGCATGCAGCTGTATGACCGAGGTCTGCTGGCTGCCGTGCTGTCACTGATTGCGTTTGGGTTTGTCATGGTGATGTCAGCTTCGCTGGCAGAAGCCCAGACCCTGACCGGCAATCCGTTTCACTTTGTCGTGCGCCACCTGATGTATCTGGTGGGGTGTGTGCTGATTGCCGCGGCTGTGCTGCGGATGCAGATTGCCACCTGGGATAAATACAGCAACAAGTTGCTGATAGGTGTGCTGGTGCTGCTGGTGCTGGTGCTGCTGGTTGGCCATACGGTCAATGGCGCCACTCGCTGGCTGGTCATTGGACCGGTGCGGATCCAGGTAGCAGAGCTGGCCAAGTTTGCCTTTGCCATCTACATGGCAGGTTATCTGGTCAGGCGACATGAGGAGATCCGGGAAAATGCCAAAGGTTTTTACAAACCGATTGCGGTACTGGCGTTTTACGCGTTTCTGATCCTGCTGCAGCCGGATCTGGGCACAGTGGTGGTGCTGTTTGTGATAACCATGGGCCTGCTGTGGCTCGCCGGTGCCAGATTGAAGGACTTTATCATTCTGATCATGGCGGCGCTGGTGCTGTTTGTGCTGCTGATTGTGGCAGAGCCTTACCGGATGGCGCGGGTGACTTCGTTTCTGGATCCCTGGCAGGATCCGTTCGGCAAGGGCTACCAGTTGACCCAGTCGCTGATGGCTTATGGCCGCGGCGACTGGTTTGGACAGGGACTGGGTAACAGTATCCAGAAACTGGAATACCTGCCAGAAGCTCATACCGACTTTATCTTTGCCGTGGTGGGTGAAGAACTGGGGTTCGTGGGCATCATCTGTGTGCTGGCGGTACTCATGTTCATCGTGATCCGCGCGGTGCAGATTGGCAACTGGTGCCTGACTGCCGACAAGGCGTTTGAAGGTTATCTGGCCTATGGCCTGGGGATCTGGATTGGGTTTCAGACCGTGGTCAACATAGGCGCCAGTATCGGCATGTTGCCGACCAAAGGGTTGACCCTGCCGTTTATCAGTTATGGCGGCAGTAGTTTATGGGTAATGACGGCCGCAGCCATGATTTTGTTGCGGATAGATTATGAAAGACGCCTCAGCCAGATCCAGGCGGTATCCGGCAGAGGCAAACAATAATGGCCGAGACGACAGTGGAAAAACGAATTCTGGTAATGGCGGGCGGAACCGGGGGGCATGTATTCCCGGCGCTGGCGGTTGCCAAAGCATTGGCCAAACAGGGATGGCAGGTCAGATGGCTGGGAACGGCCGATCGGATGGAGGCACGTCTGGTGCCTCAGTATGGCTTTGACATCAACTTTATCGATATCAAAGGCGTACGAGGTAACGGCCTGATACGCAAACTGGCGGCGCCGTTTAAGATCCTGCGCTCTATCATGCAGGCCCGCGAGGTGATTAAGGAATTTAAGCCCGATGTGGTACTGGGCATGGGCGGTTTTGCCAGTGGTCCGGGTGGCGTTGCTGCAAAGCTTGCCGGTGTGCCGCTGGTGCTGCATGAGCAGAACGCCATTCCCGGCATGACCAACAAGCTGCTGTCACGTATCGCCACCAAAGTGCTGTGCGCCTTTGACAACGGCACCTTTGTTGGGTTGCGGGATGATGCACAGGTAGTCGGCAACCCGATCCGCGAAGAATTGATGCAGCTGGGCAGTGAGCCCAGAGTGTGCCGTGATGAAGCGGCGCTCAAGGTGCTGGTGGTCGGCGGCAGTCTGGGGGCCAAAGTGTTTAACGACTTGATGCCCCAGGTAGTGGCGGTGCTCAGCAAGCAGCAGTCCATCACGGTCTGGCATCAGGTCGGGCGGGATAATGAACAGCAGGTGCTGGCCAGCTATCAACAGCTGAATCAGGATGGCGGCGTTAAGGTTGCCGAGTTCATTGACGATATGGAAGCGGCCTATCGCTGGGCGGATGTGGTGGTGTGCCGCAGTGGCGCGCTGACGGTTTCTGAGCTGGCCGCTGTGGGCTTGCCCAGCTTGCTGGTGCCTTATCCCCATGCAGTGGATGATCACCAGACCCTGAATGCCAAGGTACTGGTGGATGCCGGAGCGGCCTTCCTGTTGCCGCAACCGATAGTGAATGTAGATAAGCTGGCGGACAAGCTGCAAATGCTGGCCAGCGACAGACAAGAATTGGTCCGTATGGGACAAAGAGCCAGGGCGGTGGCGGTACTGGATTCCACCACCCGTGTCGCAGATATCTGTAAATCCCTGGCCGAAAAAGGTTAATCATGAGAACGACAGAGAAGTACAAGCAGTTTCGCAAGATGATCCCGGAAATGCGCCGGGTGCGCCGCATCCACTTTGTGGGGATAGGTGGCGCCGGTATGGGCGGCATCGCGGAAGTGCTGGTGAATGAAGGTTATGACGTCAGCGGCTCGGATATTGCCCGCAGCGCGCTGACCGAGCGTCTGCAATCGCTGGGGGCTGACATCACCATAGGTCACACCCAGGAGTGTGTGAAGGATGCTGATGTGGTGGTGGTGTCCACCGCCATCAATGCTCAGAACCCTGAGATTGTATATGCCAGAGAGCAGCGTATCCCCGTGGTGCGCCGTGCCGAAATGCTGGCGGAGCTGATGCGTTACCGTCACGGTGTGGCGGTTGCCGGTACCCATGGCAAAACCACCACCACCAGTCTGATCGCCAGCGTGTATGGCGAGGCGCAGCGCGATCCGACCTTTGTGATTGGTGGCCTGCTCAACAGTGCCGGCACCAATGCCCGCCTGGGCAGCAGCCGTTATCTGATCGCCGAGGCTGATGAAAGTGATGCCAGCTTCCTGCATCTGCAGCCTATGGTCAGTGTGGTGACCAATATTGAAGCCGACCACATGGATACCTATGGCGGCGATTTTGAGCAGCTCAAGACCACCTTCGTGGACTTCCTGCACAATCTGCCGTTTTACGGTGTGGCGGTGCTGTGTATCGACGACCCTGTGGTGCGCGAGATCCTGCCACGGGTAGGCCGCCATATGGTGACTTATGGCTTCAGCGATGATGCCGATGTGCAGGCGCTGAATTTCGAGCAGCACGGACATCAAAGCCGCTTTACCCTGCGCCGCAAAGGCAAAGAGGACATGCCACTTTTGCTGAATCTGCCGGGTCGCCACAATGTGCAGAATGCGCTGGCGGCCATTGCCGTGGCCACCGAAGACGATATTGATGATGTTGCCATTGAGCGTGCTCTGGCCAGCTTTGAAGGTATTGGCCGTCGCTTCCAGCATCTGGGTGAATATGACACACCAAAGGGCAAGGTGATGCTGGTTGATGACTATGGGCATCACCCCAGCGAAGTGGCTGCCACCATTAAGGCTGCCCGTGCCGGTTGGCCGGACAAGCGTCTGGTAATGGCTTACCAGCCACACAGGTACACCCGCACCCGGGATCTGTATGAAGATTTCGTGGAGGTGTTGTCGCAGGTCGATGTGCTGTTGTTGCTGGATGTGTATGCCGCCGGCGAAGCGCCGATTGCCGGTGCCGATGGTCGGGCGCTGAGCCGCTCTATCCGTCTGCGCGGTCAGGTGGACCCGGTATTTGTGGCGTCGCCGGATCAGCTGGCTGAAATACTGCCGGATATTCTGGAAGACGGCGATCTGCTGTTGACTCAGGGGGCCGGTAACATTGGTGCGCTGTCGCGACAGTTGGCTGGCAGTAAGCTGGGCTTTGACAAGTACTAGAAAACCGCTTGTGCGGTTCAAAATTTGAACTGTAACCCGGTGCTTTAAATGAATTTTTGACCCCGGGGGTGAGCGCTATATAATTGCCGGTTTTCGCCCTGCGAGGCCGGTGTTTTGGGGCAGGAGCAGTGTGAGCTGGAAGGATAAGATGCAGCGCGGGCGGCAACGACTGGCTGCAGTGAACTGGTATCTGGTCAGTGGACTGGCGTTTTTGCTGCTGGTTATCGTCGCTTTTGCCCTCGGCGCTCTGCGATTGCATGACCTGCTGGGAGATGCCGAAGCACTGCCCATTGAGTCGGTCATTATCAAGGGCGAGCGTCAGTACACCAGTGATACCGAGGTGCAACTTGCCCTGCAAAGCCTGATGCGCCGCAGCTTTTTCAGTGCCGATGTGAATCAGGTTCAGCAGGCGCTGGAACAACTGCCCTGGGTTTACCAGGCTTCGGTCAGACGCAAGTGGCCCGCCAGGCTGAAGGTGTTTTTACAGGAGCAGCAGCCGGTTGCTCACTGGAATGGTGACCGTTGGCTGAATGTTCATGGTCAGGTATTTACTGCGCCGCACCCGGATGGGCTTGATGGTTTGCCGTTGCTGGCCGGGCCGGACGCCATGGCGACAGAGGTGCTGACCAGCTACCAACAGATCCGTGAGCTGTTGCATATCAATGGTTACGGACTGAAAAGTTTAAGTTTGAATCCCCGTCATGCTTGGCGGGCTGAGCTCGACAACGGTGTCACACTGGAGCTCGGGCGGGAAGACACAATGGCCCGGATACAGAGATTTATCAATGTCTATCCGGTATTGGCCAAGCAGCCTGACAAGGTCGCTCGGGTGGATTTGCGGTATGACACGGGTCTGGCCGTTGGCTGGGAAGATGCACAACAAGAGAGTCGTTAAAGAATGACCAAAAACCTGGATAGAAATCTCATCGTTGGCCTGGACATAGGGACGTCCAAGGTAGCTGTAATCATCGGTGAAGTGATGCCCGATGGCGAAATCAGTGTGATTGGCCTGGGTAATCATCCTTCCCGGGGGATGGACAAGGGCGGGGTGAATGACCTCGACTCCATCGTGCGCAGTGTGCAGCGGGCGCTGGATCAGGCTGAGTTGATGGCTGACTGCCAGGTGTCTTCCGTGTATCTGAGTATTTCCGGCAAGCACATCGCCTGTCAGAACGAAAATGGCATGGTCTCCATCAATGATGAAGAGGTGACCCAGGATGACGTGGACAATGTGATCCACACCGCCCGTTCGGTGAAGATCCCGACTGAGCGCCGCATTCTGCATGTGCTGCCGCAGGAATACGCCATCGACGTGCAGGAAGGCATTCGCAGTCCAATCGGCATGTCCGGTATGCGCATGGAGGCCAAGGTACACATCGTCACCTGCGCCAACGACATGGCCAAGAATATTACCAAGAGCGTTGAGCGCTGCGGTTTGAAGGTGGATGATCTGGTGTTTTCCGGTATCGCCTCGGCCGACTCAGTGCTGACCAATGATGAAAAAGATCTGGGTGTGTGCATTGTCGATATCGGTGGTGGCACCACGGATATTGCGGTGTACACCAATGGCGCCCTGCGTCATTGCGCTGTGGTGCCGGTAGCGGGTAATCAGGTGACCAATGATATCGCCAAGATTTTCCGCACCCCGCTGTCCCATGCAGAGCAAATCAAGGTGCAATACGCCAGTGCGCGCAGTGCCGTGGTCAGCCGTGAGGACAGTATTGAAGTGCCTTCTGTGGGGGGGCGCCCATCGCGCACCATGTCGCGCCATACATTGGCCGAGGTGGTGGAACCAAGGTATCAGGAATTGTTTGAACTGGTCCTCAAGGAGCTGCGTGACAGTGGCCTGGAGGAGCAGATTGCCGCCGGTATCGTGTTGACCGGTGGGACCGCGTCCATCGAGGGCGCTGTCGAAGTGGCTGAGGCCACCTTCGGCATGCCGGTGCGGGTGGCTTCACCTCTGCCGGTCAAAGGATTGTACGAATATGTCGACCAACCTATCTATGCAACCGGGGTAGGTTTGTTGCATTACGGCGCCAGACAACTGCTGGAAAAACAGCAGGAACGTCCTGAGCGTCAGGGGGTTACCAGCCTCTGGAATCGGGTTCAGAGCTGGTTTAAAGGCGAGTTTTAAATAACGCAGGCAACAACGGAGAATTGACCATGTTTGAGATCATGGACACCCATTCCGACGAGGCGGTGATCAAAGTCATCGGCGTCGGTGGCGGCGGTGGTAACGCCGTCGAACACATGGTGAAGCACAACATTGAAGGTGTTGAGTTTATCGCCACCAATACAGATGCGCAGGCACTGCGTAAATCTGCAGCCGGTTCAACCATTCAGTTGGGCCGAGATGTCACCAAAGGTCTGGGCGCTGGCGCTAACCCGGAAATTGGCCGTCTGGCTGCTGAGGAAGACAAAGAAAATATCCGTGCGGCGATCAAAGGCTCAGACATGATCTTTATCGCGGCCGGTATGGGCGGTGGTACCGGTACCGGTGCTGCGCCTGTGGTTGCCCAGATTGCCCGTGAAGAAGGTATTCTGACGGTCGCTGTGGTCACCAAGCCATTCCCGTTTGAAGGCAAAAAGCGCATGGCTTATGCCGAGCAGGGCATTGGTGAGCTGGCCAAGCATGTCGACTCGCTGATCACTATTCCCAACGAGAAGCTGCTCAAAGTGCTGGGTCGTGGCACCTCACTGCTGGATGCTTTCGCGGCAGCCAACAATGTGCTGCTGGGAGCCGTGCAGGGGATTGCCGAGCTGATCACCCGTCCTGGCCTGATCAATGTCGACTTCGCCGACGTGAAGACAGTTATGTCCGAAATGGGTAATGCCATGATGGGTACAGGTGTGGCTTCCGGTGAAGACCGTGCTGAAGAAGCGGCTGAAGCGGCTGTTGCCAGCCCGCTGCTGGAAGATATCGATCTGGCCGGTGCCCGTGGCGTACTGGTGAACATCACTGCCGGTATGGACATGAGCATTGAAGAGTTCGAAACTGTGGGTAACCACGTTAAGGCTTATGCTTCTGATAATGCCACTGTGGTAGTGGGTGCGGTGATCGATCCGGAAATGAGCGACGAACTGCGGGTGACTGTGGTGGCAACTGGTATCGGTGCTGATAAAAAGCCGGACATTCAATTGGTGTCCAAGCCTGCGCCGCGTCCAGAGCCTGAAATTCGGGTGGAAACTCCTGTTTACGCCGAAGAGACAGTTGCTGTTTCGTCCGCGGCTATGGGTAATGTGGCTCAGCAATCTCAGCCCAAGCCTCAGCCTGCGGTAGCGCCAACGCCCAAGAATGATCTGGATTACCTGGATATCCCGGCGTTTTTGCGTAAGCAGGCAGACTGAAGACTGTTGTTTTGACAGGGCGAAATGGCTCCAATGTTGCCTGGAGAGATTCGCCCGTCAATTGCAGGAATTTTTGCCAATTGGGCTATTTGTGCTAGCATATCCGACCAGCTTGAGCTGGGGC
The DNA here is from genome assembly GCF_050865035.1 of Shewanella sp. GXUN23E. NCBI lineage: Bacteria > Pseudomonadati > Pseudomonadota > Gammaproteobacteria > Alteromonadales > Shewanellaceae > Shewanella > Shewanella sp. GXUN23E. Next base: position 5,500 of record NZ_JBOZWP010000009.1, on the reverse strand, counting down.
GTTGCTACGCGCTTCGATAACACCAGCATTTTTGTTGAGAATTACACGGGTAACTGAATGATTTTTCAAAGAACTGTTCAAAAAATGGTAAAGACAACCGGTGTTGGCCTGCATTCGGGCAACAAGGTGACTCTGACCATCAAACCCGCGCCGATCAACTCGGGCATCAAGCTCGTGCGTACCGATTTGGAGCCGGCAGTGGTTATTCCTGCATTGGCAGACCAGGTGCGTGAGACCACCATGTGTACTGCACTGGTGAATGACGCCGGCGTTCGTATCTCAACCATCGAGCACCTGTTTGCTGCGTTGGCAGGTTTGGGGATCGATAATGCGATTATCGAAGTCGATGCTCCGGAAATCCCGATCATGGATGGCAGCGCCAGCCCATTTGTATTCCTGTTGCAGTCAGCGGGTATTGAAGAGCAGCGCGCTGCCAAGAAATACCTGCGTATCAAGCGTACCATTCGCGTGGAAGACGGTGACAAGTGGGCGGAATTGCGTCCATTTGAAGGTTTCCGGGTGAACTTTGCCATTGACTTCGCGCATCCGGAAATCGCTCGCAGCCAACAGCATATGCTGATGGATTTCTCCACCGATGCCTTTGTAAAGGATATCAGTCGCGCCCGTACTTTCGGTTTTATGCGTGATATCGAATATCTGCGTGCCAACAACCTGGCGTTGGGTGGCAGCATGGAAAATGCGGTGGTGCTTGACGAATATCGCGTCCTCAACCCCGATGGTCTGCGTTATGAGGATGAGTTTGTTAAGCACAAAATTCTGGATGCCTTTGGTGATCTGTATGTATCAGGTCACGCGATTCTGGGTGAGTTCTGTGCCTACAAAACCGGTCACGCGCTGAATAACCAACTGGTTCGCGCTGTACTGGCCCAGGCTGATGCATGGGAACTGGTCAGCTTCGATAACGAAGCAGAAGTACCGGTTCGATTCGTTCCCGGTGCACTGGCGCTGGCTTAAGCGCGAATGTTATGACTGCCGAGAACGGCTGGCTAATGCAGCCAGCCGTTTTAGTTTCTGAGCCAGGCTGCCGTCGGTATGTTCTGCCAGGGCCTGAATGTGAGCAGCGGCGTCCGCTGATAGCTCGCGTTGTGGGATTTTGGGGGCAGGCGCTGTTCTTGCCAACGCCGGGTTGACTTTAACCTCGATAGCAGTGAGCATTGGGAGCGTTTGAGCCTGAAGTTGCGTCAATAACATCGCCTTTTGGAAGTTGATGCGGGCCGCCCAGGCAGACGAGGTGGTTTCTATCACCAGCACACTATCGCGCAGATTAGCTACCTGTAGCTGCTGGGCAACGTGCTCTGCCAACATTTGTTTGACCTGCTGATCCAATTGTCTCAGTAACTCTGCTTTTTCTGCCAGACTCGGCAGTTTGCCTGAGTGGTGCATGAGTCGACTGAGATCCTGTGGGTGCTTTTTCATACAAAAAAGAGATGGCTGACTAAGGCTATGAGTGTAACAGTTTTAATTCAGGGTCGGAACGGGGTAACCCGCTGGCAACCCGGTAAGCGGTGGCTTATCTTGCCAATGATGCTGCTGGTTGCTGGCGCCGGTGTTGTATGCTATTCCGTCGATAAATTTTCTAATCAGCAAACGCGTGTAGACAATGAGCGTCAGGCCCGTAAGGCCCAGCAACAGCAAGTTGAAGATCTTAAGCACGCGACCGAATCCCAACTGGCCACCCTGGCTGCCCATGTCGCGCGTATGCAGGCTGAAATTACTCGCCTGGAAGCGATGGGGCAGCAGGTTGCCCAGACCTATAACCTCGAAGATCAATTTGATTTCTCCGCCCGTGCAGGTGTCGGTGGTGTAAGCGATCTCGGGCAGAGCATAGAACTGGATCAATTGATCCAGGATATGGATGCCATGATGCAGCGGATGGACTATGCCAAAGTTCAGATCCCGCTACTTGAAACCGTGGCTTCCAATCTCCATATAGATCAAGAGCGATATATTTCCGGACGCCCCATAGGTAAAGGTTGGTTGTCTTCACCTTATGGACTGCGGAATGATCCATTTAATGGACGTCGCACCATGCATAAAGGCATTGATTTTGCTGGCAGTGAAGGAGCTGAAGTGCTTGCGACTGCCGGTGGGGTAGTGACTTGGGCTGGCAGTATGTTTGGTTATGGCAATCTGGTTGAAATTGACCACGGTAATGGGCTCAAAACCCGTTATGGCCACAATAAAAATATTGATGTCAGTGTAGGTGACGTTGTTGCCAAAGGTGTAAAGATTGCCAGTATGGGAAGCACGGGCAGGTCGACAGGCCCCCATGTGCATTATGAGGTGTTGCGGGGTGGACAGCAGATCGATCCGAGTAAGTACGTCTACCGCAAAGCAAACAATTAATCCGGCTCACTGCACTTATGTGTAACAGCCTACAAAGATAATAAGTGAATCAGATGTTTGGTAATTTACTGACAAAAATTTTTGGCAGTCGCAATGACCGCACCCTTAAATCCCTTGGCAAAGCCGTCGACAAAATCAATGCACTGGAAGCTGAATTTGAAAAGCTCACCGATGAAGAGCTGAAAGCCAAAACCGCTGAATTCCGTGAGCGTCTGGAAAAAGGTGAAAGCCTGGAATCGCTGATCCCCGAGTCTTTCGCCACAGTGCGCGAAGCGTCCAAGCGGGTGTTTGAGATGCGTCACTTTGATGTGCAGTTGATTGGTGGCATGGTACTGGACAGTAATCGCATTGCCGAGATGCGTACCGGTGAAGGTAAGACCCTGACTGCCACGCTGCCTGCTTACCTCAATGCGCTGACTGGTAAAGGTGTTCATGTCATCACAGTGAACGACTACCTGGCCCGCCGTGACGCAGAAACCAACCGTCCGCTGTTTGAATTCCTGGGTATGACTGTCGGCATCAACATTGCCGGTATGAGCCCACAACAAAAGAAAGACGCCTATAACGCCGATATCACTTACGGTACCAACAATGAGTTTGGTTTCGACTATCTGCGCGACAACATGGCATTCTCGCCATCCGAACGGGTACAGCGTCCGCTGCATTACGCGCTGATCGACGAAGTGGACTCCATTCTGATCGACGAAGCCCGTACACCACTGATTATCTCCGGCGCCGCTGAAGACAGTTCAGAGTTGTACATCAAGATGAATACCTTGATCCCGTTGCTGGTGCGTCAGGATAAAGAAGATACTGAAGAGTACATTGGCGACGGTGATTACACTATCGATGAGAAAGCCAAGCAGGTACACCTGACCGAGCGCGGCCAGGAAAAAATTGAACAGCTGCTGATCGATCGCGGCATGTTGCCTGAAGGTGACTCACTGTACAGCGCCGCCAACATCTCCTTGTTGCACCATGTGAATGCTGCACTGCGTGCCCATACGCTGTTTGAAAAGGACGTGGATTATGTGGTGCAAAACGGTGAAGTGGTTATCGTCGATGAACACACAGGCCGTACCATGGCAGGGCGTCGCTGGTCTGAAGGTTTGCACCAGGCGGTTGAAGCCAAAGAAGGTGTAAAAATCCAGAACGAAAACCAGACGCTGGCGTCCATCACCTTCCAGAATTACTTCCGTCTGTACGAGAAGCTGGCGGGTATGACGGGTACTGCTGATACCGAAGCGTTCGAATTCCAGCATATTTATGGTCTGGATACTGTGGTGGTACCGACCAACCGTCCGATGATCCGTAACGACATGGCGGACCTGGTATACCTGACCGCGGCTGAAAAATACAACGCTATCATCGCCGACATTAAAGATTGTCGTGAGCGTGGCCAGCCGGTGCTGGTTGGTACAGTCTCCATTGAGCAATCTGAATTGCTGTCGCACATGCTGAAGCAGGAAAAGATCCCGCATCAGGTACTGAATGCCAAATTCCACGAAAAAGAAGCTGAAATTGTTGCCCAAGCCGGTCGCGCAGGTGCGGTGACTGTGGCCACCAACATGGCCGGTCGTGGTACCGATATCGTGCTCGGTGGCAGCTGGAAAGCGGAAGTGGAAGCGCTGGAAAACCCCAGTGAAGAACAAATTGCGGCAATCCGCGCCGATTGGCAGCAGCGTCATGACGATGTGGTTGCCGCTGGTGGTTTGCACATTCTGGGTACTGAGCGTCACGAGTCCCGTCGTATCGACAACCAGTTGCGTGGTCGCTCCGGCCGTCAGGGCGATGCCGGTTCTTCCCGTTTCTACCTGTCCATGGAAGACAGCCTGATGCGTATCTTCGCATCAGAACGAGTATCCAATATGATGAAAGCCCTGGGTATGGAAGAGGGCGAGGCAATCGAACATAAGTGGGTATCCCGCGCCATCGAAAATGCCCAGCGTAAAGTGGAAGCCCGTAACTTCGATATCCGTAAGCAATTGCTGGAGTTTGATGACGTGGCCAACGATCAGCGTCAGGTAGTTTACGCCCAGCGTAACGAACTGATGGATGCTGAGAGTATTGAAGATACCATCAAGAACATTGAAGTCGACGTACTGGCCTCTCTGATCGATCAGTACATTCCACCTCAGTCTGTTGAAGAGTTGTGGGATGTGCCGGGTCTGGAGCAGCGGCTGCACCAGGAGTTTGCACTGCAGCTGCCGGTTCAGAAATGGCTGGATGAAGAGGAAGACCTATACGAAGACACCTTGCGTGAGCGCATCATCGACGCCTGGAGTGCCGCATATAAGGCCAAGGAAGAGATGGTTGGTGCACCTGTACTGCGTCAGTTCGAGAAAGCCGTTATGTTGCAGACGCTTGATGGTCTGTGGAAAGAACATCTGGCTGCCATGGATCATTTGCGTCAGGGGATCCACCTGCGTGGTTATGCGCAGAAGAACCCTAAACAGGAATATAAGCGTGAGTCCTTTGAACTGTTCCAGCAGATGCTGGAAAGTCTGAAGCATGATGTGATCAGCATACTGTCCAAGGTACAGGTGCAGGCGCAATCTGATGTGGACGAGATGGAAGAACGTCGTCGCCAGGAAGAGGCCAGACTGCAGCGTGATTTCCAACATGCAGAAGCTGAGTCCATGACCGGGGAGCCTGTGATGCCTGAACAGCAAGGGCATATCCCCGTGGTTCGTCAGGGGGAAAAAGTCGGCCGTAATGATCTTTGCCCCTGTGGCAGTGGTAAAAAGTACAAACAGTGCCACGGTAAGTTGAGCTAACCTCATCAATATAAAAAGGCGACCTAAGGGTCGCCTTTTTACTTATTAGTCTAAAAGCAGCTATCAATGATTCAAATAAAGGGGTTAATGAAGGCACTTGCTTGAACTATTTCCTCACCAAAACCGCCTGAAAACAGACTGTCTGTTGATAACTTTGGGGGTAACTGGTGATTAGCATGTGTCTAACCTTGAAATCCTCAGAAAGTGCCGATTTTATTGAAAAAAGGGCTTGCGCAAATAAATCTGCTCCCTATAATGCGCCTCCATCGACACGGCACAACGGGCTTCTCTGGTAGAGATAGCGCCCGATAAGCAGGTCGAAAGGGAAAGTCGCCAACGGCAACTGACCCTGGCAC
>NZ_JBOZWP010000008.1:0-159848 GCF_050865035.1 Shewanella sp. GXUN23E | reverse complement strand
ACAGCCCGACAGCCCGACAGCCCGACAGCCCGACAGCCCGACAGCCCGACAGCCAAGTTCAGCGACTGGATTGGTTCAATATCATTGCTACCTTGTAATTGGTTGGCTGTTATTGCAAAGCACCGAATTAATGCACCAAATCTAAGCCAAAAATATGGTCGAGATAAGAGGCTGGTGCTGACTTGTCAATGGTTTGGATATCGGTCATTTCAGGCTTCCCCCTAAAAGTTGTAAGAGATGTCTTACATTTATGTAAGACAAATGGTGGGTTATCTGTAGGGTGGTACCTGTACCTTTAATTTATCCTATTGATATACAAATAATTAATCTTGTTTAATCTTGCTTGGTTATTTGTGGCGAAGCTGTTGTAGCAGCAAGGCATAGGGGAAAAAAATTTCCGCTTGCGTAAACTTAAGTCATCACAGGACGTGAGAGACAACAGGATGTTGTAGGCAGGATGCCATTTATCTTACGGAATGAGATTGAGCAGGATGCTCACAATGCCAAACGGGAAGGCAAATCCAGGAAGGATATACTGGCCCCGGATGGCGGCAAGGGAATGTGTGGAGAGATTTCCTTCAGGATGAAGGCGGTCTTGGCAGGGACGATATGGACACGCTCAGGGATGCAGCATGCCTGGAATAGGGAAGACCAGGTCGCAGGGAAGGTACGCAAGTACAGGGAAAATCAAGGAACGACAGGGATGAAGCAAGGAGCACTTTCAGTCGCATGGATGGAGCAGGGAGCATAAATCTCAGCAGGAAGGCTGGCAAAAAGACATAGGGCGCAACCTGAGGGTTGCGCCCTTTTCTTATTGTTGGTTCGCGCTCAGCGACAACGCCCGGAGTTGCAACCACCGCGACTGCTACAACCTCCACCAATACTGCCTTTGGCCTGAGGTGCCTGATGCCATTCAGGCTCGGGGAAAATGGGCCATTCAATTTTGGTGATCCGGTTTCCCTGCATATTGATATGAGCGCGGAACTGGTTCATGCCATCTGTGCTGAACTCAAACTGAAACTTCGCTTTCCAGCCAATTCCGGTATGCCCCCCAAAACATGGCCGTGCTGACACCATGGCAACGGATAACAGTTGTACTTTTTGTTTATTGCACTCAGCTTCCGCAAATCGGCGGCTTTGCTCTGCCATCTGACGCAATTGCCAGAAAAATGCGGCCACGACCAGCAGCCCCAGGATTATCAATAGATCTGTCATCATGTTCTGGTTGCTCTGAACAAACCGCCAATGGCGGCAGATAATTGCACACTGCGTTCAGGGCTGCGAATAGCCGTTAACAGTTCGTTGCGCAGTGCAGGAATGGAGACGATATCAGCAAATATCTGATTGAAAAAGTGCTGTTCCTGCAATGCCAGTGCTTCTAGATAAATAGTGCGAGCCTGCTCCTGTTTCAATGCTGTCCAGTTGCGGGCTGCGATGGTCAGCAGTGTATCGGCATTCAGTTGCTGCTGTCCGGCCAACCATTGCAGGGCCTGAGTGCTCGCATCAGCGCAGGAAGCCAGAGCCCGCAGATAAAACAACTTTTGGTCATCGGCTGTTTTCAGTCCGGCCAACAGTTTGTCAGCCAGCACCGCTGGAATGCTCACGTGTTCCAGACATTGGCATAATGCAGCAATCGCTTGTGGGGCGGCATTCTCCAGCGCATAACTGACTGCTTGCAGATGGTCCAGATCATTAAGCCGGACACAAATATCTGCCAGTCCCTGAAATCCCAGCTGTTGCCATTGATCGGGCGGCAACTGCCCGCTCAGATACTGCATGGCGAATTCATATTGACCGGACGCTTGCTGTCCCAGCTGTTTTCTGACCAGCGCATTAAATAGGGCCAGTTTTTCCTGAGAGGGACGGAAGGCAAACGGATGATTGTCCAATTGTTGCTGTTGCTCATCAGACAGCGCCTGTGTCAGATCCTTTCCCAAGGCCTCCAGCACCATTTTGATGAATTGGCTGCGCGCGGCCGGATTGAGGAGTCCCTGCTCATCCAGAGGCAATTTGAGGAACCAGACAAATTCCTGGCCATGTTGGTTCCAGAATACCAGTGCAAACTGTGCATGTCCCTGGATGGGAAAGGGATAGGGAGAATTCAGCGCTTCAATCTGATGAAATGCCATCATATCTATGTGTTGTACACGTCGCCCCAGATCATAAACCTGATATTGACTGTTGGCGGCGCCCAGTAATTGGCCCAGGGTAGTGAGTTCTGCCATTGGTGGATATTATTCTCGTTTGATGTTCAATTGAGCGGGATTATAAACACTTCAGGGAGTTGATGCAGCGATGGTGGTGTCGATTTGGTTCCTCAGGCCTGCTGATTGGCCGGATTTAATCCCATCAGTGGTATGATAGCGGGCTGATTGATTTCATTTTGAGGAAGCTATGCTTGAGCTTCGCACCCGTGAGCACCTGCGTCGACTGGAAGAGCTGCTCAGACAACAGGATTTGTGGGCAGATACCCCGCCTGATGTTTCAGCCCTGGCCAGTACCGCGCCATTTGCCTGTGACACATTGGCATTTGAACAATGGCTGCAGTTTATTTTTCTGCCAAGAATGTACGCTTTGCTCGAAGCAGGTCATACGCTGCCAGCCGATATCGCCATTGCGCCCATGGCTTTTCATGTTTGGCAGCATCAACCCGAGCGTGTTGCGCTTATTCAACTTTTAAACGACCTGGATACCTTGCTGAATGAACCCAGATGAGTTGCTGAATCCTGAACTACCCCCACCTTGCATCGAACTGTTGTATGAGGATGACTATCTGGTTGCCATTCACAAACCAGCTGGCTTACTGGTGCACAGAACCTATCTGGCGCGCAAAGAAAAGTACTTTGCTATGCAGATGACCCGGGATCTTGTCGGCTGCCACGTGTTTCCTGTTCATCGTCTTGATCGGCCAACGTCCGGGGTATTACTGCTGGCAAAAAGCAGTGAAATGGCAAATGAACTGTGTCAGCAGTTTGCCGGACATCTGGTGCGCAAACGCTACCTGGCGTTAGTACGGGGTAATATGCATGAGTCTGGAGAGTTGGATTATCCACTGAAAGAGGAACTGGATAAGATTGCTGATAAGTTTGCTGTGCAGGATAAGGATGCTCAACCTGCCATCACCCGTTACCAGCCTCTGCTCAATTCAGAGATCCCTTTTAGCTCAGGACGTTACCCCAGTAGCCGTTTCGCGCTGATGGCGCTGGAGCCACTTACCGGCAGAAAACATCAGCTCAGGCGTCATATGGCGCATCTGCGACACCCAATCATTGGCGATACCACCCATGGCGATGGCAAACAAAACCGGTTCTTCCGTGAGCACTTCGGCCACAACAGGTTGTGGCTGATTGCCAAACAGCTCAGCTTCATTCACCCGGTAACGGGCCAGGCAATGCAGATTGAAACTGAGTTGGAAGCCGAATGGCTGGATGTATTTCAGGGCCTGGGCTGGCGTGAGGAAATCCTGCAGAAGGATCCGTCAATCCTGCTCGCCTGAGTCTGATTTGCTGCGCAGCACAAGATCGCACGGGAGCGGGATCTGCACCGTCATATATTCCCTGTAGCGGAAATAACAACTGCGTCTGTTGTGAGCCACCCTGTGCATCTGTTTAAGGTGACGCGTACGGGTAAGACGTTTGGCATGTCGCATGGCAGATCTCTGATTCAATTGTGGCTTGCAGAAGGCAAGCTATTGACCTGACTGACAAAGGTTAACTACCCTGAGGTGAAATCATGCAGCAGGTCAGGAAAATTGACAGGGAGTATATCATGATGCGTACCAATTTGCTCTATGGGACTGTATACGGCAGCGCGCAATCTGTGGCCGAAGCGCTGGCCAATGAACTGGAAAACCGGGGAGTTGTCGTTAATTTATTGCAACCTGATGAATTAGAAGGATTTATACCTTCAGTTGATGAATGGTTGCTGGTAGTGACGTCTACGACAGGACAGGGTGATCTGCCTGATGACATCGCGCCCTGGTTTTATGCGCTGAAAGAGCAGGCTCCTTATCTGCCGGGATTGCCCTATGCAGTGGTTGGACTGGGTGACTCCAGTTATGACACTTTCTGTGGCGCTGGCCACCAGGTGGACGATCTGTTGCGGGAGCTGGGCGGTGAATCACTGGCTCCCATGCTGACCATTGACGCCATGGAAACCATGGAGCCTGAAACCGATGCGCTGGATTGGCTTGGCGGATGGGTTAAATTCTGAGAGGACAGACCTGCGGGCATGCCGACAATATGTCCGCATTTAGGGTTGCTAGCATCGCAGCCTTATTTTAATCTTCTGTAATATATGGACTTATTGGAAGCAGTCTGTCATGGAAGATGTACTGAAAGCCTCCGGGCTTAATTTTGCGCTTACGCCTGAGCCGGCAGAAAGCGCTGAAGGTTTGTTGGATGCACAATGGCATTTTGTCGAATGCAGCAGCAAATTGGCAAGGATGCTTAACACCCCACTTGGGCAGTTGAGGCAACAATCTCTGCTGACCTTTTTCCCCGGTCTTGATTTCCGGCTCCGACAGGTATGCCCGCAAAACTGGGAAAACTTCGTCACCCTATACTGGTCTGCCACCCATACTTTTCATTTTCGCCGCCAGGGTGAATACCTGCATTTTCTGCTTAATATACAGGGGGAATTACCAGCGGTTGATGCGGGTAACGAACACCGGATGGTTGTGTCCCCATCGCCGGAAGATCTGGAAATGGAGCAGCAATGTATGCGGCTGCTTGCCCAGTTGATGTCCCGGTTGGCAGTACCTCTGGTGTTTTTTCATCAGGCCAATATTCCGCTGCGTGAGATAGTCCCTGCCTGCTGGCTGGGAAACCCGCCTGTGCAAGCCGAAATAGCCGACTGGCACAAAGGAGATGGGCTCAAGCTGACGCGCTGGCCTGTGTTGGCTCATGCCCTGGACAATCCACCTGTGCTCAGGGATGACTGTCGTATCGCCCGGGATCAGCACGGTCATTGGCTGACAGCCCGTATCAGGCATAAAGGCGCGCTGGTCGCCATCATAGGTGGTTTGAGTGCGGATCCCATTACCGATACACATCAGGCGCTGCTGGAACGATACGGCACGATTATTTGGAACATGCGGCAACTATCCAGTCTGGAAACTCAGCTGGCAGAAAAAGCGGCCTGGATTGCGGCACTGGAGACAGGAAATCAACAGTTGTTCAGGCAACTTATTCATGTCGTATCGGAAGCGCTTGAACTTAAAGATGCTTACACTGCCAGCCATCAACGCTCTGTCGCTGAGCTGGCTGTTGGCATTGGGCGGCGGCTTGGGTACGACACGCATCGGCTGGAAGGTTTACGCCTAGGCGCCCTGGTGCATGATATTGGAAAGCTGGCTATTCCCAATCAGATCTTATCCAAACCCGATAAGCTGACCGAGCAGGAGTATGCCCTGGTGCAGACGCACTCGGCCAGAGGGGCGGAGATTATCGGAGATATCGCATTTCCCTGGCCAATCAAACAGATGATACTGCAGCATCATGAACGTCTCGATGGCAGCGGTTATCCCAATGGCTTGAAAGGCAATGAAATCCTTGAAGAGGCTCAAATTCTGGCAGTGGCTGATATCGCGGATTCGATGTTGAGCCACAGACCTTACCGGGCGGCTCTGGGAGTAGAGGCTCTGACAGAGGCGCTGCTGGAGGAGCAGGGTAAATCGCTTCGCAGTGATATTGTCAGACATTGCCTGGACGAAATTGCCCAGAGCTTACACAGCATCAGCCTGATCAGCGAGTTATTGCTGCGTCCTGTTTGCAGTATCCAAATCACGCACGAATTGAAAGTGGAACAACTCCTGTCCATGCTGAATGACACCCGGGAGCCTTATGTTGCGCTCAGACATCACAGCTGGCTTGGATTGTGGGATGTTCGCATGTTGCGCCGTCATTTGAGTTTAAATTGTGAAAAGCTGGCGTTGGCGGCAGCGTCACCGGATATGCAGACGATATCGGCCAATACCAGTCTGGATGACGGGATAAAAATGCTGACCGAGCTCGATCATCCTTTGCTTGTTGTTGACGATGACAGCAATGCTCTTGGGGTGCTTGACTGGAAAACCATTGCCCAGAAGCGCTGAGCTTGCATGTAGCTTGCCTGGGTTGTGAGTTATCTTGTGTTGGTACCCCAGGTATTAATCAGCGTGGTCGTTTGAGACAAAGACATAAAATAAAAGGGCCCTTTCGGGCCCTTTAACATATGCGCCAGCACGCGCACATGTGGAAGTTATTCTGCCATGCGCAGCAGTTCGTTGATACCGACTTTGCTGCGGGTCTTTTCGTCGACTTTCTTCACAATGATGGCGGCGTACAGGTTGTATTTGCCACATTTGGACGGCAGCGTGCCGGATACCACTACCGAGCCGGCAGGTACACGACCGTAATGGACTTCACCGGTTTCGCGGTCATAAATACGGGTGCTCTGGCCGATATACACGCCCATGGAGATCACTGAACCTTCTTCTACGATCACGCCCTCTACCACTTCGGAGCGGGCACCGATAAAGCAGTTGTCTTCAATGATAGTTGGACCAGCCTGCAGCGGCTCCAGTACACCGCCGATCCCGACACCGCCGGAAAGGTGCACGTTCTTGCCAATTTGCGCGCAGGAACCCACAGTGGCCCAGGTGTCCACCATGGTGCCTTCGCCTACGTACGCACCCAGGTTAACATAAGAAGGCATCAGTACAGTATTGGGGGCAATAAACGAACCTTTGCGTACCGCAGCAGGTGGCACCACCCGGATCTGCTCTGCTTTGAAACGCGCTTCGGTGTAGTCTGCAAATTTCATTGGGACTTTATCGAAGTACTTGGTTTCTGCGCCTTCAATCACCTGGTTGTCGAAAATACGGAACGACAGCAGGACGGCTTTCTTCAGCCATTGATGGACATGCCACTGACCGTCAATTTTTTCAGCGACCCGCACTTCGCCTCTGTCCAGCATGTTAATCACGGTTTCCACGTCGGCGCGGATGCTGGGTTCTACAGTAGATGGGGTAATAGACTGACGAGCTTCAAAAGCCGCCTCGATACGTTGGCGTAAAGCCTCCATTGACATCTCCCGATTGGTGTCTGATTAACTTAATTTGGAAGCGACAGCACTTCTACCAGCGCGTCACTCAGTTGTTGTTGCTGTGTTTCATCCAGTGCCTGGCCTTCCCGGGTCTGCAGCATGAAAAAGTCTTCTGCACGCTCCCCGATAGTGGTGATTTTGGCCGCTGTCAGCACCACGCCGCAGCGATAGAAAATCTCACCGACTTTGGCCAGCAAGCCTGGGGAATCCAGGGCGATCAGCTCCATCTTACTTGTATCATGCCGGGAACCCGGCAGGAAACTGACCTGAGTGGCAACTTTAAAAGGTTTCATCTTACGTGGCAGCTTGCGGAACTTGGGTAATTTCACCACGTCCGAACCCAGCGCCTTGACCAGTGCCTTGCGAATACTCTGGATACGTGACAGTTGTGACACTGCCTCGCCGTTTTGCTCCAGAATAATAAAACTGTCCATGGCGTAGCTATCTCTGGAGCTCATCACCATGGCATCATGCACATCGATGTTTTTGTTGTCCAGCACCGCCATCACTGTGGCAAACAGTTTCGGCTTATCCGGGCAGTAGATGAACAGTTCCGTGCCACCGCGGGACATTTGCTTGGAGATGAGTACCAGGGCTTCATCGGTACGGTGCTTGAGAATGGCCTCACTGTGCCAGACAATCTGGTTGGGCGAATGGCGCAGGAAATAATTGGCCTTGAATCTTGCCCACAGGGCATCAATATCTTTCTCTTTCAGCCCGCGGCGCAGCAAATCTTTTCTGGCTTTGGCCTGATGTTCGCGCACCCGGGCGCGAATGTCGACCGGCTTTTCCTTGCCCCGTGCCAGTACTCTTTGGGTAGTAAAATACAGCTCCCGCAGCAAGGTACCTTTCCAGCTGTTCCACAGACGGTCATTGGTGGCACAGATATCGGCGACGGTCAGACAGTAGAGATAACTCAAATGCACCGCATCGCGCACCACATCCGCGAACTCAGCCACAACTTCAGGATCTGAGATGTCCCGTCGCTGGGCGGTGACTGACATCAGCAGGTGATGGCGCACCAGCCAGGCAACCAGCCGGCCATCGTGATCGTTCATACCGTGCAGCTTACAAAACGCCCGGGCATCTTCTGCGCCCAGCGTGGAGTGATCGCCGCCTCGGCCTTTGGCGATGTCATGGAAAATGGCCGCCAGCACCAACAACCCTTTTTTGGGTAATTGATTGATAAGCACCGAGCCTAAAGGGAATTCCTCTTTCTGCTCCGGCTGGGCAAAGCGTTCGATATTGAGCAGTAATCTGTGCGTATGTTCATCCACGGTATAGGCGTGAAACAGATCAAACTGCATTTGCCCTTCGATGGCACGCCAGGAGGGCAGGTAGGCCGACAGCACGCCATGCTTGTGCATCAGGGAGAGGGCCGGAATCCCCCTGGGGTGACGCAGAATTTCCATGAAAATGCTGCGGCAGGCCTCATGATTCATCAAGGGCTGCTGCTGGGCGCGGCGGGCACGGCGCAGACTACGCAGGGTGGGGGCAAAGATCCCCTGAATATTGGAGTTGCGGGCGACCAGTAAAAACAGCCGGATGATTTGCTCTGGGCGATCAAACACCTGATTATCCAGGGCTTCAATGAATTTGCCGCGGCGCTGAAAATCACTGTCAATGGGACTGATGGTCAGCACTTCGTCGTCGGCCAGCGTGGCGCGCTTGAACAATTGCAGCAGCATATTGTTCAGCTCCATTACCCGGCGCACGGTGCGATAGTAGCGCTTCATCATCTCTTCCACCGCCAGCACAGTACCATCCTGATAGCCCATGACCTCAGCGACTCTGGGTTGCAGATCAAACAGCAAGCGGTTTTCGTCGCGTCCGGCGATGACGTGCAGCGCAAATCTCAGCTCCCACAGGAAGTGCTGACACTCGAGCAATTCTTCCAACTCATGCCGGTTAAGGAAACCATGGGCCTCCAGCTCGGTCAGATTGGCGGCGTTAAAGTGGCGCATAGCCACCCAGGCGATGGTCTGAATATCCCGCAGCCCTCCCGGGCAGGTTTTCAGATTGGGCTCCAGATCAAAAGCACTGGCTTTGGCATGACGGGCGTTCTGCTCCTCCCGCTTGGCCAGGAAGAAGGCGTTGGACGGCCAGAAATCAGCCTCGCGTATCGCATCGTACAGGGCATCAAACAGCACCGGACTGCCGGCCAGCAGTCGGGCTTCGAGCAGGTTGGTGGCGATGGTGATATCCCCCCGGCCCTGCTCAATAGTTTGCGGCAGTGTGCGAACACTGTGGCCAATTTCCAGTCCGGCGTCCCATAAATAAGCGATAAAGGCACTGAGCGCCTGTTCTCCGGTGGCATCCAATTCCTCGCCAAGCAGAAACAGGATATCTACGTCTGAGTGGGGATGCAGCTCGCCCCGGCCATATCCGCCAACGGCGATGAGGGCGATGGGCAGGGCGCCAAGCCCCAGATCCTGCCAGGCACATTGCAGCAATTCATCGACGAATCGACAGCGCTGGGCGACCAGCTGTGCAATGGGTGTGTGTGACCGGAACTGACTGAGCAGATCCTGGTTTTGCTCCGTCAGCGCGCACTTGGCGACCTGGGCTGTGTCCATTTAGTTCCCTGGAAATCGGCTGTTGTTTGATTTTAGTGATTGATAACGCGTGGAAAATCTTCTTCTTCACGCAGGGTCAGCACTTCCACTCCGGTGTCGGTCACCAGCAGGGTATGTTCCCACTGGGCAGAGTTCTTGCCATCGGCAGTGGTGACTGTCCAACCATCGTGCTTGTCAAGTTTGGTTTTAAAGTTGCCGGCGTTGATCATAGGTTCAATGGTAAAACACATGCCCGGACGCAGGACGGTGTTGTCATTGTTCTTGTAGTGCACCACCTGAGGCTCTTCGTGGAAGGTGGCGCCGATGCCGTGGCCACAGTAGTCCTTGACGATGCTGTATTTGTCCAGACCACTTTTGCTGTTCTTGATGAACTTCTCAATGCTGGTCCCGATTTCACCCAGTTTCAGACCCGGACGAACCTTGCGAATGGCAATGTACAGACTTTCCTGGGCGATACGGCACAGGCGACGATCCTTGGGGGAAACGTCACCAATCAGAAACATTTTTGAGGTATCACCGTGGTAGCCATCTTTGATAACCGTGATGTCGATATTCAGAATATCGCCGTCTTTGAGTACATAGTCACCGGGAATGCCGTGGCAGATTACGTCGTTGACGGATGTACAGATGGATTTGGGAAAGCCGTGGTAGTCCAGTGGTGCAGAAATGGCACCTTGTTCCTGGGTGTATTTGGCACAAATAGCATCCAGCTCATCGGTGGTGACGCCAGCCTTCACGTGGGGGGCAATCATCTCCAGTACTTCAGCGGCCAGCTTGCCTGCGGCACGCATTTTCTCGATTTCTTCTGCGGTCTTGATGACTATACTCATTGGGTTTTCTCTAAGCTTTGGCGGAACAATTTGGCACACTGCCAACCGGTAAAAAAATTGTGCTCACAGCCGGTTTATGGTATAAAGCGCGCCGTCATGTTTGACTCTGAAATTCCGGTTATGCGGGACAGATCGGTGAAAACCGATTGGCCTTGCCGGTCAGGTCACGTAAAATGTGGCGGCCATTATACATGGCAATTAACGTAAATACTAAATCACACACGTATCGACACATACTTCGGGGTGCCTGGGTAACCGGGTCGAAGGCATGGGATGCGTGGAGGTTTAACCCCACTTTAATCTTAAGGTAGATTTTAAATGACTACAGTTTCTATGCGCGACATGCTGCAGGCCGGTGTACACTTCGGTCACCAAACCCGTTACTGGAACCCAAAGATGAAGCCATTCATCTTCGGTGCTCGCAACGGTGTACACATCATCAACCTGGAGCACACTGTTCCAATGTTCAACGAAGCGCTGGCGTTCATCAGCAACGTAGCTTCCAAGAAAGGTAAAATCCTGTTCGTTGGTACCAAGCGTGCAGCAAGCGAAGCGATCAAAGAAGCCGCTATCTCTTGTGACCAGTACTATGTAGATCACCGCTGGTTGGGCGGTATGCTGACTAACTGGAAAACCGTTCGTCAGTCAATCAAGCGTCTGAAAGAGCTGGAAACTCAGTCTGTTGATGGTACTTTCGACAAACTGACCAAGAAAGAAGCTCTGATGCGTTCTCGCGAGCTGGAAAAGCTGGAAAAATCTCTGGGCGGTATCAAGAACATGGGCGGTCTGCCTGACGTTCTGTTCGTAATCGGTGCTGACCACGAACACATCGCTATCAAAGAAGCCAACAACCTGGGTATCCCAGTTGTTGCAGTAGTTGATACCAACTCTGCTCCAGACGGTGTTAACTACATCGTTCCAGGTAACGATGACGCAATGCGCGCTATCAAGCTGTACACCTCTTCTGCTGCTGCCGCTGCTAACGCTGGCCGTGGTCAGGATCTGGCTGTTCAGGCTGAACAAGACGGTTTCGTAGAGGCCGAATAATAAGGCGTGATGCATCGCATCTCCCTTATTAACCAAGCTATTTTGATTGGTTAACAGGGGCCTTTTTGGCCCCTGTTTCACATCTACACAGATCATCGAATTTATTTCGAACCTAATTTATAGAGGACTTAACAATGGCAATTACTGCTGCCCTGGTTAAAGAACTGCGCGATCGTACTGGCGCTGGCATGATGGATTGTAAAAAAGCTCTGACCGAAACCAACGGTGACATCGAGCTGGCAATCGAAAACATGCGTAAGAGCGGTGCTGCAAAGGCTGCTAAGAAAGCCGGTAACATCGCTGCTGAAGGTACCATCCTGATCAAGCAGGGTGAAGGTTTCGCTGCTCTGGTTGAAGTTAACTGTCAGACTGACTTCGTAGCTAAAGACTCCAACTTCCTGGCTTTCGCCAACGAAGTGCTGGACGTTGCTGCTGCTGGTAAAGTGTCTATCGACGACCTGAAAGCTCAGTTCGAAGAAGCTCGTGTTGCACTGGTTGCCAAGATCGGTGAAAACATCAACGTTCGTCGCGTTGAGTACATCGACGGTGCCAACCTGGCGACTTACCGCCACGGCGATCGTATCGGTGTAGTAGTGACCGGTGAAGCTGACGAAGACACTCTGAAGCACATCGCCATGCACGTAGCTGCCTCTAAGCCTGAATACGTTACTCCAGAAGACGTACCAGCTGAAGTTGTTGCCAAAGAGCGTGAAGTTCAGGTTGAAATCGCCATGAACGAAGGCAAGCCTAAAGAAATCGCTGAGAAGATGGTTGAAGGCCGCATGAAGAAGTTCACCGGTGAAGTCTCTCTGACCGGTCAGCCATTCATCATGGAGCCTAAGAAGACTGTTGGCGAAATCCTGAAAGAAAAAGGCGCCACTGTTACTAACTTCATCCGCCTGGAAGTGGGTGAAGGCATCGAGAAGAAAGTTGAGAACTTCGCTGATGAAGTGAAGGCTCAGCAAGAAGCCGCTGCCGCTGCTGCCGCTGCTGCCAAAGGCGAGTAATCGCTACGCTGTAAGCATTCAAGACCGCGGCCTGTGCTGCGGTCTTGTTATACCCGAGGCTGAAAATGTCTGCCGGGTCCGCCCAAGGGCGGTAAACCAGAATAGTAAACAGAGTTGGTTTAATACCAGGACTAGAAAATATGAGCACCAATCCTAAACCTGCATTTCGACGCATTCTTCTGAAATTAAGTGGTGAAGCCCTGATGGGCGAGGAAGGCTTCGGTATTGACCCGAAAGTTCTCGACCGCATGGCTCAGGAAATTAAAGAGCTGGTAGAGCTGGGCATCCAGGTCGGCGTAGTGATAGGTGGTGGCAACCTGTTCCGCGGTGAAGGTTTGGCCAAAGCTGGTATGAATCGCGTAGTGGGTGACCACATGGGTATGTTGGCCACCGTGATGAATGGTCTGGCCATGCGCGACGCGCTGCACCGTGCTTATGTGAATGCCCGTCTGATGTCTGCTATTCCACTGAACGGTGTGTGTGACCGTTACAACTGGGCTGAAGCCATCAGCCTGCTGAAATCGGGCCGTGTGGTGATTTTCTCTGCCGGTACCGGTAATCCATTTTTCACGACTGACTCTGCTGCCTGTTTGCGCGGCATTGAAATTGAGTCAGAAGTGGTACTTAAAGGCACTAAGGTTGACGGTGTATACTCCGCAGACCCAATGAAAGACCCGGACGCCGTTAAATATGACGTGCTGGGTTACAATGAAGTGCTGGAAAAAGAATTGAAAGTCATGGATCTTGCTGCGTTTACTCTGGCGCGCGACCATGATATGCCTATCCTGGTTTTCAATATGAACAAGCCCGGAGCGCTGCGTCGCGTCATTATGGGCGAGCAGGAAGGCACCCTGATTAAAGCCATCTAAAAGGACATTTATCGTGATTGAAGATATCCAAAAAGACGCCAAAGAGCGCATGGGCAAATGTGTTGAGGCCATGAAAGGCCAAATGAGCAAAGTGCGCACCGGTCGTGCTCACCCAAGCCTGCTCAACTCCATTCAGGTTTCTTACTACGGCAGCATGACCCCTCTGAACCAGGTGGGTAACGTCGTGGTAGAAGATGCCCGCACGCTGGCAGTAAACGTGTTTGACCGCAGCATGATCCAGGCCGTAGAGAAGGCCATCATGATGTCTGATCTGGGTCTGAACCCAATGTCAGCCGGTGCGACCATCCGTATTCCACTGCCTCCGCTGACTGAAGAGCGTCGTCGTGATCTGGTTAAAGTGGTTCGCGCTGAAGCTGAAAATGGTCGTATCGCTGTCCGTAACGTACGCCGTGATGCCAACTCTGATGTGAAAGCACTGGAAAAGGCCAAAGAGTGTACCGAGGATGACGTTCGTCGCAGTGAAGATGACGTGCAGAAGCTGACTGACGCACACATCAAGCAAATCGATGAAATTCTGGCCGCAAAAGAAGCTGAGTTGATGGAAGTGTGATTCCATCACGCAAGTAACTAGAGTTGAAGCGCCGTGTAGCGGTATACTACACGGCGTTTGTTTATTTTTAAGGGTTGTTGTACATGTCATCCAAGATGGAACTTGATTCCGGCCTGGTCTCTGTCCGCGAGTCCGGCGCTTCTCAGTGTCAATTACCGACTGAGTTGCCGGAGCTACTGCAGCAGTCTGTTCCCAATCATGTCGCAATTATTATGGATGGCAACGGCCGTTGGGCGCAGGCCAAAGGCAAGCAACGGGTGTTTGGTCATCGCGCTGGAGTGAAAGCCGTTCGTCGTGCTGTCAGCACTGCCCGCAGTCTGGGGGTAAAATCCCTGACACTGTTTGCTTTCTCCTCTGAAAACTGGCGTCGTCCTGACACCGAAGTTTCCCTGCTGATGGAACTGTTCTTCACCGTTTTGCAGCGGGAACTCAAACTGCTGGATAAAAATGGTGTACGCCTGAACATCATCGGTGACACCAGTCGTTTCTCCGAACGTTTGCAAAAGCAGATCCGCTCTGCTGAAGCCAAAACAGCACACAATACCGATCTTATTCTTAATGTCGCGGCCAATTATGGCGGGCGTTGGGACATTATGCAGGCAGCCCGCACGCTGGCGACCAAAGTGGAAACCGGTGAGCTGAGCGCCGATGCCTTTACCGAAGAAGCCTTATCTGAACACCTGTGTATGCGGGAGCAGGGTGAGGTGGATCTGATGATCCGCACCGGCGGAGATTATCGCATCAGTAATTTTATCCTCTGGCAAGCCGCCTACGCAGAGTTGGTGTTTACTGACATCCTCTGGCCTGATTTTGACGAACAGGCATTCCATCAGGCGGTTGCTGTGTTTGCCAGCCGTCAGCGCCGATTTGGTCTGACGGGTTCTCAAATAGACGCACTGCGTACTTCTTAACATCCACTCGAGAGGAAGTCTTTTGCTAAAGCAACGAATAATAACAGCAATTTTATTGATCCCTTTTGTGCTGGGTGGGGTGTTTTATTTGCCTGCCAGCTACTTTGCCTGGGCCCTGGTGCCGGTGTTTTTGATTGCGGCAAAAGAGTGGGGCAAGTTTATTGAACCTGAGTGCAACATCACTCAGTGGAGCTTTACCTTCACCATGGGCATTTTACTGATTGCCCTGAATATTTTGGTACCTGCGTCTGCGGTTTGGGCGCCCACAGGGCTTAATCCCATCTATCAGGGGGTGATTGGGCTGGGTGCTATTTGGTGGCTCGCATCCCTGTTGTTGGTCATGGGCTATCCCAAAACCAGTAAACGCTGGTCAACCAGTCCCATGCTTAAGTCCATGTTTGGTCAGTTGACGCTGGCGCCCTGTTTCGCTGCGCTG
The DNA here is from genome assembly GCF_050865035.1 of Shewanella sp. GXUN23E. NCBI lineage: Bacteria > Pseudomonadati > Pseudomonadota > Gammaproteobacteria > Alteromonadales > Shewanellaceae > Shewanella > Shewanella sp. GXUN23E. The sequence continues at coordinate 144,515 of NZ_JBOZWP010000008.1, read as the reverse complement.
ATAGCACTGAAAAGTCTCAGTACTCCAGCTCATCCCTACTATGGCGGTTGCCTGGTGTTTCTGGTGTTCTTGGTAGTATGGGCAGCAGACACCGGGGCGTATTTCTTCGGTCGCAGCCTGGGCAAGCATAAACTCATGCCTAACGTCAGTCCGGCCAAAACCCTGGAAGGTTTACTCGGCGGCCTGCTGACCACTATGGTTGTGGTAGCGCTGGTGATGTATCTGTCGCCTGAGCAGGAGCTGCCGCTGGTCATTGGTGTGACCCTGATAACCGCGATTGCTTCGGCGCTGGGCGACTTGTCAGAAAGTATGTTCAAGCGCAGCGCTAATGTGAAAGACTCCGGCAATATTCTCCCTGGCCATGGCGGCGTGCTTGATCGCATTGACAGCCTGACTGCGGCCCTGCCGGTATTTACCCTGTTTTATATTGCATTCTGGATGTAGTTGACATGCAAAATATGGTGATTTTGGGTGCGACTGGCTCTATCGGCGCCAGCACACTCGGTGTGATTTCCCAAAACCCGCAGGCATACCGGGCCTATGCGCTGGTTGCCCATTCCAATGTCGATAAGATGTTGCCCCTGTGTCATGAGCACAAACCTGCCATTGTGCACATGGTGGACGAGGCGGCTGCAGCAGCGCTCAGGGACGCCCTGAGTCCTGCGCTGGGTATTAAAGTGACCAGTGGCGAGCAGGCGCTGATTGAGCTGGTTACCGCCGATGAGGTGGACAGTGTGATGGCCGCCATTGTTGGTGCCGCCGGGCTGGTGCCGACGCTGGCTGCCGTAAAAGCGGGCAAACGCATTCTGCTGGCCAACAAGGAATCCCTGGTGATGTCCGGTCAGCTGTTTATGGATGCTGCCAAGGCGTCCGGCGCGCAGGTCCTGCCGGTGGACAGTGAGCACAATGCCATTTTCCAGTGTCTGCCCGAATCTATTCAACAAAACCTGGGTTACTGCGACCTGACTGCTGAAGGCATTTCTTACATTTTGCTGACCGGCTCTGGTGGCCCTTTCCTGACAACGCCGCTTGAGCAGCTTAAGCTAATGACTCCGGCGCAGGCCTGCAAACATCCCAACTGGTCTATGGGCCCGAAGATTTCAGTGGACTCAGCGTCGATGATGAACAAGGGGCTGGAGTTTATTGAAGCCCGCTGGCTGTTCAATACCCGTCAGGATCAACTTAAGGTGGTGATCCATCCACAGAGCGTGATCCACTCTATGGTGCAGTACCGTGATGGCAGTGTACTGGCGCAGCTGGGGAATCCGGATATGCGTACGCCAATTGCTCATTGTATGTCTTATCCCGAGAGAATTCAGTCAGGTGTGGAACCTTTGGACTTTTTCAAAGTCGGACAATTAAGCTTTTGTGAGCCGGATTACCGGCGTTATCCCTGCCTTGAGCTGGCCATCGAAGCCTGTCATCAGGGGCAGGAAGCCACCACTGTGCTCAACGCCGCCAATGAAGTGGCTGTAGCCGCGTTTCTGGCCGGGGGCATTGGCTTTACCGACATTGCCCGGGTAAACACCCACAGTTTACATGCTGTCGAGCTTACGCAGCTTGGTTGTATTGAAGATATTCTGGCTCTGGATGCCGAGGCGCGCGCCAAGGCGAAGGAGTTCATCCGTCAGTTGAGTTGATAAACAGGATTTGAATGTTTGATTTTTTGTGGAATCTGGGCTCATTTATCGTCGCCCTGGGGATTTTGATCACCGCCCATGAGTATGGTCACTTTTGGGTGGCCAGACGCTGTGGCGTAAAAGTCGAGCGTTTCTCTATCGGCTTTGGTAAGGCAATCTGGCGCAAAGTGGGTAAAGATGGCACCGAATATGTGGTGGCACTTATCCCGCTTGGCGGCTATGTCAAAATGCTCGATGAGCGGGTCGAAGACGTGCCAGAGCAGCTTAAAGATCAGGCATTCAACCGTAAATCTGTGTGGCAGCGCATTGCCATTGTTGCTGCCGGTCCCCTGGCGAATTTTCTGTTCGCCATATTTGCCCTCTATGTGATGTATCTGATTGGTGTGCCCACCATCAAGCCGGTGATTGACAGTGTCAGCGCTGACTCACCGGCAGCAGTGGTGCGCCTGAACGACAAACCGGAGCAGATCCTGGCTATTGACGGTCAGCAGGTGCGCAACTGGGAAGAGGTCAATCTGGCACTGATGGCCCATATTGGCGATCCATCGGTGGCGATCACTTTGGCGCCTGTGGATAGGGTTCAGGATGCCGGCAACAGTCGCACCTACGAACTGGATACCCGTCAGTGGCAGTTTGACCCTGAAAAACAGTTACCTTCCTCCAGTCTGGGGTTGAATCCTTATCGGCCCGCTATTACTCCCGAAATCGCTGTGGTTGATGGTGGCAGTGCGGCTGAGCTCGGAGGCCTGAAAAAGGGCGATATGATCGTGGCGGTCAATGGTCAGCCCTATACCGGCTGGGATGCGTTTTCCAACACCATTCGTGCCTCTGCGGATACGCCTATGCAGCTGACTGTTCGCCGTCAGGGGGAGCAACTCAAGCTGGATGTGACGCCCAAAGCCACTCAGGGACGTGATGGGCAGACTATCGGCGTTATGGGCATTGTCCCGGTTGCGGAAAATTGGCCGGAAAACATGCGTCTGCAGATGCAGTATGGCATAGTAGATGCCTTTGGCGCGGCACTGGATAAAACCTGGAAGTTAATCGATGTCAGCGTCAGCATGTTTGGCAAGTTGTTTACCGGTGAAGTCTCGGTAAAAAACCTGAGTGGTCCTATCTCCATTGCACAGGGAGCAGGAAACAGTGCAGAATTCGGTCTGGTTTATTTTCTGGGCTTTTTGGCGCTGATCAGTGTCAATCTGGGCATAGTTAACCTGCTGCCATTGCCAGTGTTGGATGGTGGTCATTTGATGTATTACCTGGTTGAAGTGGTAACAGGTAAACCCGTACCTGAAAGAATTCAGGAAATTGGATTCAGATTTGGGGCAGCGCTGCTGCTGATGTTGATGAGCGTTGCGCTGTTCAACGACTTTGCCCGACTCTGAGCAAGGACAGACAAATAATTAGAAGTGCTCTATGAGATTGAATAAACTTTTTGCCTCGATGTTATTGGTCGGTGCGACAGTATCAGGGAATGCCCACGCGGGATTTGAACCATTTACCGTCACCGATATCCAGGTAGACGGACTTCAGCGGGTAGCACTGGGTGCTGCACTGCTCAGTTTACCGATTAAGGTCGGCGACACAGTTGATCAAACCAAATTGCAACAGGCTATCAAGAGCCTGTATGGCTCCACCAACTTTGAAGATGTTAAGGTGTCCCGCGATGGCGGTGTGTTGATCGTTGAGGTGAAAGAGCGCCCGACCATCAGCACTATTACCTTTGAAGGTAACAAGGACATCAAAGACGAGCAGCTGCAGGAAAGTCTTGATGGCAGTGGTGTGAAGGTCGGCGAAGCGCTGGATCGCACCATGATCTCCGGCATCGAAAAGGGCCTGCAGGATTTCTATTATGGCGTGGGTAAATATGGCGCCAAGGTGGAAGCTCAGGTCATCAATCTGCCTCGTAACCGGGTTGAACTGAAATTCAACTTCACCGAAGGTCTGGCGGCAGAGATCAAGCAGATCAACTTCGTCGGCAATACCGTGTTCAGTGACGCACAGCTGCGCGGCATGATTGAACTGAAAGACTATGTCGCCTGGTGGGATCTGTTTGGCGAGCGTCGCTATCAGAAACAAAAACTGCAGGCGGATTTGGAAACCATCAAGAACGCGTATCAGAACGATGGTTATATCCGTTTCAATGTGACCTCCACTCAGGTGGCCATGACCCCGGATCGCAAAGGCCTGTACATCACAATCAACGTGGATGAAGGCGATCAATACAAGGTCAAGGAAGTCAATCTGACCGGCGATCTGATGGGCCGCGAAGAGCTGATGAAGGCGATTTTGCCGATTGAAGCCGGCACCACCTATGACGGCGGTGATGTCACCTTCACCGAAGAGATGTATTCCAAGTATCTGGGCCGCTTTGGTTATGCCTATCCGGAAGTGAAGACTTACCCGGAAATTGATGATGCCACCAAGGAAGTGACCCTTAATATCAACATCAAGCCAGGCAAGCGGGTGTACGTGCGCAACATCAACGTGACCGGTAACGAAGTCACCAAGGATGAAGTATTGCGCCGTGAGATGCGGCAGATGGAAGGTTCCTGGCTGAACTCGGCGCTGGTGGAAACCTCCAAGGCGCGTTTGAACCGACTGGGTTTCTTTGAAACGGTGGATACTGAAACCGTACAGGTGCCCGGCAGCGACGACCTGGTGGATGTGAACTTCACCGTCAAAGAGCAACCATCCGGCTCCTTTAACGCCGGTGTCGGTTATGGTACCGAATCTGGCCTGAGCCTGCAGTTTGGTGTGCAGCAGAGTAACTTCCTGGGGACGGGTAATCAGGCAGGTATCAACCTGTCGACCAACAAGTACTCCAAGAATATCAACCTGTCTTATACCGATCCCTATTTCACCAAAGACGGTGTGAGTCTGGGGGGCAGCATCTACTGGAACGAGTTCGACGCCAACGAGGCCAACCTCGAGCGTTACAAGAACAAATCCTATGGTGTGGCACTCAACACAGGTTTCCCGATTAACGAATACAACCGTATTAACGCGGGTATCGGTTATCGCCACAACACCATTTCAGAAATCTCCGCCTATGAACAGGCGCTGCGTTTCTATGATATTTATCGCGAAAGTGACGATCCCAACAGCGAGCTGAGCTTTGATAACTTCGAACTGAGCCTTGGCTGGTATCGTTCCACACTGAACCGTGGCACTTTCCCAACTGACGGTTCGTCCCAGCGTTTGTCCGGCAAGATGACAGTACCTGGTTCGGATTTGCAGTACTTCAAGACCGAATTTGACACCAGTTTCTACTTCCCGCTGACCCGCAGTCACAACTTCGTGATGCTGGCCCGCGCCAAGGCCGGTTATGGCAACGGTTATGGCAAGTTCAATGACAATGATCAGATCCTGCCATTCTGGGAAAACTACTATCTGGGCGGAACCTCGCTGCGTGGCTTTAAGTCCAACACAGTTGGTCCACGTTCGTTCTACGTGATGCGTGATAACGAGCCTTGTCCGCCAGACCCAAGCGGTAACGGCTGTTCTCTGCCGGGCGATCCTAACCGGATTGAGGTCAGTCAGGGCCGCAGTATCGGGGGTAACGCCATGGCGGTGGCCAGTGTGGAGTTGATTGTTCCGACGCCATTCCTGGATGAAGCCTACACCAACTCAGTGCGTACCAGCTTCTTCGTTGATGCCGGTAACGTCTGGGATACTGAGTTTGACTATGATGCCTACCGGACACTGCCGGCAGATCAGTTTGACAAGCTGCAGGACTTCAGCGACCCATCACGTATCCGTGCCTCCTGGGGGATGAGCGTACAGTGGCTGTCGCCAATGGGCCCCATGGTGTTCAGCCTGGCCTGGCCAATTAAAGAGTACGAAGACGACGATACTGAGATCTTCTCCTTCAATATTGGCAAAACATTCTAAAACACATACACTCGGCACGTTTCCAATGCCAAAAGCAAGGATAAAGGAGCTTATTTTGAACAAGACGGTAAACCGCGCACTGATGACTCTGGTAATGCTGGGTGCTCCACTGATGGCCCATGCAGAGAAGATTGCGGTAGTAGATATGGCGGCAGTTTTTGATCAACTGCCTCAGCGTGAACAGATCGCCAAGCAGCTGGAACGTGAGTTTGGTGACCGTATGGCGTCCGTGAAGAAGCTGCAGGAAGAGCTGCGCTCTATGGCTGAAAAGAATCAGCGTGATGGCGCGCTGATGAGCGAAACCCAGAAGACTGAAGCGCTGCGCAAAATGGAATCCATGCAGTCTGAGTTGCAACTGAAAGGTAAGGCGCTGGACGAAGATCTGCGTCGTCGTCAGGGTGAAGAGCAGAACAAATTGCTGGGCGAAATCCAGAAAGTGATCTCTTCCGTGGCCCAGAAAGGTAAATATGACATCGTGCTGCAGCGCGGTGCTGCTGTTTATGTCAAGCCAGATGCTGACATCAGCAAGCAGGTAGTGGACGCCTTGAGCAAAGGCAACTGATTGCATGAAAAGCGTGACCTTAAAGCAACTGGGCGAGCTGTTGAACGCCCAGATTAAGGGTGATGAAAGCATTGAGATTTTCAGTGTTTCCACTCTGGAGCTGGCCCAACGTGGCCAGCTGACTTTTTTAGCCAACAGCAAATATCGCAGCCAGCTTGAGCACACTCAGGCCAGCGCCGTATTGCTGTCGGAAAAAGATGCCGAAGGCTATGACGGCAACGCCCTGGTGCTCAAAGACCCTTATGTGGGCTTCGCCCGGGTAGCACAACTGCTGGATACCACGCCAAAAGAAGCGGCGGGTATACATCCATCGGCGCAGATTGACCCGACGGCCAAACTGGGCGAGGGCGTCGCTGTTGGGGCGAATGCGGTGATTGGTGCCAATGTGATTCTGGGTGAAAATGTCCAGATTGGTCCCGGCACGGTTATTGGCCAGGACAGCATCATCGGCAGCGGCACCCGTTTATGGGCCAATGTTACCATCTACCATGATGTGCATCTGGGTGTGGATTGTATTGTCCAGGCCGGTACTGTGATTGGCTCTGATGGTTTTGGTTATGCCAACGAGCGTGGTCAGTGGGTGAAGATCCCTCAGACCGGCGGCGTGCGTATCGGTAACCGGGTTGAAATCGGCGCTGGTGCCACCATTGACCGCGGCGCGCTGGCGCACACTGAAATTCATGATGGTGTAATTCTGGATAACCAGGTGCAGATTGCCCATAACGATATTATCGGCGCCAACACCTGTATCGCCGGCTGTACTGTGGTTGCCGGCAGCGTGACCATTGGCAAGCACTGCATTATCGGTGGTAACTGTGCTATTTCCGGTCACCTGAGCATCTGCGACGGTGTGCATATCAGCGGCAGTACCAATATCACCAATTCCGTGAAACAGCCAGGATTGCTGTCCTCTGCCACCGTGGCAATGGACAACCTCACCTGGCGCAAGAACACGGTGCGCTTCCGCCAGCTGGATGAACTGTTCCAGCGGGTGAAGAAGATCGAAAGAACAATCAAAACTGATGAATAACAGTCTGTGACTGTTAGAGGAAACGAGCTCGTGTCTAATGAAATGAACACTATGGATATCAAGGAAATACTCCAGTATTTGCCACACAGATATCCATTTCTGTTGATCGATCGCGTACTGGATTTCACCCCGGGTGAAACCCTGCACGCCATCAAAAACGTCACCATCAATGAACCTTTCTTCCAGGGCCACTTCCCGGTGCAGCCTGTGATGCCAGGGGTATTGATTCTGGAAGCCATGGCTCAGGCCACCGGCTTGCTGGCGTTCAAAACCATGAGCGACAAACCGTCTCCTGATGTGCTGTATTACTTTGCCGGTATCGACAACGCCCGCTTCAAGCGTGTGGTTGAGCCTGGCGATCAGCTGCATTTTGAAGTGAAAATGATCAAGGAACGTCGCGGGATTGGCGTGTTCCAGGGTGAGGCCAAGGTTGACGGTGAGCTGGTGTGCTCGGCTGAAATCATGTGTGCGCGCAGAGAGATTAGCAAGTGATTGATAAATTAGCGTTTGTACATCCAGATGCCAAAATCGGCAACAATGTCACCATCGGCCCATGGAGCTACATCGGCGAAGGTGTTGAGATTGGGGATGATTGCTGGTTAAGTTCGCACGTCGTGATTAAAGGCCCAACCGTGATTGGCAAAGGCAACCGGATTTTCCAGTTTGCCTCTGTTGGTGAAGAGTGCCAGGACAAGAAGTATGCCGGTGAGCCTACCCGTCTGATAATCGGTGATAACAACATCATCCGTGAATCTGTGACGATTCACCGTGGCACCATTCAGGACAACAGCGAAACCCGTATCGGTTCCAACAACCTGTTTATGGCTTACGTGCATATCGCCCACGACTGTGTGGTGGGTAACAATGTCATTATGGCCAACAACGCCTCGATTGCCGGTCACTGCCATGTGGGTGATTTTGCGATTCTGGGTGGTATGACCGGTGTTCACCAGTTTGTGCATATCGGTGCCCATGCCTTTACTGCCGGTTGCTCGCTGGTACTGCAGGATGTGCCGCCATTTGTGATGGCCTCAGGTCAGGCCGCAACGCCCCGAGGCCTGAACTTTGAAGGTATGAAGCGCCGCGGTTTTTCCAAGGAAACCCAGCAGGCTATGCGCCGGGCATACAAAACCATGTATCGCTCCAGCCTGACAGTGACTGAAGCCGTTGAAGCCATGCAGGAAGATGCCGCGCAGTTCCCTGAAGTAGCCAACTTTATCGAATTTTGCACCAGCTCCAATCGGGGTATTATTCGCTGATTATGACAAGCCAAATTAAACCGCTTGTTTTTGCTATGGTCGCCGGAGAAGTCTCCGGCGATATTTTAGGTGCCGGTTTAATCAAGGCGCTTAAGCAAAGACATCCTGATGCCAGATTTGTCGGCATTGGTGGTCCCAGAATGGAAGCCCTGGGATTTGAATCCCTGTACGCCATGGAAGAGCTGGCAGTGATGGGCATAGTGGAAGTACTGTCCCGTCTGCCGCGGCTGCTCAGTGTTCGTAAGGGCCTGGTTAAGCAAGTTCTGGCCATTCAGCCTGACTGCTTTATCGGTATTGATGCACCGGATTTCAATCTGGGCGTTGAGCTTAAGCTCAAGCAAGCCGGCATTAAGACAGTACACTACGTCAGCCCGTCTGTGTGGGCATGGCGACCCAAGCGCATTTTCAAAATTGAAAAGGCCACCAATATGGTGCTGGCACTGCTGCCGTTTGAAAAGGCCTTCTATGACAGGTATCAGGTGCCCTGCACCTTTGTCGGTCACACCCTGGCGGATGATATCCCGCTGGTAAGCGATAAGGCACAGGCCCGCGAGCAGTTGGGACTGGAGCCAGAGGCCGAATATCTGGCGATCCTGCCCGGCTCCCGTGGCGGTGAACTCAAGCTTTTGGCCGAGCCCTTTGTTAAAGCCGCCAAGCTCATTCATGCGCAATTTCCTGATGTGAAATTTGTCACCCCACTGGTCAATGAGGCCCGCAGACAGCAGTTTCTCACCGCGCTGGAGACGTATGCGCCGGATCTGGAAATTCATCTGGTGGAAGGTCACTCCCGCGAAGTAATGACTGCCTGTGACGGCATTTTACTGGCATCAGGCACGGCCACGCTGGAAGCCATGCTGGTCAAGCGGCCCATGGTGGTGGCGTACCGGGTGGCGCCCATGACTTATCGCATCGCGAAACGGCTGATGCAGATCAACCGCTTCTCACTGCCCAATTTGCTGGCCGATCGCGATCTGGTGCCTGAGCTTATCCAGGCTGATTGCACCCCAGAAAAGATTGCCCAGGCGGTGGCTGAGATGCTCAATCGCGAAAACGACGGGTTGATTGACAGTTTTACTCAAATCCATCAGCAGATACGCTGCAATGCCAGTGAGCGCGCAGCGGATGCGGTGATGGCATTGATAGAGGCATAACCAGGATTTAACTATGGCGGTATTGAAAAATCTGACGCCTGAGCAGGTGGCGCAGATCTCTGCCGGTCTGGTGGCCGGCGTGGATGAGGTGGGTAGAGGCCCGCTGATCGGTGATGTGGTGACGGCGGCGGTGATTCTGGATCCGGCCAAACCCATTGCCGGACTCAATGATTCCAAAAAGCTCAGTGAGAAAAAACGTGATGCGCTGTACAGCGAGATCATGGACAAGGCACTGGCGGTCAGTGTCGGGCGTTGCAGTCCGGCTGAAATTGATGAGCTCAATATCCTGCAGGCGACCATGACGGCCATGCAGCGAGCAGTGACCGGGTTATCTATTAAGCCTGAGAAGGTGTTGGTGGATGGTAATCGTACCCCGGACTTTGGCATTCCAGCCGATGCTGTCGTGAAAGGTGACGGCCTGATCGCGGCCATCAGCGCCGCCTCTATTATCGCCAAAGTGGTGCGTGATAAAGAGATGGACGAGTTGGATGCCAAATATCCTCAGTATGGGTTGGCCAAGCACAAGGGCTACCCGACCAAGGCACATTTTGAGGCGCTCGCTGAGCATGGCGTATTGCCTGAGCACAGACGCAGCTTCCGTCCGGTACGTGAATGGCTGGAGCAGCACGGCTGACAGATTGCTTCTGTGCCGCGCAGGCTGGTACACAGTCTATTTACCAAAGGTGACCTCAGGGTCACCTTTTTTGCTTTTGGCCATTTATCCGTTACTTCAAGGGATACTTGTTTACATCAACTCAAGAGACTGTTCACCGCGCTGCCGTTTAAGCTCAGAGCCTCGGTTTAGTGCTTTGGCCGCTTGCCGCTTCATGTTATCTTTCTCTTTTGAAATTCAGATACTCAAGTCGATTTTTTCGCCATGTCCCAGCCCCGTTTTGTTCACCTGCGTTGTCACTCAGATTTCTCCATGGTCGATGGGCTTGCCAAGGTCAAGCCGATCCTTGGCAAGGTTGAAGAGCTGGGCATGCCCGCCTTTGCCCTGACCGATCAGAACAACCTTTGCGGTCTGGTGAAGTTTTACAGTGGCTGTCACGACAAAGGGATCAAACCGATTATCGGCGCCGACTTCAAGATGATGGTGCCCGGGTTTGAAAAGGAGTTCTGTGCCCTGACCGTACTGGCCATGAACAATGTCGGCTATCAGAACCTGACCGACCTTATCAGCCGTGCCTATCTGCGGGGGCACGTGGATGATACCGTGGTGATTGACCAGGAATGGCTGATTGAATACGGCGAAGGCATTTTGTTGCTGGGCGGCGGCAAGGATGGCGATATTGGCAAAGCCCTGCTCAAGGGCAATATGGCGCAGGCAATCAGCCTGGCCGAGTTTTACCGAACCCATTTTGACGGCAGATATTATCTGGAACTGCTGCGTACCGGCCGGGCTGACGAAGAGCGTTACCTGCATGCTGCGGTGGCCTTTGCCGATGAGCGGGGACTGCCGGTCGTCGCCACCAATCAGGTGGTATTTCTGACGCCTGATGATTTTGAGGCCCATGAGATCCGGGTCGCCATTCACGATGGCTATACCCTGGCTGACCCTCGCCGACCCAAGAAATACAGTGATCAGCAGTACCTCAAAACCGAAGAGGAGATGTGCGAGCTGTTTGCGGACATCCCGGAGGCACTGGAAAACACGGTGGAGATTGCCAAGCGCTGCAATGTCACGGTACGTCTGGGGGAATACTTCCTGCCCAACTTCCCTACCGGTGATATGTCCATTGAGGACTATCTGGTGCATGCCTCAAAAACCGGCCTGGAGGAACGGTTAGAGTTCCTGTTCCCGGATCCTCAGGAGCGGGCGGAAAAACGCGGCGAATATGACGAGCGTCTGGATATTGAGCTCAAAGTGATTAACCAGATGGGCTTCCCCGGTTACTTCCTTATCGTGATGGAGTTTATCCAGTGGGGTAAAGATAACGGCATTCCGGTGGGACCGGGCCGTGGCTCGGGCGCGGGTTCCCTGGTGGCCTATGCCCTTAAAATTACCGATCTGGATCCATTGGAGTTCGATTTGCTGTTCGAACGCTTCCTCAACCCTGAGCGGGTATCCATGCCCGACTTCGACGTTGACTTCTGTATGGACCGCCGTGACGAGGTTATCGATCACGTGGCCGAGCTGTATGGCCGTGAGGCGGTATCCCAGATCATTACCTTCGGTACCATGGCGGCCAAAGCGGTAATCCGCGACGTGGGACGGGTACTGGGTCATCCCTATGGATTTGTCGATCGTATCTCCAAGATGGTGCCTGCCGAGCCGGGCATGACCCTGGCCAAGGCGTTTGAGGCCGAACCCGGTTTGCCGGAAGCCTATGAGGCCGATGAGGAAGTGCGCGACCTTATCGACATGTGCCGCAAACTCGAAGGGGTGACCCGTAACGCCGGTAAACACGCCGGGGGCGTGGTGATTGCACCCACCAAGATCACCGATTTTGCGCCGCTGTACTGCGACAGCGAAGGTAAATTCCCGGTGACTCAGTTCGACAAGAACGATGTGGAATATGCCGGTCTGGTGAAGTTTGACTTTTTGGGGCTGCGGACCCTGACCATTATCGACTGGGCGCTGGGCATGATAAACCCGCGTCTGGCCAAAGCCGGTAAGGAGCCGGTGGATATTGCCGCCATTCCGCTGGATGACAAAATCTCCTTCAAAATGCTGCAGCGCTACGAAACCACGGCGGTATTCCAGCTCGAATCCCGCGGCATGAAAGACCTGATTAAGCGTCTACAGCCCGACTGTTTCGAAGACATGATTGCATTGGTGGCGCTGTTCCGCCCGGGCCCGCTGCAGTCGGGCATGGTGGATAACTTCATTGAGCGTAAGCATGGCCGGGAAGCCATTTCGTATCCCGATGAAACTTGGCAGCACGAGAGCCTGAAACCGATCCTGGAGCCGACCTACGGCATTATTCTGTATCAGGAACAGGTCATGCAGATTGCCCAGACGCTGGCCGGTTATACCCTGGGTGGCGCGGACATGCTGCGCCGGGCTATGGGTAAGAAAAAGCCTGAGGAGATGGCCAAACAGCGCGGGACGTTCCAGGCCGGTGCCGAGCAAAACGGCGTCGATGGCGAGCTGGCGATGAAGATCTTCGACCTGGTGGAAAAGTTCGCCGGTTACGGTTTCAACAAATCGCACTCCGCCGCCTATGCACTGGTGTCCTATCAGACCCTGTGGCTCAAGGCTCACTTCCCGGCTGAGTTTATGGCGGCGGTAATGTCTGCCGATATGGACAACACCGACAAGATCGTGACTCTGGTGGATGAATGTGAGCGCATGGGATTGCCGATCATTCCGCCGGATGTGAACAAGGGTCTGTTTAAGTTTACCGTGGATGATGATCAGAACATCGTCTATGGCATCGGCGCCATCAAAGGGGTAGGGGAAGGTCCGGTAGAGTCTATCCTCAAAGCCCGTGAGGATGGTCCTTTTATTGATCTGTTTGATTTCTGTGCCCGGGTGGATTTGAAGAAACTCAACCGCCGGGTGATTGAGCGGCTGATCCGCGCCGGTGCTCTGGATTCGCTGGGCCCGCACCGCGCCTCCATGATGGAAACCCTGTCCGAGGCGATGCGCGCTGCCGAGCAACATGCCAAGGCCAGCGCTATTGGTCAGTGTGACATGTTTGGCTTGCTGAACAGCGAGCCGGAAGACACTAAACAACAGTTTGTTGATTGCGTCCCCTGGCCGGATAAAGTCTGGCTGGAAGGGGAGCGCGAGACACTGGGTCTGTACCTCACCGGCCACCCTATCAACCAGTATCTGAAGGAGCTGAGACAGTACACCTCGGGTCGCCTTAAAGACATTCACCCCACAGAGCGGGGCAAAACCGTCAAAGCTGCCGGTCTGGTGATTGCTTCGCGGGTGATGCTGACCAAGCGCGGCTCCAAGATGGGGCTGGTGACTCTGGATGACAAGAGCGCGCGGCTGGAGTGCATGCTGTTTACTGAAGCCTTTGAAAAGTTCAGCCATCTGATTGAAAAAGACCGTATTCTTATCTGTGAAGGGGAAGTGTCTTACGATGACTTCTCCGGCGGCAACCGGATGACCATCCGCAATATGATCGATATCAGTGAGGCGCGCAGTCATTTTGCGCAGGCGTTGGAGATTGATATCGACAGTCAGCAGGTTTCCCCTGAATGGCTGGAACGTTTTGGCGAGGTGCTCCAGCCCTGGCGCAATGGGGCGGTGCCTGTGGTGGTGAACTATGCCCAGGCGCAGGCCAGAGGTCAGTTCCGACTGGGGGATGAATGGCGGGTGAATCCCACCGATGATCTGGTGCTTAATCTGCAGCAGCTGATTGGACCGGATAAAGTCAGGATCCTGTTTTAATGCAGCAACTTATTTCACAGGCGTTGAGTGGTCTGCCACTGCAGAGCGATCAGGGTATCTGGCTGGGTTACAGCGGCGGCGTCGATTCTGAAGTGCTGGCCAGTCTGCTGGGTACATACGCCAGTCTGCATCCGGAGCTGCGGGTGACGCTGGTACATGTGCATCATGGTTTGAGTGCCAATGCGGATAGCTGGGCGCAGCACTGCGCCCGGCGCGCTGCGCATTATGGTCTGGCGTTCAGACTGTGCCGGGTAACCGTACCCGGTGGTCCGCGCACCAGTCTGGAGGCAGAAGCCCGCAAGGTCCGATATCAGGGGATCCGGGCGTTGATGACGGCGGGAGATATTCTGCTGACCGGCCACCATGAAGACGATCAGCTGGAAACTCTGCTGCTGGCGCTTAAGCGCGGACAGGGACCAAAGGGGCTGGCGGCCATGGGGGTGCAACAGGTATTTGCCGGAGATTGCTGGCTGGTTCGGCCACTGCTGAATATCAGCCGACACCAAATTGAAGCCTATGCGGCCTCACAGGGACTGGTAAACATTCAGGATGAGAGCAACTTCGACACCAGATACGACCGTAATTTTCTGCGCCAGCAGATTATTCCGGCGCTGAAATCCCGCTGGCCCCATATTGCCCAGACCGCCGGTCGAAGCGCCGCGCTGTGCGCTGAGCAGCAGCTGGCGCTGGATGAGGTGGTCCGCGAGCGGCTGACGCCAATGCTGCGTCACTCGCCCTGGGGTTGCAGTCTGGACTTGGCGGGGGTTGCACAGTATGCACCGCACTGGCAGCGGTTGTTGCTGCGTGCTTTTATCGAGCGTCAGGGCGGTGAGATGCCCAGTCAGGTGCAACTTGAGCAGGCTTTGGCGCAGTTGCTTGAGGCCCGTGATGATGCCACTGTGGCGTTGAGATTTGGCCAGATATTGCTGCAAAGGCATACCGGTCAGGTGTTTGTTGCTCACTATCAGCATCAGCTTGCAGCAACAGCGGTGACACTGGTGCCGGGTTGGCAATCCGCTGAGCTCAACGGCTATGTCGTTGAGGTGAGGGAAGTGATAGAGGGCGCGAGGCTTCGGCCGCCCCTTGCGGGCGAAGTCTGGCAGCTGGGCACCGTTGCCGCGATGGGATTGTCGGGCAGTTACCGCTGTCACCCACACTTTCGGGACAAGGGACGGGAGCTTAAAAAGTGCTGGCAGGAAGCCGGGGTGCCGCCCTGGCTGAGACAACGCCTGCCGGTCCTGGTGATCGATGGATGCCTCGCGGCTGTGCCCGGTGTCTGGCTGGAGCGCCGCTTCCTGCAGCAGGACTCTGCGCCGGGGTTGGCATTGAGTTTGTCGACATCCAATTAACCTGCCAGCCGGTAGCGGTTGCGACCGGCTTTTTTCGCCTGATAGAGCGCCTTATCGGCACTGCGATACAGGCTGCTCATATCATCACCCTGACGATATTGGGTTCCCCCAAGCGTGACCTGTACGCCATACCTGGCCAGTGGCAGATGATTGGCAAGACCGGTCAGAATGCGTTGGCACAGCTGAGCGCAGCCCTGCTTATCTCCTTCAACCAGAATGACAAACTCATCACCGCCAAGACGGAACGCCTGATCACTGGTGCGAATGGTACTTTGCAGTAATAAGCCAAACTCAGTGAGCACCAGATCGCCCACTTCATGCCCCTGGCTGTCGTTCAGTTGCTTAAAGTTATCCAAATCCAGAATAAGCAACGATAAAGGGGTGGTTGAACGCTGGCTGCGGCAGATACTCTGATTGATAGTGCGCTCAAAGTCGCGTCGATTGCCAAGTCCTGTCAGGGCATCGATCATTGCCTGACGCCGGATATCCGCATGCTGCAGTGCATTGTGCATCGGCTGTTGCAGTAAAGATTCCAGCTGGGTCATCACCCGCGTCGTTGCGCCGCTGAGGGGATGAAACAGGTAATATTTGAGAATGCCGGTTTGGCCACGCCAGACGAAGGGTCTTGGCAGCATCAGCGCGTTACACTCGCCCCATTGCAACTGCAGACAATCGAAGCTGAGCTGAACACCGGCCAGCGGCAAATATCTGCCGGCCAGGGTGGCAAAGGTATCCAGAACCTCCTGTGGTTCAAGACTGGCATGCAGGTATTGCAGCGAACTGAACAGTTCTGCCTGTCCCGGCAGACCAGGCTTAAGCAGCTGGAGCAGACGGCCTTTTTGAGCCTGATTATCGGAATAAACTGCTGTCTCATTGCGGTAAGTCATGGTTAAATCCTTGCGTTGCCCAGTTTTTACTGAGGATCTGCAGGATTTATCTGCAAACCCTGTGCCGTTACCTTTGTTGAATAAATTTGTCTTTGTTAGTCATTGAGTTAATCTGAAATAGCTGGGCTTATAAAATATGTCACAGCCTGAGTGTCGGTTTTTTGACCAGAGCAGAGGACCAGATGGAACACGGATTTCTCACCCCCCTGTTGTTGATGTTGCTGATCGCCATTGCTTCGATCGCGCTGCTGCGGCGATTGGGGTTACCGGCGATTCTGGCCTATTTGCTTACCGGCGTGGTCAGCGGACCCAGCGGCCTGAATTGGTTCTCTCAGGCGCAGATGCATTCGGTCGCCGAACTTGGGGTGGTGTTGCTGATGTTCAGCCTTGGGCTGGAATTCTCTCTGCCGCGTTTGTGGGCGATGCGCCGCACTGTGTTTGGTCTGGGCAGTGCTCAGGTGCTGCTGACCTTGTTTATCAGCGCCGCCATGGCTTGTTACTGGGGCCAGAGTCTGACGGCGGCAATCGTTATCGGCGCCGCCATCGCACTGTCATCCACCGCTATTGTTCTGAAGCTGCTCAATGAACAGAATTGGCTGCGCCGCCGGCACGGTGAGCTGTCCGTCAGTGTGCTGTTGTTTCAGGATCTGGCCGTGGTGCCGCTGTTGATCCTTTTGCCATTGCTGGCGACCGACGGCGAGGCGCTGGCGCTGCAGGATGTGTTCTACGGATTGCTTAAGGGCACTGCGGCATTTGTTGGCCTGATGGCAGTCGGCAAATGGCTGCTGCCCAAGTTGTTCGATGAAATCGCCCGATCGCGCTCCAACGAGCTGTTTGTGCTGGGGACGCTGGCGGTGGCACTCAGTACCGGGGCCTTTACCCAATGGGTTGGCATGTCCATGGCGCTGGGCGCATTTATGGCGGGGATGCTGCTGGGGGAGAGTCAGTATCGCAGACAATTGGAGGCCGATATCCGGCCGTTCCGTGATCTGCTGATGGGACTGTTTTTTATCTCTATCGGTATGTTGCTGGATTTTGGCTTGGTATTTGAGTTCTGGTGGCAAATCCTGCTGCTATTGATCGCCGTGGTGGTTGGCAAGGGGCTTATTGTTTATCTGCTGCTGCGCTTGTTTGGAGAGCCGGTGCAGAATGCAGCTGCGTCCGCCATCACGCTGGCACAGGTGGGAGAGTTTTCTTTTGTTATCCTGGCGCTGGCCGTGAATTATCAGCTGCTGGACAGGCAAATCAGCACTGAACTGGTGATGGTGGCAGTCGTGTCCATGGCACTGGCTCCCTGGCTGGTCAAACACAGTGTGGAGATTGGCAAGCGCATGCAGCAAAGTGTGCACAGCCAATTGCTGGAGGAGCCAGACTTTCCGGTAGAGATCTCAGGTGAGCTGGTGATTATTCTCGGTTATGGCCGGGTAGGGCAGACCATCGCCCGCTTTCTGAAAGTTGAAGCCATTCCCTATCTGGTGCTGGATATGGATCCTGCCAGAGTTACCGAGGCCCGCAACGCCGGTGAACCTGTGTATTATGGTGACGCCTGCAAGGGCAGTATTCTCGGTCAACTGGGGATCAGTCAGGCCGGTATGCTGGTGGTGACCTTCTGTGACTCCAGGGCCCTGGAGGAGGTGGTTCATATGTGCCGGCAGATGGCGCCTGAACTGAATATTCTGGTACGCACCCGGGATGATAAAAGTCTTGATGCACTGGAGCAGGCCGGAGCGACTCAGGTGATCCCTGAGTCTCTCGAAGGCAGCCTGATGCTGGTGTCTCAGGTGTTGTACAAATGCGGTATTCCGCTGTCACGGATTTTGAAGCGTCTGGAGTCGGAGCGACGGAATCACTACCGTTATCTGCATGGTTTTTTCAGTGGCGGCGAGTCTGATTTTACCCTGGAGCAGCTGCATGCCGTTTGCCTGCCGGACGGTGCCTGGGTGGTTGGCTTGCATCTGCGGGATTTACCCTGGCAAAAGCTCAGGGTCGAGCTGCGTGCGGTAAGACGTGGCGGCGCCGAAATTGAGCAGCCTGCGGCAGACTGGCTGCTCAAGAGCGGCGATATTCTGCTGCTGCAGGGCAAGCCCCGCAGGGTCGAGCGCGCCGAGCAATTTTTACTGCAGGGGTGATAAAGGTGGATCAGTCTGGCCGAGTGTCACTGGCATATGCCCGGCAAAAAACCGTGGCGATTTCATCCAGCACCCGAGGAGATGCGCGGCTGGCCGCGTTTTCCTCACCGGACAGCAGTGCCGGCCACACGACCATGCCACTGAACATCCCCTTGAGCATCCGCGCCATCAGCTCTGGATTTTCTCCCCGCAGCGCCCCGGCGGCCAATGCCTGCTGTACCCATAACCCCAGACTGTCCTTCTGCGCATAGACTTCCTCCAGCATGGCTTTGGCCATTTCCGGCTGCCTGAGCAGTTCCACCACGATCATCCGCAATACCGACAAGTTATAGGTCGCATCGTGCCTGATGACCTCTTGCTTAAGCTGCTTTAACAGCTGGGGTTTGAGCGGTTGGCCAGGCGCGATGCTGACGCTATCTGCCTGGTGACTGGCGGCGTGCAAACGGCTTAACACAGCTTTGAATAATCCCTGTTTATTGCCGAAATGACGGTACAGTGTGCGTTTGGATACGCAGGCCAATTGGCTGATACGGTCGGTGTTGGCACCTTCAAATCCCTGAGCCAGAAATTCCGCCTGAGCTGCATCCAAAATAGCGAGGCGTTTGAGGTCTGAACGATTCATAGTGAGCAATTGGATAAGGAGGTGGTCAGAATATCAACACACCTCACAAAAGTACACTTACCAGTTTACTTTTGTGCGGTAATGCATAAAATTCTGCTTTTCTTCCCCTTTATAAGTGAAATATCCATGTCTGGTGTGAAATCTCTGGTATGTGCCGCAATGATTTTCGGTTGTGGCAGCGCGTCGGCGTTTGAATTGCCCCTGTTCGCTCAGGAGGCGCGGGACCAGGGGTACAACTTGCCCAAGCCATTTGGGCTGAGTGTCGGGGCCATGCATGTAGAGCAGGGCGTCATGATCGACAGTATCGGTTTTTCCGGACTGAGTTTTCTGGGCCGCCCGCTCAAACCGGATGCCATCGATATCTCTGCCGCACCCGGCATGCAGCGCAGTGAGGTTTATACCCTGCGGGCCGATGCCTGGCTGTTACCTTTCCTCAATGTGTATGCCATCGGCGGCAAGATGACTGGTGAGTCAAGCACCCGGGTAACGGTTAACAAGGTGCATCTTCCTCCTTTGCCACCGATAAAACCTAATACCTCGTTTGATTTCGATCTGGATCTTGATGGTTACCTGTATGGCGGCGGTGTGGTGATCGCCGGTGGTATTGGCAACTGGTTTACCCTGATTGATGCCAGCCTGACAAAAACCGAACTGACCGTCATTGACGGTGAAATCGATGCATTCGTGCTGTCACCGCGGGTGGGTTACGACTTTGCCGATATGGGCTTGCCGCTGAGAGTCTGGGTGGGGGGGATGTATCAGGACGTCGAGCAGAATCTTGCCGGTTACATTCATAACCTGCATTTCGGCAATGGTATGGATGAGCTGATTGGCATAGTCGATCCCAACGGTGATGGCAGGTTTGCCGTTGAGCAACACCTCAAAACGCCCTGGAATACTCTGGTGGGTTTCCAGTACCAGTTTGCCCGGGATTGGTCGTTGCTGGGTGAGGCCGGTTTGGGTGAGCGCAAAAGCGCCATGCTGTCGCTGGAATATCGCTTCTGATGAGAGGGCGGACACTCTGTGCCTTGCTGTTGGCACTTCAGATAACCACTGCCAACGCGGCTGTGTCGGCAGGCAGGGATGACAATACCGCCGATGGCTGGTTTGATTCCCTGCTCAAAGAGCTGGGTGCCAGTGAGCAGCTGGAGCTGGACAAGGGCATCGACTGGGGCGTGTTGCCCGGGCCTTTTGTCAATCCGCTGCAGGGTTTTGGCATAGGTGTGGCAGCGATTGGCCTGTACTCTCCCGAAGGGCGCAAGCCTGACACTCAGGTGTCGACGCTGGGGATTAAGTCCTATGTGTCTACCTCTGGCTCCTATGGTTTGGGGGTGGAAAACCGCACTTATCTTGGGGATGACAGTTTACGCCTGGAGCTGGATGCCTGGGTCAGTCAGTCTCCCCGGGATTATTGGGGGACGGGAACCCAGGCTGCACAAACTGAAGCCAATCGCACTGCGGTCGATGCCAGTGTACTGGAGTTGTCGCCGCGGATCGCGCTGCGGGTGCTGCCCAACACCTATGCCACTGTGGGATGGGAGCTGCAATCCTATCGCCGCATGTCGGCAGAAGGCCCGGCGCTGAGTGCGGCGGATCTGGAAGATACTGCCATCAGTGGCATGAGTCTGGGCCTTGCCTATGACAGCCGGGATTTTGCCCCCAATGCCTGGGAGGGCATGTTACTCAGCGCCAAATATGATGATTACCTGACGGCGCTTGGCTCAGATCGTGAGTTCCGTCGTCTGACCCTGAATTACCGTCAATACCAGCGACTGGCGCCATCACTGGTGCTGGCCTGGGAACTTTATGCCCAGGGGATTGAAGGGGATGTGCCCTGGTTTGCATTGTCGGAAGTCGGCCGCGATGGTCGGATGCGGGGCTACTATCAGGGGCAATACCGAGACAGATATCAGTTCAATGGCCAGGTTGAACTCAGGCAGCAGCTGACCGGCCGGCATGGCCTTGTGTACTGGCTGGGGGCCGGAACGCTGGCTGACGAGCGACAGCAGCTGTTTGATGGCGAGTGGCTGCCAACTTTGGGAGTGGGGTACCGTATGGCGTTCAAGCCCAGAGTCAATATCCGGCTGGATCTGGGGATTGGTAAAGACTCCAGTGGGTTTTATTTCCAAATCAATGAGGCATTCTGATGAATAAACTCTGGTGTAGAGGCATCCTGGGACTGATATTGGCCTTGCCTGTGTCGGCTTTTGCACTGCAAGCCCCGGCCGGGGTGCGGCCCTGCTGCGCCTTTGGCACAGATCTCAAGGCTCAGGTCGGTGGCATTCCGGTGCCGTTTTTTGCACTGGAGAATTTGTTGGAGCCCGGTGAGATTGGTCACCACAGTTATAACGATGGCAGTCAGGGGGTCGCTGGCAGTCTGTTGGGGATCGCGGATGAGAAGAATGGCCTGATCTACACTCTCAAAGGCGGTTTTATCGATACTGCTCATGTCCGTGATACCGCCGACTATACCTTCTATCTGTATCATGAAATCTGGCCTTATATCGGCTCAGACCATGAACTGACGCTGCCACCAGAGCTCAGGCTCCGAAAGGTGGTATTAACCGCCGATGAGGTGATGCACTCCAGTGAACAAAAGCGTGCCGAAGGTATTAAGTTGGCGGGTATGCTGGCTTTTCAACTGGCGCAGTGGCATGAAATCGCTCAGTGGTTCGGGCTTAAGTCTGTCAGTGGCTGGTCTGAGCTGGCATCGGCGTTTTCGCCGGAGGATCTGTATTCCAATATGTTGGGGGCAAGGCTGGCGATGCAGGTTCTGTCCAATCAGCCGGGGCTGAGTGTCAGTCAGTTCAGTCAGGCATTTGAGCAGGCTCTGGCTCAGGAGCTGTCTAGGTTGGGCGCTCAGAGTAAAGCTGAAACTCAAAAGCAAATCAATGCACTGGATGGGACTTGGTGGGACAGTAATCAGCGACTGCCGGAAAAATGGGTATTGCGCCAGCGGGACTATCATCTTGGTATGCGTCTGCTTCCCCATGGCGCAAAGCAGGCTGCCGGTCAGTCTATTGCTGCCAGTCGCTTTGGCCAACTGCAACTGTTGCCCGCCGGTGAGGAAAGCGCTTTTTCCTCTTTGCCTGAATCGCTGCGTAACATGCCTGTGTGGCGTGCCGGGGATTTTCAGACGCTGGCAAATTTTGCCCGCCAGCAGGATCTGTTGCTCAGGCCTGATGCCGAGGTCACTGCCGATTGAGGCTGTGACTTCAGCACTGCTCAGCCACTTAGCTGGCGACCCTGGCCTGAGGTACTGAGGTCAGCGGGCGCAGCGGCTGATCCAGTTCAAAGAACTGCTTCAGTTCATCCATTCTTGCCATCGCGTCCTGATACCCCAGTTCAATCAGCTCTCTGGTATAGCCCCGCTCAAAAAGCAGGTAAGAGACGATACTGGAATCCGACTCCTGATTGATGCCGATGAGTTTCAACATATGCCGCACTCCGACCGGCATTTCAGGATAGTAGTTGCGGGCAATGGCACTGAGATCTTTGCTGGGTTTTATCACCAGGGTTTCTATGGGTTTGAGGGGTAACTTATCCTTCAGACTCTCCGGCACATGGCACAGTGTGGCGTTGATCCGCTGCAGTCTTTCCAGATCACTGTTGAGGGTGTCGGAGAAGATAGTATCCAGCAGGTGACCCGCCAGCGTTGCTGCTTTGGGATGGTGAGGCAGTTCCTGCCCCAGATGTTTGTGCGGGCTGTCGAGATTGATCACCATAATCTTGTTGGCACCCAGGTGTATGGGGCTGGACAGTGGCGCCAGCTGGTGGATTGAGCCATCGCCAAAGTAATGCTGACCGAGCCGGATCGAGGGAAATACCAGTGGAATCGCGGCGCTGGCCAGCAGATGTTCAGTATTGAGCTGGGTTCGCAGACCTTCACGCCTTGCTCTTTGCCAGTCATCGATGTCATCACCCCCCTGAAAAAAACTGATACAGCTGGAGGTGTTGTAGCTGGAGGTATCGACACTGATGGCGCGCAGAGCGCCGCGGGCAATATTGCGGTCGATACGGCCAAAATCAATCAGTTCATTGAGTAAATGACGCAGCGGATCATTGTTGAACAGACTGGGTGCTTCGGTATTGACCTGATCATCCTGAAATCCCCTTAACCCCATACCAATAAGATGACGCAGCAGCAGCCAGGGAGAGGTCTGATAAATTTTGCGGGTCAGCATATGCCGCCATACCCAGTCCAGTTTGCGTACACCCAGATGAAAGCAGGAGGCATGGGTCGCAATAGATGTGCCGTTGATGGCACCGGCTGAGGTGCCGCAGATAATATTGAATGGAATACTGTGATTGCGGGGATAGCACTGCACCAGCGCCTTGAGCACACCGACCTGATAGGCTGCTCTGGCGCCACCGCCACCCAATACCAGCGCGATATTGTCCTGCATGCGTCCCCCTGAAATTAGCTCTGTAAAGGCGGCCTGTGGTGGTTAGTGAGTCGGTGTACCGGTTCTACTGGATAGCTATGCGCCTTTTTATTTAATTAAGGCGTTGAAGCTGTTAAAAATCAAGCAGTGATAAAGAAGGGAAAAAAAGACCGGCGCAGGGGCCGGTCTGTGATTGATTAGAAATCGTCGTCGCCGAAATCGTCTCCACCGCCGAAGAATCCTGAATTGGGATCGTCATTGTTGGAGAACATGTCATCACCGCCAAAGCCGTTGTCATCGCCAAAACCTGAGTCTGAGCCAAAGCCTTGATCTGAACCAAAGCCCTGGTCTGATCCGAAACCTGAGTCGTTGCCAAAGCCGGGATCTGTATAGTCAGAGGCGAAGTTGTTGCCACTGTCGAGGAAGCCATTGCTGTCCTGACTGGCAGTGGTGTCAGCGGCATTGTTATCAGCGGCATTGTTATCTGCCGCACTGTCGGTTGCACTGTCAGCGGCGCTGTCTGCTGCCGCATCGGCAGCGGCATCCGCGGCGATGGTATCGGCACTGCTGCCGTGATCAAACAACATGTCGCTGATCAAATGTCCGGCAACCATACCGGCGGCT
Source organism: Shewanella sp. GXUN23E (assembly GCF_050865035.1). Taxonomy (NCBI): domain Bacteria; kingdom Pseudomonadati; phylum Pseudomonadota; class Gammaproteobacteria; order Alteromonadales; family Shewanellaceae; genus Shewanella; species Shewanella sp. GXUN23E. The sequence continues at coordinate 120,632 of NZ_JBOZWP010000008.1, read as the reverse complement.
ACACCGGCAGCGGTTTGCATAAAGCTGCCAAAGGCACTGCCCTGGGCAACCGGCTGAGGTGGGACCGGCGCCGGACGACTGCCGCCGAACATCTTACTCATGGTGCCACGCTGGGATTCGTTGCGGTAATACTCAGCACTCTGCTCCAGATAATCGTTCTTTTGCTTCAGCTCTTTCAGTGCCATTTCCTGCACCAGTACCGCTTGAGTCAGTTTATAAATTGCGTCTGGTTGACTGGCAATTTCAGAGGCGATCAACTTCTCTGCGTCGCTGTCCTTGGCTTTGTTTGGACTGTCTTTCAGCTTGCGGGCGACATTCAGGATAAGATCTTGCTCTTGTGGGGTCATTGTTTAGATACCTTTTCATCGATTGATGTTGTGAGTCACGATCTTGCAACTGCGTTTCCCCCGGGACTCCCGACGAATTATATCGGTTTAACGCAGCAGGCAAACAGGCGGGCAGACTGAATGAAGCAGATTTAATCTATATATAACTAATTGTTTTTTCTTGCTTAAAAATCAGGCCAGCAGAAGCTGGCCGAAGGGATGTAGATAACTTAGGTGTCAGTGCACATGACCATGGGCCAGCTCTTCTTCTGAGGCGTCCCGTATATCCCGAATAATCCCTTTGAATGTCAGCGTTTTACCCGCCAGTGGATGATTGGCATCGACGGTCACGGTATCGTCAGTCACCTCAGTTACTGTGACCTGGAACTGACCATTTTCACCCTGAGCGGTGAAAGACATGCCCACTTCTACCTGCTCGACACCGGAAAAGGCATCCACAGGAACCTGCTGCACATTTGCCGGGTTGTGTTCACCATAGGCCTGTGCCGGTTCCACTGTCACCGTAAATTCGTCACCTACCTGTTTGCCGGTCAGCGCCTGCTCGAGTCCGGGAATAATATTACCTGCACCGTGCAGGTACTTCAGCGGCTCGCGCCCGTCAGAAGAGTCAATGAGTTGGTTGGTTTCGTCGGTCACACTGTAGTCGATGGCAACAACTTTATTGTTTTCAATCATGGGGCCGTCCTTTGGTTCGGCATGAATTGATGCAGCCTGCAGCGAAAATCCTGAAGAATGGCAGCCTGCCCGTGAGTGGTGAAAAGTTCACCGCTAACGACCATGCTAACATGTTGAAAGTTTGAGATGAAAGGCTTTGGTTCTGGAGGCTGCAATGTGCCGGTGACAGAAACACAAAAGCACGCCTGAGCGTGCTTTTGTCAATCATGCCGGGTTACCCCGGATTAGATGTTGGCTTTGATGAAGTCAACGATCTGGTCAAATGGCACTTCCTGCTTCTCACCGGTGCGACGGTTCTTGTACTCGAACACGCCGGCATCGATGTTGCGATCGCCAATCACGATAGTGTGTGGGATACCAATCAGTTCCATATCGGCAAACATCACACCAGGACGCTCTTTACGGTCATCGAACAGTACGTCGATACCGGCAGCGGCCAGATCCGCATACAGCTTCTCAGCCACTTCGGTTACGCGGTGCGACTTGTGCATGTTCATTGGCAGAATACCCACCTGGAACGGTGCGATGGCTGCAGGCCAGATGATACCGCGGTCGTCATGGTTCTGCTCGATAGCCGCCGCTACGATGCGGCTGACGCCCACGCCATAGCAACCCATGATCAGGGTTTGTGCCTTGCCGTTTTCATCCAGCACAGTGGCGTTCATGGCTGCTGAGTAGTTGGTACCCAGCTGGAAGATGTGACCCACTTCGATGCCACGGGCGAAGGCATAGGTACCCTTGCCGTCAGGCGTTGCTTCACCTTCCACAACATTGCGGATATCAGCCGCCTGTGCCAGTGGCAGATCGCGCTCCCAGTTTACGCCGAAGAAGTGTTTATCGTCTTCGTTGGCACCGACAACAAAGTCGCTCATGACGGCAACGGCGTGGTCGATGTACACAGGGATGTTCAGGCCAACCGGACCCAGAGAGCCACAACCTGCGCCCAGTGCATCACGGATTTCACCTTCAGTGGCGAATTCCAGTGGTGCGGCAACCAGTTCCAGCTTGTCGGCTTTGACTTCGTTCAGTTCGTGATCGCCACGAACAACGACTGCAACCAGCGGCGCGGCTTCGGTGCTGCCACGAACGATCAGGGTTTTGGCGGTTTTCTTGATATCCAGACCAAACTGCTCAACCAGCTCTTCGATGGTCTTGGCATTTGGAGTATCCACCTTGCGCAGCTCTTCAGTCGGAGCCTGACGGGTTTCAGTTGGCATTGGCGCTTCGGCCTTCTCAATGTTGGCGGCGTAATCGCTGCCGGTTGAGTAGGCAATCAGGTCTTCACCACTGCTGGCCAGCACATGGAACTCGTGAGACAGGCTGCCACCGATGGAGCCGGTATCCGCCAGCACTGGACGGAACTCCAGACCCATACGGCTGAAGATGTTGCAGTAAGCCTGGTACATGGCTTCATAGGTTTCGTTCAGGGTTTCCTGATCCAGATGGAAAGAGTATGCATCTTTCATCAGGAACTCACGGGAACGCATCACACCAAAGCGAGGACGTACTTCGTCGCGGAATTTGGTCTGGATCTGATACAGGTTCAGTGGCAGCTGCTTGTAAGAGCTAACTTCTTTACGCACCAGATCGGTGATCACTTCTTCGTGGGTTGGGCCAAGTACGAAATCACGGTTGTTACGGTCGGTAAAGCGCAGCAGTTCAGGGCCAAACTTGTCCCAGCGGCCTGTTTCAACCCACAGATCACCCGGCTGTACCATAGGCATCAGAATTTCGCAGGCGCCGGCTTTGTTCATTTCTTCACGAACGATGTTCTCTACCTTGCGCAGCACGCGCAGACCTGTGGGCAGATAGCTGTAAAGACCGGACGCGTTGCGACGGATCATACCGGCGCGCAGCATCAGCTGATGGCTGATAACTTCGGCGTTGGCAGGGGTTTCTTTCTGTGTTGATAGCAGGTATTTGCTGACTCGCATTACCAAAATGTCCCAAAGTGATTTGAATGGGCGCCATTTTATCACTTGGCAGACGCTTGTCACCTGCAGAATCCGGATTGTCCCTGCGTGACATCAATTTGTGAGCAAGGGCGCGCAGACAACTGAAAACAGGGAACTACGCTCAGCGGCCTACTCTGTGACCTTACTTGTGACCTTACCCCTGAGGTGGAAACAGTGCCAATTCAGGTTTCTCCCGCCTGTCACCGACAATCCGCATTGGATTACCCACCACTATGGCCCAGTCCGGCACATCCTTGCTGACGATACAGCCCATACCTATGACGGCATGATCGCCAATAGTGACGCCATCAACGATGCCCGCCTGGGCGCCAATCCACACATCTTTGCCGATACGTACTCCGCAGGAGTGGGATTTCTGCTTATAAATTGCCTGATTGGGTGCCATGCCATGATTGAAGGCATAGATGGTGACATTGTTGGCGATACGGGTCTGATCGCCAATCACAATACCCTGTGCGCCGCCATCAAAGGAGCAGCCATGATTGATGGCGACTTCGTTACCCAGGGTAATAGGACCGTGCAAAAAGCAGCCGGCGGCTATCATGCACTGCTTGCCGGTGACGATATCCCGCCCGGGCTCGGCAAAGAGTTCTGATTCCGGCGCCACAAAACAATTATCGCCAAAGCGTACGGTTTCGACCGCGCTGAAGTGCGCCTGCACCTCCTGTTGCCAGGGACGGGCCCAAGCCAGATGTTTGTCTTTCAGGGAAAAGTACAGCCAGGGCATCCAGGATAAGCGTTTTTTGTGTTGGGTTCGGTAATCGGGAGTCATGGCTAAGGGATCTGGTTTTTATGTCAGCACAAAGAGATAGACTATTTTAGCGATAGCCATCGCCATTCGTACAGATGCCTTCTGGCTGTTGATGCAATGGTGGTGGGTAACAAGGTAATGGCAGACATGCTTTTTCCTATTTCATGACGAAACAAACAGCATGACTTTTCTGGTCTTGGCTCACTTATCCTCAGTACTATTACCTCAATCTCTTACCTCAGTTGACTGTCTTTGCTGCCACGTCGGTTATAGGCCGTACTGAGTGTTTGCCTGTCGTTGTCCTGCTGGCACTGAATACACCAGCGCACACCGGGCACTGCGGTTTGACGTGCAGGGGGAATGGGCTCATGGCACTGCTCGCAATGTGTCAGGCTGTTACCTGTATGCAATTGCGATCTGACGCGACTGACGGCATCGTCGATGTCCGAATCTATCTGCTCCTGCACTGCATCGTCTTTCGCCCAGCCTGAAGCCATCGGTTTCCCCTTGGTACTTGTGCCATACACTCGTGCTAATGCACCCGGGACTGATTCTATTGCTTTCATCGCTGCCGATCATCCCGGGGCCGGACAATTCACTTTTACCCCGGGGCAATAATCCCGGCACTGACGCTATCCAGGCTCTGAGGTTATCCCTGCTCTGACATTATTGCGGCAGCGTCGTGACAGACTAACGCTGAACTTTACCGGGCACCAGCTCCAGCACCAGCGCCTTATCATTCTCCATTCTCCAGAAGATATCCAGATCGTACAGCGCAACCTGATACAGCTTGGGATCATCCTTGGCCTTCTTATATGCGGGTCTGGGGTCCTGAGCCAGGACGGCCCGGATCAGAGGCTCAAGATCCGGGCTCTGTTCACGCATGCTGTATTTGGCAGTTTGCCCCCGCGCCTGCTCACTGAATTCCACCTCAATCAACTCAGGGGCTTGCTGAGCGATACCGCCCACGGCACCTTCGATGGCGTCGGAAAACGGAATATAAGGCTTGATATCGACAATTGGTGTACCGTCCAGCAGATCCATCCCGGAGATTTCCAGACAGATTTTGCCTTTGCGTTTTACGATGGCGTGTAGCCTGACGACACTCTGGCCTATGCCATTGGGGCGGAAAGTCGAGCGGGTGGCAAAAACCCCCATTTTTTCATTGCCGCCAAGACGGGGTGGGCGCACTGTGGTTTTCCAGCCCTGGGCCAGATTTTCATGAAAGCAAAACAGCAGCCACAGATGGCTGTATTGCTCAAGGCCACGAACGGCATCAATATGATTGAACTCCCCGGCCAGCTCGACATAGCCGCGGGCTTCGACCAACCCGGGCTGACGCGGTATGCCGAACTTTTGTTTATAAGGCGTGCGGCAGTACGCGACTGCCTGGATCTGATTGGTAAAACTCATGGAAAAACGACTTCTCAATTAATAGGGGAAATATCCGTTACCCTGCAGTTATTCATCTTCCATGATGATGGCGCGGCCAATACACAATACCCGGGTCAGGCAGCCGCCTTCAGGGTCATGATATTCAACACAGTTGTTCAGCATCACTCCATTGCCACCGGCGTTGGCGGCGGCCAGACGCAGTTTGGTGCGGGCTTCAGCCATGGATGCCGGAGGTTCATCGGCGTACACCTGACAGGACTCACCATCCACCATCGCCAGTGGGTTGAAAGGCCGGGGAGGCGCCATATTTTTATCGACAAGCAGCACATCACCGGCTTTGAAATAGTCTTCAACCGCCTTGCTGCTGAGGTTGGAGTTAAAGCTGTAATCGCCGGCGCAGCCAGCCAGCAGGGTGCCGGTCAACATGCAGGTGAGGGTTGAAATGACTTTCATGGGTTCCTGCCTTAAATAAAGAAAAACAGTGGGTTCATTACCCACTGTTTAATGATTCCTGAAGAAATTCTATCGCTTCAGATACTTTTGATAAAGCTGTCGGTGGCGATTGTTGAGGTCGACCTGACGGCCATCAATATACATGGCTTCAATATTGGCGCTCAGTGGATCCAGAATATCGCCGCTGCTGATAACCACTGTGGCGCTGTAACCAGGAGCAATGGCTCCCAGATGTTCAGCGCCCATAATTTGCGCAGCGCTTAAGGTTATGGCGTCGATCGCCTGCGCCTGAGTCAGTCCATAGCCAACGCTTTGCCCGGCAGCAAAAGGCAGGTTACGGGCATCCCAGTCTGCTTTGAAGCCAAAGGCGAAGGGAATGCCGGCGTGCTTGAGCATGGCTGGAATTCGAAACGGCAGATCAATCGGTTCATCGCTGCGTCTTGGCAGGCTGAAGACATGAGGATAGATCACCGCTGCCCCGGCTTCACTGAGCATTTCCGGTATCCGCCAGGCATCATAGCCGCCGACAATCACGGGCTTGAGCTGATATTGGCGGGCCAAATCCAGCACCTGTTCGATATCGGCCTGACTGTCAGCATGGGCAAACAGCCGCGCCTCGCCGGTAAACAGAGGGGCCATTGCCTGCCAGCGGATATCACTGCTTGTTAAAGTACCTGCTTTAAGCGCCAGCGAATAACGCCATGCATCTTCAAACGCCTTCCTGACTGCGGCGATATCTTTGGTCAGTTGTTCCTGCTGCTTGGCGCGTTTTTGCTTGTCGCCAGACCAGTGACTGACAGTCGGCCAGTGCAGATGGATTGCCGTTGGCGTGTTGACCTCACCGTCAACAATGGTCCAGCTATCAAGGTTAACCAGGGTTGATTGGCCCGTCAGGCCATTACCCTGAGGCACCACCTGCACATGGGATATACCGTTACTGCGCACCGTGGGGATGAGCTCTGAGTCCGGATTGAAAGCGACGGCGGCTTTAACTTCCGGGTTCAGGGTACCCACTTCAGCGGTGTCCACGGTTGAGCGGACCATGGAGATTTCGGTCAGCCCCAGGAAGGTATTGAGCGCAATGAGCCCGGGATACACCTGTTTGCCGGTCAAATCAATTACCTGTGCATCCCCGGCCGGTAAGTTGGGGCCTACAGCGGTAATTTTGCCTTGTTCCAGCAGTACATCGGTGTTGGCCTGGCTGCCATTGATAACAGTGTGCACCAGAGCATTTTTCAGCAAAATTGACTGAGTTTGTGGCGCGCCCGGCACCATATCGTGCGCCTGCGCCAAGGTCATCAGCACCAGGCCGCTCAGCAGGGAAAGTAATCGCATCATCTGTTGTCCCTTAAAAATGGTCATGGCTGGAGCTGGCTTGCTGATTTGCAGCAGACTGGCCCCAGGCATTGTAGTGGGTATCGCAGTGCCATTCGGGTTCCTGCCGCTCTGTGGGTTTTTCTCCCTGTTTGCGGCTGTCCGGGCTGGCCAGCAGTTTCTGGATCAGCGCAGCCCGCTCCTGCCCCAGCTTTTGTGACTCGGCGTCATTACGCTCGCGGTCAAAATAGCGCTTGCCATCGATCCACACTGACTGCGTCCTGGCATAGACAGATAGTGGATGCGTATCCCACAGCACCAGATCTGCCTGCTTACCGGCTTTGATTGAACCGACCTTGTCAGCCACTCCGAGCTGTTTGGCCGGATTGATGGTGATCATATTGAGGGCATCGGTTTCACTCATGCCACAGTACATCACGGATTTCGCGGCTTCCTGATTGAGGCGCCTTTGCATCTCAAAATCATCAGAGTTGATGCTGGTGAGCACCCCTTTTGCCGTCATCAGACAGGCGTTCTGGGGAATGGCGTCGTACACCTCAAATTTGTATGCCCACCAGTCGGAGAAGGTCGAGGCGCCTGCACCCTGTGCGGCCAGTTCTTCAGCCAGCTTGTAACCTTCCAGTACATGGGTAAAAGCGGCAACCCTGAATTGGTAGGCCTGAGCCAGTTGCAGGAACATCAGAATTTCTGACTGCACATAGGAATGAATATGAATATCCCGCTGGCCTTTGAGGATTTCTGCCACCGTCTCAAGGCGTAAGTCAGGTTTGGGTTCAAGTTCTTTTCGCTGGGCAGATTTACGCAGTTGTTGGTAGTCACGCTGGGCCTGGTCATATTCAAGCGCTGCATTGAATGCATCGCGAAATAGCGATTCCACCCCCATACGGGTTTGTGGGAAGCGGGTGGTAAAGCTGTCACCCCAGTTACTCTGTTTGACGTTCTCACCAAGGGCAAACTTGATGGCAGAGGGGGCTTCGGCAAACTTCAGTGCTTCGGCATTCTCGCCCCAGCGCAGTTTGATCAGCTGTGCCTGGCCGCCTATGGGGTTGGCGCTGCCGTGCAGCAATTGTGCCGAGGTGACGCCGCCGGACAGTGAGCGGTACAGTGCGATGGCGTCCGGATCGAGAATATCGCCGATACGCACTTCCGAGGTGATGGCATCCGATCCTTCATTGGTGCCACCGTTGATGGCGATATGACTGTGTTCATCGACGATACCTGCGGTGAGGTGTTTGCCACTGGCATCCAACACCTGGTAGCCCGATGGCGTTTCAAGGGATTGTCCTACCTTTTGAATGACCCCATTTTTTATCAATACATCGGCATTGCTTAAAACGCCGTCTGCTTCAGAGGTCCATACCGTGGCATTTTTGATGTGCAATTGCTCCTGAACCGGTAATTGCTCCAGACCAAAGGCCGTATTGGGATGGGTCTGTCTACCGACCAGTGGCTGCGGAGGGGGTTGTGGGGTATCAGGCTGAGTATCGGTTTGGCTGAGTATGCGGGATCCGGCAACCGGGATCACGGCTCCGCGGGCATCGGTTAACTGACCGTGCAGGCTGCTGCCTTTATCATCATCAAACCAGAGCACAAAACGGCTGATCCCTGAGATGCCGGCATCACTCAAATCAGCGCTGAAGATCAGACGCTGGCCATCCAGCTGGGGTTTGGTCAGCGCGATCGTCTGCTCGCCGCCGGACAGTGTCCCCTGTACTGATTTGTCCTGCGCAAGATTTAAATCCAGCTCCAACCCATTAAAGCTGAGTTGGTAGTCACCGAGCAGGGCGCTGGTAGTGCGGGATTTTAACTGATGCTCCTGGCCTTGAAGCCAAACACTGTAGATTTCTCCTTTATCAAACAGGTCTCCCCTGGCAACGACTATGTCGGCGATGTAACCTGCTTCCAGCTTTCCGGCCAGACCTTCTACGCCGGCGGCCATCGCTGCTTCGGTGGTTAACGCTGCCAGTGCTGTTTGCTTGTCCAATCCCAGTTCAACGGCCAGTTTCAGTCTGCTCCAGAATGCTGTGCTGTCGGTTTGGTGCAGTGTCAGGGCGAAGGGGATTTGCTGAGCCTGCAGTCGCGCTGGGTTATAGGGCGCGCGTTCCCAGTGACGTAATTGCTCAAGTGTGACCTGCTGCTCGGCATCCCTGTCGGTGACATCCGGTGCCTCCGGGAAATTCAGCGGTAAAATCAATGGATTGCCCAGAGCTTTAAGTTCATCCAGGCGTTGGTATTCGCGCCCGTTACCCAGTAACGTAGTCGTTAAATTTTGCTTTGCCATTAAATGACCGGCTCTTAGCTGGCTATTGAGATTATCCGTGGCAAAGATAAATTGCTGTTGTTCAATGGGGACCAAATTATTCCAGGCGGAATTAAGTCGATAGTGTCCTGAGGTCGCTTTGAAGTCGGTTTTATCTTTATTGTTTTGGTACCAAAGGGTATCCGCAAAGGTTTGTCGGATTAACGCCATACTGCCCATCAGCGAATTCGGATAATCCAGTGGCGAAGAGCCTTTATCAAAAGACAGGATGTGCTTTCCCTGGCTTTGATAAATAATGTCGCTGGTATGTTTGTCAGCTAATGACAAAGTGACTGCCTGCCCCTGAAAGATACCGTCCAGTTTTGCGCTTTGGACTGAGGTAAAACCATTGTTTAACCACTTTTCGGCAGTCTTGGGATTGGCGCTGATATGGTTTACCCATTTTTTTTCGGCATGAATAGCACTGTTTTCAGCATTAATCCCCGGATAGCTAACCTGGTAAACCGGAGGTTTCTTATCTGACTTGGGGTAATTAAAGTCGATACCATAGTCGGTATAGGGGTCAATGAACCCGGCATACAGGGTATAACCTGTCAAATCGACTACAAAGGCATCATTGGGAATATCTTTGTTGTCAACTACGCCATATATCTTCTTACCTTTTATCAACAGTGTTGCATTATCGATTTGCTGGGTAGGGGATATATGAATAGTGGCACCGGAGAGTGCCGTCAGGGCTTCATTACCTTGCGTCAGTGGCGTTTTGGCGATTCCGGAATGGGAATACAACAGCAATCCCAGTGCGCAGTATCGGCTAACCTGGCTATTTATCATTGTTATGTATCATCCTAATTGCTAGGGCAGAGGGTTAGCCTGAGCCTATCCAATTGAGATGTAAAAACCAAGTGAGATTTGTAAGCGTTTTTAACAGCTTCGGATATGAAAAAGCCCGCTGAATCAGCGGGCTTTTCTCTGTATTACACAGAAGATTAGATCAGGAAGTCATCCATAGATGCGCCTTTATCCAACTTTGCCTTGAATACTTTTGGCATACGACCTTGACCGGTCCAGGTGATAGTTTCACCATCTACCACAATTTTGTACTTGGCTGGACGTGGAGCACGCTTCTTAGGCGCGGCCTTGGCTGGAACATTACCCAGATCATCCAGAGACAAACCAACTTCAGCCATCTGCTTGCGAATTTCTTCGATTTTCGCAATGCGGTCAGCCATTGCTGCCTGTTCTTCTTCAACTGCAGCTTCACGCTCTTCAATAATTTTGTTCAGCTTGGCAGCCAAATCCTGCAGCTCTTCCAGAGACAGGTCTTTTACAGCAGCTTTAAAACGACGGGCGTGGGTCAATACTTCGAGGAATTCGCTCATAACTTTATGTTCCAAGTTAATTCTGGTTAGTTAAATTTACGTCTGCAAGAATAATAGAAAGTAATAGCCAATGAATCAAATAAAAAATAGCTATTTAAAAGCGCTTTTTTTGAATATTAATAAAATTTCAGAGTGTATCGCCTAAAATTAGGCCGATATGGGTAACCGTTAATCTTCATTTCAGCTTTAAACCGGCCAATCTTTCACTGGTTGGTATGCCTGCAGCCAATGAAATCGCCGCTGTCAGCCGACCTGATAAACTGGTATGACCGGTTGATATTGATTTGGCCGATGGCAGGTTAAGCCTGTTCTTTGATGCTTATATTGGAACAGCGGCCGACTGCGCTGGAATAAAGAATAAGTAGGGTGATAGAAAAAAGGCAGATAACTTTTGCCGTTGTGGTCCGGAGTATTGAGTCTAGTTGACGTAAACGTAAACAATAAGTAAAGTGGCGTAACATCTGTGCTGGGGAACCAGTGCGACAGGAAGCGATAGCGAGCAGCTTATGCTTTCTTCAGTGAAATCTGAGGCCTAGGAAGAGAACCCATGAAAGTATTGGTGCCGGTAAAACGTGTTGTTGATGCCAATGTCAAAGTGAGGGTTAAGCCTGATCAATCTGATGTTGACACGGCTAACCTGAAAATGGCGTTGAACCCATTTTGTGAAATCGCAGTGGAAGAAGCGGTCCGTCTTAAAGAAGCCGGTATCGCTTCTGAAGTGGTGGTGGTGACTGTAGGGAATAAAGCGGCACAGGAGCAACTGCGTACCGCAATGGCCCTGGGCGCAGATCGCGGTATTCAGGTGGATACCGAGGAAGAGCTGGTGCCTTTATCTGTGGCCAAGTTGCTTAAAGCGGTGCAGGACAAAGAGCAGGCCGGATTAATTATTCTGGGTAAGCAGTCCATTGATGGTGACAACAATCAGACCGGACAGATGCTGGCGGCATTGATGAATGCCCCGCAGGCAACCTTTGCATCCAATATCAGGGTTGAGGGCGAGCGCCTGACGGTGATCCGTGAAGTTGATGGCGGACTGCAAACCCTCAGCATGCCGTTGCCTGCCGTGGTGACTGCTGACCTGCGTCTGAATGAGCCCCGTTACGCCAAGTTGCCGGACATCATGAAAGCCAAGCGCAAACCACTGGATGTGGTGTCCGTTGCTGAGCTGGGGGTAACGCTGAAAACTCACCAGCAGGTGCTGAAAGTGACGCCTCCGGCTGCCCGCCAGGCCGGTGTCATGGTCGAGTCGGTTGCGGCTCTGGTTGATAAACTGAAAAACGAAGCCAAGGTGATCTAAATGACCATTCTAGTAATTGCAGAACATGACAATGTCAGTCTGAAGCCTGAAACGGCCAAGATCATCAATGCTGCCTCGCAAATCGGCGGCGATATTCATTTGCTGGTGGCCGGTCATGATTGTGCCGGTGTTGCTCGCTCTGCAAGCCAGCTCAGTGGTGTCAGTAAGGTATTGCTGGCTGACAATGCCGTATACGGCGCCCATCTGGCACAGAATCTGGCTCCTGTGGTGGTTGATGCCGCTCCTGACTACAGCCACATTCTGGCTGCAGCGAGCAGTCAGGGTAAAGATCTGTTGCCACGGGTTGCTGCGTTGCTGGATGTATCTCAGCTATCTGAGGTGGTCAGCATTGTGGATGCCGACACCTTTGTTCGCCCTGTGTATGCCGGTAATGCGATGGCGACCGTCAAGAGTCTGGATGACAAGAAGGTAATGACAATCCGCACCAGTGCGTTTGATGCCGTTGGCAATGATGGCAGTGCACAGGTGCAACCTGTTGCAGCAGTGCATGCAGCCAATACTGAGTTTGTTTCCCAGGAGTTGACCAGATCTGAACGTCCTGAACTTGGCAATGCCGGCATTATTGTCTCCGGTGGCCGCGGCATGGGCAGCGGTGAAAACTTCGCTTTGCTCGAAGCGTTGGCGGATAAACTCGGGGCTGCGGTGGGGGCCTCCCGCGCTGCGGTGGACGCCGGGTTCGTACCCAACGATTTGCAGGTCGGGCAGACAGGTAAAATTGTTGCCCCCGAGCTGTATATTGCGGTGGGTATTTCCGGTGCCATTCAACATCTGGCAGGTATGAAGGATTCCAAGGTGATTGTGGCAATCAACAAGGATCCGGATGCGCCGATTTTCCAGGTTGCCGATTACGGCCTGGCGGCAGATTTGTTTGAGGCTGTTCCTGCACTGACCGATATGCTTTAATCTGTGAGCCCGGTCACGATAAGCAGTTTTGAAGCGGTTTTGGGGTAGCAATATCCCAACCGCTTATGGTTTTATCTCCCTCACGCCTGAGATTAAGGTGTTCTTAAGTAGAGGTTGCGCCACCTATCAGTACCGATTGCCAGGGTGATACCAGTGATCGATCGGGAAAGGAGTTGGTGCCGAAGTGATTGAGTTTATCAGGGCCAATCGCTGGGGCTGTTACCGAACAGGGACAGCACTGCCATAGTATTTTCCACCGGGATGATGGAAAGCCATTACTATGGAGCGCTACTGACAGGACAGGTGCTCTGCATACCCATGCGATGTCTTCGCATGGCCGTGACTTATCCCCATTCCTTCAGTGTTCTCCATTCGTCGTATTAAACAACGAAAGAAAATAAAACAATTATGACAGTTATCAGCTATGCCGATTCGGCGTTTTCTTTGCTGCCGCCTGTGGTGGCCATTCTCCTGGCGATTTTGACGCGCCGGGTATTATTGTCTTTGGGGGTAGGGATCCTGTTGGGCAGTTTGTTGCTGACCCAATTCAATATCAGCGATACCGCCCTGTATCTGGGGGATCGCGTCACTAAACTGTTCTGGGACGACGGTGCTCTGAACAGCTGGAACGTCTATATTCTCGGTTTTTTGATCCTGCTTGGCATGATTACTGCGCTTATCACCGTCAGTGGTGCTGCCCGCGCGTTTGCTGAGTGGGCCCGTCAGCGTATTCGCTGTAAACGCGATGCCAAGCTGCTGACCATTTTCCTCGGCTGCGTGGTGTTTATCGACGACTATTTCAACTCGCTGGTGGTTGGCAGCGTGTGTCGTCCATTGACCGACAGATACTATATTTCCCGCGCCAAGCTGGCATATCTGCTGGATTCCACTGCAGCGCCTGTGTGCGTGATCTCTCCTGTATCCAGCTGGGGAGCTTACATTATAGCCCTGATCGGCGGTATTCTGGCGACCCATGGTATGAGTGAAGCCGGTCATTTGAGCGTATTCGTGGAAATGATCCCCATGAACTTCTACGCCATTTTTGCGCTGTTGCTGCTGATCTGTGTGTCTTTGTTTGGTCTGGATGTGGGACCAATGCGCACCCATGAACGCAATGCCCAGAAGGGCGAGTTGTGGGATCCTGCCAAGACACCGCCGGGTGCGGATGCCGATCTGCCTGAAGCCGACACCGGCAGAGTGATGGGACTGTTCCTGCCGATTGGTACCCTGGTGCTGGCGACTGTGTATTTTATGGTATCCAGCGGCGCCAATGCGCTGGCTGCTGATGGCAAACCATTCGACTTAATCAAGGCATTTGAAAATACTGATGTCAGTTCGTCACTGTTCTTCGGTGCGCTGATCGGTCTGGGTGTCACCCTGGCGATGGTGCTGATGCAGGGAATTGACAAGAAACTGATCCTCAAAGGCCTGACTGCCGGTGCCAAATCCATGCTGCCTGCTATCTGGATCCTGCTGTTCGCCTGGACCATTGCCGGCGTCATTGGTCAGATGGAAACCGGTAAGTTTATGGCGAGTCTGGCGTCTGGCAATATTCCGTTCGAAATGCTGCCGGCGGTGATGTTTGTTTTGGCTGGGTTGACCGCTTTTGCCACCGGCACCAGCTGGGGGACTTTTGGTATTATGCTGCCGATTGCCGCCGATATGGCCATGGGCAGTCACACTGCCATGATGCTGCCAATGCTGGCGTCAGTGTTGGCCGGTGCGGTATTTGGTGACCACTGCTCACCCATCTCTGACACCACGATTCTGTCATCCACCGGTGCCAGCTGTCCGCACATCGACCATGTGGTGACTCAGTTGCCTTATGCTCTGATTGTCGCGCTGATAAGCCTGGTGGGTTACACAGTGCTGGGCTTCACTGAATCAGTTGGTGCCGGACTAGCTACCTGTGGCGGCTTGTTTGTGCTGAGCATCATCTATCTGAAAATCAAGGCTGGCTCACGCTGAGCGGCGATATGACAGTGTTAAACGCGGCCTGAGTGCCGCGTTTTTTATGGGTGTTGCCCTGCGCTGAGCAATGGTAGAATGCCGCCGTACACTTTTTTGGGGAACTGAATTTTGGCGCAGCTTTACTTTTATTACTCGGCGATGAATGCCGGTAAATCCACTTCTTTGTTGCAGTCGTCTTATAACTACCGTGAGCGTGGGATGAATACTCTGGTGATGACGGCTTCCATCGATGACAGATATGGAGTGGGCAAAGTCGCGTCCCGCATAGGCATTGAATCGGATGCTCAGGTGTTTGGTGCCGGTGATAATCTGGTGGATATGATCGCCAGTGCCCATGCTGCCCAGACCTTGCATTGTGTGCTGGTGGATGAGTGTCAGTTTCTCAGCAAGGAGCAGGTCAAACAGCTGGCTTACGTGGTCGATAAGCTGGATATTCCGGTGCTGTGCTATGGGCTGCGCACCGATTTTCAGGGCGAGCTGTTTGTTGGCAGCCAATATCTGCTGGCCTGGGCCGACAAGCTGGTGGAGCTGAAAACCATCTGTCATTGCGGCCGTAAAGCCAACATGGTGCTGCGTCTGGATGGCAATGGCAATGCCATGAAAGAGGGCGAGCAGGTCGCCATTGGCGGTAACGAAAGCTATGTGTCAGTCTGTCGCAAGCATTTCCGTGAAGCCTTGTGGGACTGACTCGGCAACGCTGACAAAGGGAAAATAACTCCCATACTGATTATAAAAGGAGACTTTCGGGTCTCCTTTTATCCGTCAGCACTATTGTTCGAACTCCGTTGCCAGCTGCTTATATTTAAACTGTCTGATGGTCGCAGGGTGAAGCAACACTGCCAGACCGATAATAAATATGGCGATAGAGACGGCCGTTTTTAAGGCGGTGTAACTGCGCCAGTCCCATTGTCCGAACCAGAGCAGCATAGCGAAAAGTATCAGGCTGACCAACAGCCAGCAAATGGAAAACAATCGCCAGCGATTGTTGTATTGCCATAGCCCCCACACTGCTGGCAGGAACAGAAGATTGGAATTGATATTCACTGCCCGTGGTTCCCAGAGCAGTCCCTGCAGCAAATCCCATATAGCCATCAGGCCCATGATTCCAAGCAGTAGCATAACAATGATAAGTGGCTTTCCATGTTCAGAGGTCATGACGCATTCCTTTTGCCATTTGTTGATTTGTTCCGCCAGGCTTCCTGTTAGCCCCATTCATCTTACGCCGCTTGAGATGGCTGAGTCGCAGGAGGCGATTCAGTGGTTACGCGGATGACGGTTATCAATATCCGGGATTGGTAAAAGCGGCAATCAGTCCGGTGTCATTTTGTGGAATAGCGCCTGATTTGAGGTGGCTGAATTTTGCTCTTTGGAATTGGTAAATAGTCGGCACAATATTGGCGCGACCTTAAGCTGATGACTGTCAGCCCTTTTGCCTGTCTGTCTCCAGCCGCCGCTTGATTAATACCAATTTCAGTTAATCGTTGATCTGTTTTAGCGGGAGCTCAATGCGCTTGAGACAAGGTCATTAACTGCTCCTTGGCAACAGCTCCTGCGTTGCTCTGCCTCCCGCATCCATGCAGTCGTGCGTTAATGACATTCGCCACATCCCTGTGGCTTGCGAGCTGACGACGGTGCTATGTCTAGACGGCTCACACAGTATCAAGTGCATTGAAAGGCGCACTGCGTCAGCATGTCAGGCATCCTGCTTCAGTGCTGCATTGCTCTCAAAGGGAGCCACCTTTAGTCAATCAATGCGCCTTGAATCTGGTATAAGCTGAAAAAGGAGCAAGTGTATTTACGATGGAACCAGGCAGGTCCTTTTACGCAAAAGGCTCCGCGAGGGAGCCTTGGTATTCAACTTGACTGAAACTTAGCTGAAAGCCAGGAAAGGCGACACGCACAACAGCAGGCCGGTGGCGATAATTACGTACAGACCGGCACCTTTATACTTATGCAGGGCAGGGACCTGATACACCAGATAGGCCGGGATCAGGCAGCCCACCATACCGAAAATCGGGCTGCAGATAGAGGTGAAGCTCAGTACCGGGGCATTCAGTACAATTGCGCTCCAGGATAGCAGGATGGTGAACAGCATGATGCCGTAGCCCACTTTTTTGGCATTGATGCGCTCTTCAGGCAGGAAGCGGCGCAGCACGTTCATGGTGATACCCTGGCAGGCTTCGCGAAACCCCAGATAAACGCCGAAGTAAGCCGTCATTACCGCAAAGATATTCAGTGTCAGACTGAGCAGTTTAAGGGTCTGGCCTGGAACACCCTGAGCCACCATCGCCAGGGCTGAGATATTCTCTTCTGAGGCTCTTACCGCCTGTTCATGACCCATGGCCAGAGTAAAGGATACGGCGTAGAAGAACACCACCACAAACAGGATGCCGAAAGCGATATTCATGGCGCGCATGGCTTTGAAACGGGCAACCTCAATGGATTTTTCGCGGCTGCGATAGGAAATCACCATGGGACTCAGACTCTGAATAAACAGGATTGAGGTCAGGGTGAATGGCAGCATCACAATCGCGTCTTTAATCCAGTCGCCGGTCTGGGGAATGGTACCTATGTTGCTGGCATCCCATTTGTCGACCATCATCAGCCCCAGCATGGCTACCACGCCCAGCTTGGTCAGCACCATCAGGGTAGAAATCTTAAACAGCAGATTCTCACCCCGGGAAGCCAGTGCCACCAACAGGCAGATCAGTGCCAGACCATAGAAGGGATTTTCAGACAGTAACTCCTGGGTGACGCCGAAACTTTGCAGGAACGAGGCGCTGTCATTGGTAATCGCGGTTGAGTAAACGAATACCCAGATCACCAGCATGACAAAGTAAAGCAACCCCAGGAACATACCCCAGTTCTTACCCAGATAGCCGGAAATCACGCTGGGATAATCCTGACATTTTTTGGATTCCGCCAGGGTGTTGATGAACAGGCGCTGGAACATATACATGGCGGGATAGCCGATGACAGCAGACAACAAAAATACCCACAGCCCCATCAGTCCGACCTGAACCGGCAGGAACACAATCCCGGCGCCGATGGCCATACCAATGCTCATAATGATCCATCCCCAGTCAGTGCTGTCGAAGCGGGTCGCTTCTTTCCAGGCGGCATTGTCTGAGCGGTCTACACCTATCCATTCTGTTGCAGTTACTTCGGCTTTCATGCATCAACCTTAAATTATGAAGATAATTAATTAGTAATTATTGCTCGGTTTTTTTTGCAAATATATTTGAGTGTTTTGGCGGTCACAATCAAAATCACGTTGAAGATCTTCAGAGCGGGATCAGGCTCACAAATGCATTGCGTATCGGTATTTTTATCGACTACTGACCTCTGGTAGTTGTTTTTTACTAAAATTCAGTTGCAAAAAAATCCATATTTGCAAATAATATTGCACATCAAACGTGAGTCTGTATGAAACTTTTTTTGCAAAAATGGGGTTTGTCATGAAGCAAACAATTAATGCTGTCAAAGCGCCGGAAGCGATTGGTCCATATTCCCACGGCACCCGCTATGGTGATCTGGTGTTTACCTCAGGCCAGCTGCCTGTATGTCGTGAGCTGGGACGGGTAGTGGACGGCGGGATCAGCGAGCAATCCCGCCAGTCGCTGCTGAATCTGCAATATGTGCTGGAGGAGGGCGGTGCAAGCCTGGACACTGTGCTGAAAACCACTTGCTATCTGGCGGATATCACTGAATTCGCGGCATTTAACGAAGTTTACAAAGAATTCTTTAAGTCAGATTGTCCTGCCCGCAGTTGTTTTGCCGTGAAGGACCTGCCCATGGGCGTCAGAATCGAAGTTGAAGCGATTGCTCACAAGGCATAATTCACATAGTTTTAGTGGCTTATAAGAAGATGCACAGATGATATCCGGACGCGTCAGCAACCAGGGAGTATCATGCATTGCCCCGCCTGCAACAAGGTCTCAGTTGTGTACCTGTGTTGGGGCAGGGGTAAGCCAGGTATCTGCACAGAGGCGAATTGAATGAAACAGGAATGGCAGCAATATATCGATATCATTAATCAGGTGGTCAAACCCGCTCTGGGTTGCACCGAGCCTATCGCTGCAGCGTATGCATCAGCCGTGGCGGCTGCAACTTTGGGGACAGTTCCCGAGTCGCTGGAAGTGCAGGTATCCGACAACCTGTATAAAAACTCCATGGGCGTGTTTGTTCCGGGCACAGGTAAGATAGGTCTGGCGATTGCCGCAGCGGCCGGGGCTATCGGCGGCGACTGTGAGGCCGGGCTGGAAGTGCTGGCCTGTATCACACCTGAGCAGGTCGCTCAGGCTCAGATGATGATTGACGCCGGTCATGTGTCGGTGAAACGTACTGATACCGATGAATTTATCTATTGTTGCGTGATTGCCCGCAGCAATGGTCATGAGGCGCTGGTACGCATCAGCGGTGGTCATACGCTGGTGGTGGAAAAACGCCTGGATGGTGAGGTGCTGTTTGCTCAGGCATCCGATGCCAAAGCGGCAACCGGCTCCATTTGCGACGGCGTGGATATCAGTATCGCCGCCATTTATGACTTTGCCACACAGGTAGAATTTGAGCATATCCAATTCATTCTCAAGGCGTCCGAGCTTAATCTTCGCTTGTCTGACGAGGGCATGACGCGCGCCTACGGGCTGGAAGTTGGACGTACCATGAGAAAGAGCATCGATGAAGGCATGCTGTCTGAGGATCTGCTGAACAAGATTGTAATGTGGACCGCTGCCGCCTCTGACGCCCGTATGGGGGGCGCGACCTTGCCGGCCATGAGCAACTTTGGCTCCGGCAACCAGGGGATCGCCGCGACTATTCCAGTGGTCATCACTGCCCAGCGCTATCAGTGTGATGATGAAAAGCTGGCCCGGGCACTGATTATGAGCCACCTTGGCGCTATTTATATCAAGTCCCACTATCCACCGCTGTCTGCCTTCTGCGGCAATACCGTGACCAGCGCTGCCGCCTCAATGGCGATGGTGTATCTGGCCGGAGGCAGCTTTGAGCAGTCCTGCTACGCCATTCAGAATGTGATCAGCGACAGTTCTGGCATGGTGTGCGATGGCGCCAAAGCGTCCTGTGCCATGAAGGTCAGTACCTCTTCCTGCGCCGCAGTAAGAGCATTTCTGATGGCGCTGAATTGTCAGTCGGTTTCTGGTCAGGGCATTATTGCCCGGGACGTGGAGCAAACCATCCGCAACATAGGTCAGATGGTCAGCCATGGTATGTCCTCGACCGACAGTACCATTATCAATATTATGTCGGCCTGATATCTGAGCGGATACCGGTTAACGGTATCCCGGGCCGGAACACAAAGGAGATTAAGTGAAACTGCAGGAACTGAGCCAGAGTGATTTTGACATCCTCAAGGCGATGGAAAATGTTGTCGATGGTATTGCTGCTATGTACGGCGAACATACGGAAGTCGTGCTGCACAGCCTGGATGTCCGTGACCCTTCAGTGGTTAAAATTGCCAACGGCCATATTACCGGTCGCAGTGTCGGTGCGCCTATTACCAATCTGGCGATGCTGAAACTGAAAACCGGGCAGGACGTGTCAGCCTCTTATCTGACCAAGTGTGCCAACGGCAAAACCCTGCGCTCGACCACGACTGTGATCCGCAATGGCCAGAACCGAGCCATAGGCCTTTTGTGTATCAATTCAGATATGGATGCGCCCTTGCAGTCGGTACTCAGAAGCATGATGCCTGACAGCATGGTCAGTCCTGAAGTGACTCAATCTCCTGAAGTTTTTGCCCGCAATATCGACGAAGCTCTGCACTCTACCATAGATGGTGTGGCCGCCGATGTGCGGGGTAACAGTGATATTCCCCAGTCGAAAAAGAGCCGGGAAATTGTCACGCAGCTTTATGAGCTCGGTATTTTCGAGCTGAAAGACAGCGCCCAGGTGGCGGCTACCCGGCTGGATATTTCAGTGCATTCCATCTACCGCTATTTGCGCGAAATCAAAGCCAATCTTTAATTTCTCACCGTGAGCGGGGATGGATAAAAAGGACCCGGGCCAGTGTTGCCCGGGTTTTTCCTGTCCGTGTGAGCAGTGCGACCTGGTGCTCTGGGGCCGCGAGCGGCTACCCATGTCCTGTAATCCATGCCCTGATATCCGGGTGTCAGCCGGCTGGCTCCACATCAAGGATGATATCGATCACGGTTGAGTGGACTTTGCCCTGCTCCAGGCGGCTTATCAGCGTATCGCCCGGCTGCACATCAGTGGCCCTGGTGAGCACCTGACCCTGAGCATCCGAGGTAATACTGTAGCCTCGGCTCAATGTGGCCAGCGGGCTGACACTGCCCAGCACTCCGGCCTGATGCTGCAGCTTTTCCGTCGCTTTCTCCAGCCGATAGTGCATGGCCTCATTCAGGCTCTTGCTCAGGTAGCCAAGACGGCTTTGACTGGTATCCAGTCTGTGTCTGGGGGATTGCTGCTCCAGTCTGCCTGACAATTTCTGCTGCCTGAGAGACAGCTGTGACAGTCGTCTTGCCAGCGTGCTTTCAAGGCGCAACTGCATCTCGTCAAATCTTTGGGTCAGTTGCTGCAGCGCATGAACCGGATCCTGCTGTGACAGTCTGTGCTGCAGCAGGCTCAGACGCCGCTCTGACTTGAGCTGGTAATGCTGCCAGCCGGTTTGCACTCGACTGGCAGCGACCGCCAGCTTCTGCAGTTTGTTGCCTTTGTCATTGGATAGCAGTTCAGCGCCGGCTGAGGGCGTCGGCGCGCGTACATCGGCGACATAATCGGCGATGGTGGTATCCACTTCATGACCAACGGCACTGACCACTGGCAGCGCCGAATTATAGATGGCATGAGCCAGGGATTCGGCGTTGAAACACCAGAGATCTTCCAGCGAGCCGCCGCCCCGGGTCAGCAGCAGCACATCGACCTCCAGCCGCCGGTTGGCGATATCCAGCGCCTGAATAATGGTTTGAGTGGCAGCCTCTCCCTGTACCTGAGCCGGATAGATGATGACTTCGATGGAGGGATCGCGCCGCTCAAGCACGTGCAGCACATCACGGATGGCAGCGCCGGTGGGGGAGGTGATGACGCCAATACGACGAATATTTTCTGGCAGAGGCCTTTTAGTGTCCTGGGCAAACAGGCCCTGAGCCGCCAGTTGCATCTTGAGGGCTTCATATTGCTGAGCCAGCAGGCCATCGCCGGCAGGCAGCATGGATTCGATCAGCAGTTGATAGTCGCCTCTGGGCTCATACACACTGATGGCGCCGCGAACCAGCACCTGCTGACCATTGGCGGGGCGAAAGGTCACCGACTGATTGCGCCCTTTGAACATGGCGCAGCGAATTTGCGAGTGGCTGTCCTTGAGTGTCAGGTACCAGTGTCCTGAACCCGGTGCCGAGAAGTTGGAAATTTCACCATTGAGCCAAATTTTGCCCAGTTGGCCCTCCAGTAATTGACGGACTTCGCCATTTAAACGGGAGACAGTATAAACAGTGTTTTTAGGGAGTTGCATGGCCTTTCCAGCGAAAACGTCCGATTTTTACAATTTTCCATTTACCAAGTGGAAGACGCAAGGTATAATGCCGCCGCAATATTTCACCTTCGAAATCCATGTAAATGGGGAGATGTTGCCATGCTACGATTGAAAAAAGAAGCCCTTACCTTTGACGATGTTCTGCTCGTCCCTGCTCATTCCACTGTTCTCCCTAACACTGCCAATCTCAAGACCCGTCTGACTGACAAAATCAGCCTGAATATTCCACTGATCTCTGCCGCAATGGATACTGTGACCGAGGCTCGTCTGGCTATTGCCATGGCGCAGGAAGGCGGTCTGGGTTTTATTCACAAGAATATGAGTATTGAGCAGCAGGCCGAAGAAGTTCGCCGCGTGAAAATCTACGAAGCCGGTGTGGTGGCGCAGCCTGTGACTGTGACCCCGGAAACTACCCTGGCACAGCTGCGTGAACTGACTGCCAGGAATGGTTTTGCCGGTTATCCGGTCGTGAATGAAGCCAATGAGCTGGTAGGGATCATCACAGGTCGTGATGTGCGTTTTATCACCGACTGGAGCAAAACGGTTGCTGAAGTGATGACGCCAAAAAGCCGTCTGGTGACAGTACAGGAAGGTACCGCCCGTGAAGAAGTTCAGCGTCTGATGCACGCCAACCGTATCGAGAAGATTCTGGTGGTTAATGACAGCTTCAAGCTGACCGGTCTTATCACTGTTAAAGACTTTGAGAAAGCTGAGCGTAAGCCTAATGCCTGTAAAGACGAGTTCGGTCGTCTGCGTGTAGGCGCGGCTGTGGGTGCCGGTCCAGGTAACGAAGAGCGTGTTGATGCGCTGGTGAAAGCCGGTGTTGACGTACTGCTGATCGATTCTTCTCACGGTCACTCTGAAGGCGTGCTGCAGCGTATTCGCGACACCCGCGCCAAATATCCTGAACTGCAAATCATCGGCGGTAACGTGGCCACTGCCGAAGGCGCACTGGCGCTGGTTGATGCCGGTGTTAACGCCGTGAAAGTGGGTATTGGCCCTGGTTCCATCTGTACTACCCGTATCGTAACCGGTGTGGGTGTGCCTCAGATCACTGCGGTTTCTGATGCAGTTGAAGCGCTGCAGGGCAAAGGTATTCCGGTTATCGCCGATGGTGGTATCCGTTACTCCGGCGACCTGGCCAAAGCACTGGCTGCCGGTGCCTCCTGTATCATGGCCGGTTCCATGTTCGCCGGTACTGACGAAGCCCCGGGTGAAGTTGAACTGTATCAGGGTCGTGCTTACAAATCATACCGCGGTATGGGTTCTCTGGGCGCTATGTCTCAGGGTTCTTCAGATCGCTATTTCCAGACCGACAATGCTGCCGACAAACTGGTACCTGAGGGTATCGAAGGCCGCGTACCTTACAAAGGCAAGCTGAAAGAGATCATTCACCAGCACATGGGCGGCCTGCGCTCCTGTATGGGGTTGACCGGCTGTGCCACCATTGAAGAATTGAACACCAAGGCTGAGTTTGTGAAGGTGACTGCGGCGGGTATGGGTGAATCACACGTGCACGATGTGACCATCACCAAAGAGGCACCAAACTATCGCAGCCGTGGTTAATGATTCAGGAGAGCTGTGCGCAGGGCTTGTACCTTCGCTGCAGCTGTCTGTCGGGCGACCTCGGTCGCCCTTATTAGAAAAGCCTGTAAAGGGCGTTGATAAATATTGATGAAGGTTTTCCATGAACGACATTCATGAGCACAAGATACTCATCCTTGACTTCGGCTCTCAGTACACCCAGCTGATCGCCCGTCGTATCCGCGAAATCGGTGTGTACTGCGAGCTGTGGGCATGGGATGTAACCGAAGCGCAAATCCGTGAATTTGCTCCCAACGGTATCATTCTGGCCGGTGGTCCCGAGAGTGTGACCGAAGCCGGTTCTCCACGGGCTCCTGAGTATGTGTTTAACGCCGGTGTACCTGTACTGGGTATCTGCTATGGCATGCAAACCATGTCTGAGCAACTGGGCGGTAAAGTGATTAAAGGCGTGGGTGAAGGTGAATTCGGCTATGCACAGGTAGAAGTGCTGGCTCAGTGTGCGCTGCTAAGCTGCATCGAAGACGGTATCAGCGATGCCGGTAATCCACTGTTGGACGTATGGATGAGCCACGGTGACAAAGTTGCCGAGATCCCGCCGGGATTTGTGCAGGTTGCCCAGACTGAAACCTGTCCATTTGCGGTGATGGCCAACGAAGAGAAGCAATTCTACGGCGTGCAGTTCCACCCTGAAGTGACTCACACCCGTCAGGGCCTGCGTATGCTGGAGCATTTCACTCTGACCATCTGTGGCTGTGAGGCCAAGTGGCAGCCTGCTTCCATCATTGAAGATGCGGTTGAGCGTATTAAAAAGCAGGTGGGCGATCAGGAAGTGATCCTCGGTCTGTCCGGTGGTGTGGATTCTTCCGTGACCGCCATGCTGCTGCACCGTGCCATTGGCGACAAGCTGACCTGCGTATTTGTGGATAATGGTCTGCTGCGTTTGAATGAAGCGCAGCAGGTGATGGATATGTTTGGCAATCACTTCGGCCTGAACATCATCCATGTGGATGCGGAAGACCGTTTCCTGGAAGCGCTGAAAGGCGAAAACGATCCGGAGGCCAAGCGTAAGATCATTGGTCGCGTGTTTGTGGAAATCTTCGATGAAGAGGCCTCCAGACGCGTCAATGCCAAGTGGCTGGCACAGGGCACCATCTACCCGGATGTGATTGAATCAGCAGGCTCTGCCACCGGCAAGGCTCATGTGATCAAGTCGCACCACAACGTAGGCGGTCTGCCTGAAGATATGGAGCTGGGTCTGGTTGAACCACTGCGCGAACTGTTCAAAGACGAAGTGCGCAAGATTGGTCTGGAGTTGGGTCTGCCTTATGACATGCTGTACCGTCATCCGTTCCCGGGGCCTGGTCTGGGCGTGCGCGTTCTTGGCGAAGTGAAGAAAGAGTACTGTGACCTGCTGCGCCGTGCCGATGCTATCTTCATTGAAGAGCTGCATAAAGCGGATCTGTACAACAAGGTATCTCAGGCATTCACCGTGTTCCTGCCAGTTCGTTCTGTAGGCGTAATGGGCGATGGCCGTAAGTACGACTGGGTGGTATCCCTGCGTGCGGTGGAAACCATCGACTTTATGACCGCTCACTGGGCACACCTGCCATACGACTTCCTGGGTCGGGTATCCAACCGCATCATCAACGAAGTGGATGGTATTTCCCGCGTGGTGTATGACATCTCTGGTAAGCCACCGGCGACCATTGAGTGGGAATAATCCCTGAATAAATAGAAAAAGCGGACCTTGTGTCCGCTTTTTGTTTTTTCGATGTGGGTGTTCAGTGGGGTTTGCTGCCCGAGGAGTGTGATGAACTCAGGTTTGATTGAGTGGTTGCAGACTCGTTGAGCGGATCAGAAGCACTCTGATGTACCTGTACCCGGTTGCCCCCCTGGCGCGCAGCCTGACCCATAGTGGTTTTGGCAGCCAATAAAGCCAGTTTGCGGTTGGCCAGCATACCATCGTATTGTGCGATACCAATACTTACCGTTATCCTGAGCGGTTGCCCGGCAAAGTAAAACGGGTATTCGGCGATGGTCATTCTCAGATGCTCGGCTTTTACTCTGGCAGTATTCAAATCGGCGCCGCCAAGCTCGATGATAAATTCCTCGCCGCCCCAGCGGACGACTCTGTCCTGTTTACGGATAAGATTGGCAATCAGCTCAGCCAGTTTGATGAGCTGGAAGTCGCAACAAACCTGGCCCCGGGCGGTTTTAAGCAGTGCAAAATCATCGATGCCGATGACCAGCAATGCCGCCTTACGTTCCAGACCCGCAGTTGAACGGGGCTGAGCTGTGTTACGGCTGTTGGCGAGACTGGCCAGTGGATTGGCACTGGCCAACGCACTTAACAGTTGACTGTGCTCAGTCAATTGCTTGATAAGTTTGAACATTCCAAGGGCCAGCGTGATGCTGCCTGCGGCCTGCAATATCGCGGCTAAATAGCTGAGCGCTGCCGGTATCGGAATAAAGTGCCGTCCGCTGGTTATCAAAGCCGCCAGATACAGCAGTGACAGCCCAAGTACCAGCGAAAACCGTACATCCGGGGTGTCTACTCTGATGGCTGTCACCAATAATCCTGACCAAATCAGTAAAGGCAGACTATCCAGTATCAGCAGTGACCAGCTGTCCGGTTGCAGCAGGGCGTGGTCTGCCAACAGCCAAAGCCAGAAGATAACCGTTAGCGCCGCAATCAATGCGGGCCAGCGCAGATAAGTCAGTGGGGCGGAATTGGGTGTCATTTGATAAGTTTAGATGAAACCCGTCGGGTGGCACGAAAGTTTGAACCGGCCACTGTTCAACGGCAGCATACAGGCGCCTTTACCTGAGCCTGATACTCCGGGGGCCTCAATGGTGGGAGAGCCCATCAAGCTTTTATCCAGTCAGTTGCTGGAGGCATGCCGTGATGACTTGCTATACTTCGCGACCTTACAGTGATGTTGATGTCGGCGGATCGAAATCAACAGGATATTTGTGCCAAAAGAGGTAACAGGTGGATCAAGCACAGCAGGATAAACATTGGATGGCGGTGGCTCTGGAGATGGCTGCCAAGGCTGAGGCTCTGGGAGAGGTACCGGTCGGCGCCGTGCTGGTGAAAGACAATGAGCTGTTGGCTGCAGGATTCAATTACAGTATCGGCCTGCATGATCCCAGTGCCCATGCTGAGATGCAGTGTTTGCGACAGGCGGGTAAGGTGCTGGAAAACTACCGTATGCTGGACACTACTTTGTATGTGACTCTTGAGCCCTGCGCCATGTGCGCTGGCGCCATGGTTCACAGTCGCCTTAAACGTGTGGTATTTGGTGCCAGGGATCTGAAAACCGGCGCCGCGGGATCTGTCGTGGATCTGCTTGGTCACCCGGCATTCAATCATCAGCTGGACGTCACCGCAGGCGTGCTGGAAGAGGAGTGTGCGGCGCTGCTCAGCAATTTTTTCAAGCGGCGCAGAGCGGAGAAAAAAGCGCTGAAGCAGGCGGCCAGACAAGCAGCATCGACGGGAAAGGACTAATTCTCAGACTGCTTGTTGCTGAATAAAGGTGAAAAACAGCTTTTGGCGGTGCAATATCCGTTGATGACGGGCTTTCTGCATGGTGCGGCGGCGTGCGGCGTTATTGATAATTCTTCTTTTCATACTTCTTCCTCCTAATGCGGTTATCCTCAGGGGCGTAAGTGCCCGAAAAAACAGAGATATACCGTTCGTCCTTCAGAATCACATTATCACAATCCCTGATTAAGAAAAGATGAAGCACAGCGAATTTGTCATTTATTCAACGTGTTGTGACGTGCCGCCGGGATTATTGCGGCGGCGCGGCAGACGCTGCATCCAGGCTCACACTTTCCGTTTCCTGAGGTGGCGGAGCCGATGCAACTGTTTGCGCCTGGTTGTCGAGCCATACCAGGGTGTCGTAGTAGCGGCGGATATTGTCCACATAATGCGCCGCTTCGCTGCCTCTGGCGTAGCCGTAGCGGGTTTTGCTGTAATGTTTGCGCTTTTGCAGCAGCGGCAGCACCTGTTTTACATCGCCCCAGCTGCTGGGGTTGAGCCCCATGGACTGTGCCAGTTTGCGGGCATCTTCCACGTGCCCCATACCAATATTGTATGACGCCAGCGCAAACCACATGCGCTGATCTTCTGGAATCGAGTCAGGCAAACGGCTGAGGATATTACTCAGGTACTTGGCGCCGCCCCGGATACTTTGCTCAGGATCCAGACGATTGCTGATACCCATTTGTTTGGCGGTGGGCAGGGTCAGCATCATCATGCCGCGTACCCCGGTGGGTGAGCGAGCATGGGGGTTCCAATGGGATTCCTGATAGGCGGTCGCGGCCAATTTGCGCCAGTCCAGATCGCCGGCATGTTCCTCAAACCAGGGACGGTATTTGGGTAATTTGCTGTCCACCGCCCGGATAAAGGCGCGGGTATCGACATAGTCAAAGCGCTGTACGTGGCCAAAGTACTTTTCGTTTAACTCTTCAAGGGTACCGTTACGTCTTTCTGTGTCCCAGAACGCCAGCAATTGACTCATTAATTTGTCCGAGTGAAAGGGGGACAACAGCCAAACGACACTCTGGTTATCTTCCAGCACCTGAGCGACACGCAACTCAGGCAGAAAGCGGCGGTTGATCTGCAGCGACGAGGAGTCAGCAACGGTATAGGGGATGTCACCGTTGGCCACCATTTCCAGCAATTCTTCACCGTCTTTGTCGACGACCTGTTGCCAGTTGAGGTTCGGGTACTGTTGTTTAAGCTGGGTGAGGGTATCGACAAAAGCGGAGTCGGCCAGCACGGTCAAACCGTTGCCCAGCTGATTCAGGTCATCCTGAGGTTTGTTACCTTCTTTATATACCAGTACCTGGTCCACCTCATATAAAGGTGGCCCTAGACGGAATTGCTGACGACGGGCTGGTGTGTCGGTCAGGCCAGCAGCAATGATATCGATGTCGTCCCGCTCGAGCGCCTGGTACAACTCACCGATAGAGGCGTAGGGCATCATCTTCAGGGGTTTATCCAGATACCGGGCAAATTTCTCGGCCAGTTCATAGTCAAAGCCGCTGAGTCCCTGACCGGTACTGACATAGATTTGCGGGCCGTAAAGCGTCCCCACCCGCAGTACACTGCGTTCGGTCGGGGGCGGAGGCTCAACCGGCTCTGGTTCGCAGCCTGACAGCAAAGGCAGGAACAACAAAGCCGCCAACAGGCGTTTAAATGTCATAGTGAACAATATTGCGACAGCGATTGAAAAAAGCAATAAGCCGAATGGTATCTCCCGGGTTTTGGCCCCGGAGAATCTATCGTTTGATAACAGGGAAAATGTTTTCGGCGGCGAGGCGTGTTTATAGCACAAATCCGCCTCGTTTCTCCAAGTCAATTTGATGATTTGTGAGCCACTTTTTCCTATAATACCGCCTCCTCTTACCCTGTATACCCAGGCTGTCGGAAGATGCAGAGAACAGCGGCAAAATACGGGCTTGCCCCCGGGTTTTCATGGCGCGATAGCTTTGCTCCTGTCTGGGTATCACGAAAAAATAAAAAGGTGAAAAGACGTGATGGAGATCATCCGCGGAGCCCCTGCACTGTCGACATTCCGGGTGCAGAAACTGCTTGCAGCATTCAGCAGTGAGTCCCTTCCGGTCAGTCAGATTTATGCCGAATATGTCCATTTGGCCGACTTGAGTGAGCCACTGGATGACAGGGAGTCTTTGCAGCTCAGCCAAATCCTCACCTACGGTCCAGCCATGGACACTCACGCCCCCCAAGGCACGCTGTTCTTCGTCACTCCCCGCCCCGGCACCATTTCCCCCTGGTCTTCCAAAGCAACCGACATCGCCCACAACTGTGGTCTTGGTAAAATCAAACGCCTCGAGCGCGGTATTGCTTACTATATTGAAGGCGAGCTGAGTGCTGCCCAGTTAACTGCCGTTAAAGCAGTTATCCACGACCGTATGATGGAAGTGGTGCTGGAGGATTTTGCACAGGCCGCGATGCTGTTTGCCCACACAGAGCCAGGCAAGCTGCGCAGCGTCAATATTCTGGGAGAAGGTCGCCGCGCACTGGTTGCTGCCAATACTGAAATGGGGCTGGCACTGGCCGAAGATGAAATCGATTATCTGGTGGAAAATTTCGTGCGTCTGGGCCGCAATCCCAACGATATTGAGCTGATGATGTTCGCTCAGGCCAACTCTGAGCACTGCCGTCACAAGATCTTCAACGCCGACTGGACCATTGATGGTGAAGTTCAGCCAAAGTCGCTGTTCAAGATGATCAAAAACACCTTTGAAACTACGCCTGATCACGTCTTGTCTGCCTATAAAGACAACGCGGCCGTGATGGAAGGCTCGGTTGCCGGTCGATTCTTCCCGGATGCGGATGGTGTTTACCGTTACCATACAGAGCCAATGCATGTGCTGATGAAGGTGGAAACCCACAACCACCCAACGGCGATCAGTCCTTATCCGGGCGCTGCGACCGGCAGCGGTGGCGAAATCCGTGACGAAGGTGCAACCGGTCGCGGCTCCAAGCCCAAAGCCGGCCTGACAGGCTTCTCGGTATCCAACCTCAAGATCCCCGGCTTTGTGCAGCCCTGGGAAGGGGACTACGGCAAGCCGGAGCGCATTGTGTCCGCACTGGATATCATGCTGGATGGCCCACTGGGCGGCGCAGCATTTAACAACGAATTTGGGCGTCCGGCACTGTTGGGTTACTTCCGCACCTATGAGCAGCAGGTTGCCAGCCATAATGGCGTGGAGGTTCGTGGCTACCATAAGCCGATTATGCTCGCCGGTGGTCTGGGTAATATCCGTCAGGACCATGTACAGAAAGGTGAAATTACCGTTGGCGCCAAGCTGATTGTACTGGGGGGCCCGGCGATGAATATTGGTCTTGGCGGCGGCGCAGCCTCTTCCATGGCATCTGGCCAGTCCAGTGAAGATTTGGACTTCGCTTCTGTGCAGCGTGAAAACCCTGAGATGGAGCGTCGCTGTCAGGAAGTGATTGACCGCTGCTGGCAAATGGGCGATGCCAACCCGATACAGTTCATCCACGATGTGGGTGCCGGTGGCCTGTCCAATGCGCTGCCTGAGCTGGTTAGTGATGGTGGCCGCGGTGGTAAGTTTGAGCTGCGCAATGTGCTGTCAGATGAGCCGGGCATGAGCCCGCTGGAGATCTGGTGTAACGAGTCGCAGGAGCGCTATGTACTGTCGGTGGCGGCTGAAGATCTGGATACCTTTGCGGCCATCTGTGAGCGTGAGCGCGCGCCGTTTGCGGTAGTGGGGGAGGCCACCAAAGAGGAGCATCTGCTGCTAAACGATAAGCACTTCGACAATCAGCCCATCGACTTGCCGCTGGAAGTGCTGCTGGGCAAAGCGCCCAAGATGAGCCGTGAGGCTGTGACCCTCAAAGCCCAGGGCAAGGCACTGGATACCGCAACAATAGATGTTAACGATGCGGTTGCCCGGGTATTGAGCCTGCCGACAGTGGCGGACAAAACCTTCCTAATCACCATAGGTGACCGCACGGTCACAGGTTTGGTAAACCGGGATCAGATGGTCGGTCCCTGGCAGGTTCCTGTGGCCAACTGCGCCGTGACTGCGGCCAGCTTCGACTCCTACGCCGGTGAAGCCATGTCCATGGGTGAGCGCACGCCGCTGGCGCTGCTGGATTTCGGTGCCTCTGCCCGCATGGCGGTGGCCGAGTCCATTATGAATATTGCCGGCGCCGATATCGGTGATTTGAAGCGCATTAAGCTGTCTGCCAACTGGATGGCGGCTGCCGGTCACCCGGGTGAAGATGCAGGTTTGTATGAAGCGGTAAAAGCCGTGGGTGAGGAGCTGTGTCCTGAATTGGGTCTGACGATTCCTGTGGGCAAGGACTCGATGTCGATGAAGACCGCCTGGCAGGAAAACGGCGAAGACAAGAGCGTGACTGCGCCATTGTCGCTGGTGATCTCCGCCTTTGGTGTGGTGCGTGACATTCGCAATACCGTGACCCCTGAGCTGCGCAGCGACAAAGGTGCCACGGCACTGCTGCTGGTGGACTTGGCCGATGGCAAGCAGCGTCTGGGCGGCTCCTGCCTGGCACAGGTTTACGGCGAGCTGGGCGATGCAACGCCGGATCTGGACAAGCCTGCAAACCTCAAAGGTTTCTTCAATGTGACCCAGCAGTTGGTGGCGGATAAGCAAGTGATTGCTTACCACGACCGCAGTGATGGTGGTTTGCTGGCGACCCTGGCGGAAATGGCGTTTGCCGGTAACACAGGTCTGCACATCAATCTGGGCGGCATTGAAGGGGATGATATTTCCCGTCTGTTCAATGAGGAGCTGGGCGCTGTGCTGCAAATTTCCGCAGCCGATGCTCAGGAGATTATCCGTCAATACGAAGATGTCGGTGTCAGCTGTCATTTGATTGGCAATCTGGCTGATGATATGCAGCTGTCTGTGTATGACGGCGAGCGTGAAGTGCTGGCTGAGTCTTTGGTTGCACTGCGCAAGCTGTGGTCTGACACCACTTATCGCATGCAGGCCATGCGTGATAATCCTGAGTGCGCCAAAGAAGAGTTCGACCTCAAGCTGGATATCAACAATCCCGGCTTAACCGTGGATCTCAGCTTTGACCCAAGTGATGACATTGCCGCGCCTTACATCCTCAAAGGCGTGGCTCCCAAAATGGCGATCCTGCGTGAGCAGGGGGTGAACTCTCAGCTGGAGATGGCGGCAGCATTTGACCGTGCCGGATTCGAGAGCCGCGATGTGCACATGTCGGATATTCTGTCCGGTCGCATCAGCCTTGAGGAGTTCCAGGGGCTGGTCGCCTGCGGTGGCTTCTCCTACGGTGATGTGCTGGGCGCCGGTGAAGGCTGGGCCAAGTCAATTCTGTTCAACGAACTGGCCCGTGAAGAGTTCAGTCGTTTCTTCCAGCGTGCTGACAGCTTCGCGCTGGGGGTTTGTAACGGCTGCCAGATGCTGTCCAACCTGAAGTCGATTATTCCGGGTACTGAGCACTGGCCACACTTTGTGCGTAACCGCTCAGAGCGCTTTGAAGCCCGCTTCTCGCTGGTCGAGGTGCAATCCAGCCCATCGCTGTTCTTCGAAGGGATGGCTGGCTCGCGTATGCCAATAGCTGTGTCCCACGGTGAGGGCCGGGCGGAGTTTGCCTCCAGTGGCGCACTGGCAGCAGCGGAAGCCTCAGGTACTGTGTCGCTGCGTTATGTCGATGGCAACGGCAAAATTGCTGAGCAGTATCCGCTGAATCCCAACGGTTCGCCCAACGGCATTACCGGGATCACCACGCTGGATGGCCGGGTCACGTTGATGATGCCGCATCCTGAGCGGGTATTCCGTACGGTGGCCAACTCTTGGCATCCGGATGAGTGGGGTGAAGACAGCCCCTGGATGCGCATGTTCCGCAATGCCAGGGTTAACCTGGGGTAATTGACGCGTATTCAGTCGCTTCCATTCCATAGAAGAAAGCAGCCTTAGGGCTGCTTTTTTTATGGCAAAAAAATCTCTGAGGCAGACATAACTTTGCTCGTATCTATTAAATATATCCAGATTAACTGAATTAGGTGCG
The DNA here is from genome assembly GCF_050865035.1 of Shewanella sp. GXUN23E. NCBI lineage: Bacteria > Pseudomonadati > Pseudomonadota > Gammaproteobacteria > Alteromonadales > Shewanellaceae > Shewanella > Shewanella sp. GXUN23E. The sequence continues at coordinate 87,246 of NZ_JBOZWP010000008.1, read as the reverse complement.
GCAAATGTGCGGGCCGCAAAACAGGTGCCAGTGCGCGACATAATTTCTTCGGGTTTTTCTGACGTGGCGGGTGAGCTCAGATGTGTCCGCAATCTGCAGTATCAGTAAATACGAAAGTAAATGAAATGTTGGTTTAACGTGTTCGTAGTTGTGTGTTTGCAAAAAAAATAGGATTTTAATGAGCGCAGGCGTGCCGTATTGAAGACAGAAAAAAGCCCGGTTGCTTTATCAGTAACCGGGCCCGTTTTGCGCTAACAAAACTCAAGAATAGTAAAACTGTCTTTACCTGAATTAGAACTCTCTTGATTTAAAAAGTTCAACAAAAACAGGTTTGTAAGAGTTAACCAGACGTTCAAAAAATTTTTTCATAGCAAATATCTCCACACAAATTCGATGATAGGTGCGCGGAGTTGACACACCATCCTGCTTGACTGGGTGTATCAGGCGTCTCCTTAACACGGGGCACATGTTAATGATCGCGGTTAAATTGTTCAAACGAGAAAAAGTGCAAATTCGCATAAGTAAAACTAATTGAAATTATGTCGCCGATTTACTTTGCAATACTTTAACTTAATGATTTTATTGGCTATTAGTATTTATTTTGATTTATGTGCATGAACTTTTTATTGCGATAAATTGAATATTAAATGTTAAAACATGTTTTTATGAAGGCTTTTGGTATTATTTGTGGTGAGTGCCTATAAAATCAATGTTTGATTTGGTTGGTGTTAGTTCCCTACCATAATTATCCGTGGGTGGCAATGATGTTAGTGTCTGAACTGTGTTGCTTGCCGCAAAATAGCGTCAAACCCTTGAGTTAGATTGATTTGCATCAAATGCGAGTGGTATAAATTTGACTGGAATGCACAAGCTTATGTTTTTGTAACTCATTGAAAATATTGGCTTGTGAGTATTTTGGTTGGCTTTTTGTACGATGGCGATCGCTAAATTGCAACAGAGTGTGAACCATGTCTCAAACGTGCGGGAAGATGACTATTTTAGGGGGATATTCCCCGCCGATCTGGCAAACTGACAAAAAAAGGGATGTTTACCTCGATTTGAGGTAAACAAAATTGAAAATTTAACCAACTTACACAGGTTCTCGCTGACATTTGTTGTCGGCATCCAGTTCCAAGTAAGGAGAGACTGATGATTGTTGAAGAGGTTGTAGAGCTATCGCGCCTGCAGTTCGCGCTGACAGCGATGTATCACTTCCTGTTTGTTCCTCTCACCTTGGGCATGGCCTTCCTGCTGGCTATCATGGAATCACTGTATGTGATGACGGATAAACAGATTTATAAGGACATGACCAAGTTCTGGGGCAAGTTGTTTGGTATCAACTTTGCCCTGGGTGTAACAACAGGTCTGGCAATGGAATTCCAGTTTGGTACCAACTGGTCTTACTATTCCCATTATGTGGGTGATATTTTTGGCGCCCCGCTGGCCATCGAAGGTTTGATGGCGTTCTTCCTTGAATCCACCATGGTGGGTATGTTCTTCTTCGGCTGGGATCGTTTCAGCAAGCGTCAGCACCTGGCAGTAACCTGGCTGGTTGCCCTGGGCACCAACCTGTCTGCATTGTGGATTCTGGTGGCCAATGGTTGGATGCAAAACCCTGTGGGTAGCGTGTTCAACTATGAAACCATGCGCATGGAAATGACCAGCTTCGCCGAAGTGCTGTTCAACCCGGTTGCTCAGGTGAAGTTTGTTCACACTGTGGCATCAGGTTATGTGACCGGCGCTATGTTCGTGCTGGCCATCAGCTCTTACTACATTCTGAAGAAGCGTGATCTGCCTTTTGCCCGTCGTTCTTTTGCCATTGCGGCAAGCTTCGGTATGGCTTCTATCCTGTCTGTTATCGTACTGGGTGACGAATCAGGTTACGAAACCGGTGAAGTACAGAAGGTGAAACTGGCTGCGATTGAAGCTGAGTGGCACACTGAGCCAGCACCAGCTGCATTCACCGCCTTTGGTTTCCCGAACGATGAAACCATGGAAACCGATTACGCCATTAAGATCCCATACGTCATGGGTATCATCGCGACCCGCTCGCTGGATGAGCAGGTAACCGGTATTCGCGATCTGGTGACTGAGCACGAAGCCCGTATCCGTAATGGTATGGATGCTTATGCCATGCTGGAAAAACTGCGCGCCGGTGACAAGAGTCCTGAACTGCGTGCCGCGTTTGAAGCCGCCAAGGTTGATCTGGGTTATGGTCTGCTGCTGAAGCCTTACACTGCCAAGATTGTTGATGCTACGGACGAGCAGATTAAAGCGGCTGCCCGCAGCTCTATTCCCTCTGTTGCGCCGCTGTTCTTCAGCTTCCGTATCATGGTGGGTCTGGGCTTTGTGATGTTGTTTGTGTTTGCTGCTGCCTTCTGGCAGAGCACCCGTCACAAGATCGATGAGAAGCCATGGGTGCTGAAAGCTGCGCTGTACAGCCTGCCGCTGCCATGGATCGCCATTGAATGTGGTTGGTTCGTTGCCGAGTACGGTCGTCAGCCATGGACCATCTCTGAAGTACTGCCTACCTTTATGTCGGCGTCCAGCCTGTCTGTGACCGATATCTGGATCAGTATCTTCACTATTACTGCCTTCTACACTGTGCTGTTGGTAGTGGAAATCTTCCTGATGGTTAAGTTTGCCCGCCTGGGCCCAAGCAGTCTGAAGACTGGACGTTACCACTTCGAGAAGCTGGAAGCTTAATAGGGGAATACCATGTTTGATTATGAAATCCTGAGATTTATCTGGTGGGCCCTGGTCGGTGTGCTGTTTATCGGCTTCGCCGTGACCGACGGCTTCGATATGGGTGTGGGTGCGCTGCTGCCTATTCTGGGCCGGGATGACACCGAGCGTCGCGTGATGATCAACACGGTTGCCCCTCACTGGGACGGCAACCAGGTGTGGCTGATCACTGCCGGTGGTGCGTTGTTTGCTGCCTGGCCAACCGTTTACGCTGTGTCTTTCTCCGGCTTCTATCTGGCGATGGTGATTGTGCTGCTGGCGCTGTTCCTGCGTCCTGTGGGCTTTGATTACCGCTCCAAGATTGAAGATCCAAGATGGCGCAAGACCTGGGACTGGGCACTGTTTGTCGGCAGTTTCGTGCCACCACTGATTATCGGTGTGGCCTTTGGTAACCTGCTGCAGGGCGTACCATTCCGTTTCGATGAGTACCTGCGTGCTTACTACGAAGGTAATCTGTTTGGTCTGCTGAACCCCTACGGTCTGCTGGCGGGTCTGGTGTCTGTGTCTATGTTTATGATGCAGGGCGCAACCTGGCTGCAGATGAAAACCGAAGGTGAATTGCGTGCCCGCGCTTCCAAGGCTGCTCAAATCACTGCTATCGCGCTGGTTGCTCTGTTTGCGGTGGCCGGATTCTGGATGGCGAAAGGTATTGACGGTTATGTAATCACTTCTGTGATTGATACCGCTGCTGCATCCAACCCAGCCGGTAAGACGGTTGAGCTGGCTGCCGGTGCCTGGTTGGCTAACTATGACAAGTACCCCATCACCATGCTGTTCCCAATCCTGGGCCTGGCGATGCCTCTGCTGGTGGTACTGTTCAGCCGCATGAACCGTTCAGGCTTTGCCTTTGCGTTCAGCTCGCTGGCTATTGCCGGTGTGATCCTGACCTGTGGTGCCGCCATGTTCCCATTCGTGATGCCATCTTCGCTGGAGCCGAATGTGAGCCTGACCATGTGGGATGCCACTGCCAGCCAGATGACCCTGACAGTGATGACCTGGGCTGCGATTATTTTTGTACCTATCGTACTGGGTTACACCATCTGGACTTACATCAAGATGTACGGCCGTCTGAACCGTCAGTACATTGAAGACAACAAGACTTCACTTTACTGATAAAGGAGAAGATTAGTATGTGGTATTTCACCTGGATCCTCGGCGTACTGCTCGCCTGCTCTTTCGGTATCATCAATGCTCTGTGGCTTGAAAATACTGAGAACATGGACAGAACTTCCGAACAGGATCAGTAATCAAGATCCTGCTGAAAAACCCCGCTGATGCGGGGTTTTTTATTGGCTGTTGTTTGCCCTCATTAATCCGAATTAACCGATTCGCCGCCGCCTTTCTTCAAGCCAATGATCTACATCACATTTGTGTGCCTCTTCGGGTGTGACAATTTGTAACGGCAGATGTTCCGGTCACTTTCCTTTGGCGGCAATGCTGTTTGGTGATTTTTATCGAACATCAGCCCGCGCTTTACCGCATCAATGTCCCCGGACGTAGGGTGAATCCTGATCACCCATAGGGGATCCCACAGACTTATATGCAAATTGAATGGAGTCTTTGATCCCGCCCTGGCGGCCTCATTTGCCATTCAATTGGTATTGATGGAGTAAATCATGATCCTGGATCAGGTTGTAGATTTGTCGCGCCTGCAGTTTGCGTTGACTGCCATGTACCATTTCCTGTTTGTCCCCCTGACATTGGGGTTGGTATTTTTGCTGGCTATCATGGAAACCCTGTATGTGATGACCGGCGATCAATTGTACAAGGATATGACCCGCTTTTGGGGCAAGCTGTTCGGTATCAACTTTGCCATCGGTGTGACCACAGGTCTGGCGATGGAGTTTCAGTTTGGTACCAACTGGTCTTACTATTCCCATTATGTCGGCGACATTTTCGGTGCGCCATTGGCTATTGAAGCCCTGATGGCATTTTTCCTCGAGTCCACCATGGTGGGCATGTTCTTTTTCGGCTGGGACAGATTCAGCAAGTTGCAGCATCTGGCGGTCACCTGGTTGGTGGCGCTTGGCACCAATCTGTCGGCGCTGTGGATCCTGGTTGCCAACGGCTGGATGCAAAATCCGGTTGGTGCCGTGTTTGATGACCACACCATGCGCATGGAGATGACCAGCTTCAGTGATGTGGTGTTCAATCCCATCGCCCAGACCAAGTTCGTTCACACTGTAGCATCAGGTTACGTGGCCGGTGCCATGTTTGTGCTGGCGATCAGTGCTTATTACATCATCAACAAACGCGATCTGTTGTTTGCCCGCCGCTCCTTTGCGATTGCCGCCGCCTTTGGCACTGCCGCAATCGTGATGACGCTGGTACTGGGTGATGAATCCGGTTATCAGATTGGCAAAGTGCAGCCTACCAAGCTGGCGGCGATGGAAGCTGAGTGGACAACCGAGCCTGCTCCTGCCGGTATGTTGCTGTTTGGCTTCCCGGATGATGCAACCCAAACCACCAGTATGGCGGTGAAAGTGCCTTATGCACTGGGCCTTATCGCTACCCGCAGTCTGGATACTCAGGTTGAAGGTATCAAGTCACTCACTGCCGGTAACGAGCAGCGCATTCGTAACGGTATGCAGGCTTATGAGCAGCTTGAAAAAATCCGTGAAGGGGACACCAGCGCCGAGACCCGTGCCAAATTTGAAGCCGGTAAACATGATTTGGGATATGGACTGCTGCTGAAGGCTTATACCGACAAGGTGGTGGATGCGACGGATGCCCAGATTGCCGCTGCCGCCCGCGATACTATTCCTCCTGTGGCGCCGCTGTACTGGAGTTTCCGCATCATGATTGGCGCCGGTATGGCACTGATGCTGGTGATGATTGCCGCACTTGCCGTGTGTATCAAACCCTGTCTGGAGCGGAAACACTGGCTGATGAAGCTGTTCGTGTTTGCACTGCCTTTACCCTGGCTTGCCATTGAAAGCGGCTGGTTCCTTGCCGAACTGGGTCGTCAGCCATGGACCATTTATGACGTGCTGCCTACTGCCATGTCCGCTTCTGGTCTGTCTGTTGCCGATCTGTGGTTCAGCATTGGTGCCATCACCCTGTTTTATGCCGTATTCCTGGTGATTGAACTGTTCCTGATGTTCCGCTTTGCACGTCTTGGCCCCAGCAGTCTCAAGACCGGACGTTATCACTTTGAAACCCTGCAGGCCTGAGAGGAATAAGTATGTTTGACTATGAATTACTGAGGCTCGTTTGGTGGGGCCTGATGGGTGTGTTGTTTATCGGGTTTGCCGTCACCGACGGATTCGATATGGGGGTCGGCATGCTGTTACCGGTGCTCGCCCATGACGATACTGACAAACGACTGATGATTAATACGATTGCCCCACACTGGGATGGCAATCAGGTGTGGCTGATCACCGCCGGTGGCGCGCTGTTTGCCGCCTGGCCAACAGTGTATGCGGTGTCTTTCTCAGGTTTTTATGTGGCTATGGTGCTGGTATTGCTGGCATTGTTCCTGCGGCCTGTGGGGTTTGACTATCGCTCCAAGATTGAGAGTTCAAAATGGCGTAAAGCCTGGGACTGGGCACTGTTTGCCGGCAGCCTTATCCCGCCGCTGATTATCGGTGTGGCATTTGGCAATCTGCTTAAAGGTGTGCCTTTCCGCTTCGACAGCTTTTTAAGATCCTATTACGAAGGCAATCTGCTGGGACTACTCAACCCCTTCGGACTGTTGTCAGGGCTGTTGTGTGTCACCATGTTTGTGATGCACGGTGCCAGCTGGCTGCAGATGAAAACCGAAGGTGAACTGCGTCAGCGTGCCGCCAGAGCCGGGAATATTGCCGCGCTGCTGATGGTCCTGCTGTTCGCGCTGGCCGGTGTGTGGATTGCCACTGTCATTCATGGCTATGTGGTGACCTCGGTGATTGATACTGCCGCACCCTCAAATCCAGCCGGTAAAACGGTTGCCGTGGTTGCCGGCGCCTGGTTGGCCAACTATGACAAATATCCTTTTACCATGCTGTTCCCGGCACTGGGGCTTATCATGCCTTTGCTGACAGTGGTGTTTAACCGTTTGCGTCATTCTGGCTGGGCATTTCTGTGCAGTTCGCTGGCTGTGACCGGAGTGATCCTGACCTGCGGCAGCGCCATGTTCCCCTTCGTGATGCCATCGTCCATTGAGCCCAATGTCAGCCTGACCCTGTGGGATGCGACGGCCAGCCAATTGACGCTGAATGTGATGACCTGGGTTGCACTGATCCTGGTTCCCATCGTGCTGGGTTACACCATCTGGACCTATACCAAAATGTTCGGTCGGTTGAACCGGCAGTTCGTTGAAGACAACAAGACATCACTATATTGATTGGGAGCGCAGCACTATGTGGTACATCATTTGGGTTCTGGGCATTCTGCTGGCCTGCTGTTTTGGGATAATCAACGCCCTGTGGCAGGCATCCAGTGACAGTGAGGCTAAGCGCTGAATTTAGCCGATTGACAGGAGTGCTCAGGCACTCCTGTTTTGTCTCAAATTGGCTAAAATTATGCCAACTTGTTGAAGAAATTATCAAAAGTATGAAGTGAGCGGTAACCCGGTATTAATTTGCCGTCAGAGGCTAGGGAGTTGGGAAATTCCCTGCTAGCATGATTGAGTATTTTTCAGACGATATAAGGAGCGTGCCATGTTGGGAGAAAACCACTCACTGACCCATGATTTCCCTGAATTTACCGATCTTATCCATCAGCTTACCCAATCCAACGAACACTTTGCCCACAAGTCCCGCCGATACCACGAACTGGACAAAGAAATCCGTACCCTTGAATTAAACGGCGTTCCAACCACTGATTCGCGTTTTCTGGCGATGAAAGCGGAGCGGGTGGAGCTCAAAGACGAACTCCACGAGATGCTGGCCGCGCACTCAGCTTAAGCGGCGGCTGAAACCATTGCCCTGCCTGCCGGCTTCATCCACAGGCGATACATCACGGGCACCCAGATCAGTGACAGCAGTGTCGTGAGCAGGGTTCCCCCGGCGATGGCAATGGCAAAGGGGGGCCAGAAACCGCCTCCGGCCAGGATCAGCGGCAGAAAGCCCCCGACCGTGGTAATAGTGGTAGAACCGATATGACGGCCACAGGTGGCCACGGTGGCAGTAATCAAATCCGGATCGCCCAGCCGGGCATCCGGGGTATCTTCCAGTTCCGCCAGAATCACAATCGCAGCGTTAATCGCCAGTCCCATCAGCCCCAATAAGCCAATAATTACCGTAAATCCGAAGGGATATCCGAACAGGTAAACCATCAGCAGGCCAAGGCCAGCCGATTGCACGGCGCTGAGCAGGATAATGCCGGTTAAGCGGAATGAGTTGAATGACAGCACCAGAGTGGTCAGTAGCGCGGTGATGACCAGCACAATATTGGACATCAGGTTGCCTACCGCCTCATCCCGTTTGGCGCTTTCTCCACCAATTTCCACATGGTATCCGGCCGGGATCGCCAGGCCTGCCAGTTGTGGTTTGACGGCCTGCAGCACTGCTGCGGGCAGAATATCGGCGGTGATGTAGGCTTCAATGGTATTGACCCGCTCACCATTGCGCCGCGGAATCGCTCCCCGACTGACCTGGATCTCATTGTCGCTCAGTGCAGACAGCGGAATACCTGCGCCGCTGGAGGAGATCAGCATGATTTCACTGAGGCGGCTGGCCTGGGTGCGTTGCTCCTCTGCGAGCCGGACTCTGATCGGCAGGGATTGGGTCTGCTCAAGGATACTGCCACCGGTGAGGCCGGTAGTCGACATCTGGATTTGATTGGCGATGTCGGTCAACGACAGCCCGCTGGCCAGACTGGCGTCTTCATCCACCTGAAACCAGACCTTGGGCGCACCGGCGCTCAGCGTGCTGCGGGTCTGAATCACGTTCGGCGCAGAGGCCAGAACTGCCCGTACCTGATCGCCAAGCTCAGTCAACACATCCAGATTGGGACCATATACCCGAACTTCCACCGGGGCATTGAATGGCGGGCCCTGCTCGAGTTTGCGTACCAGTACCTGCGCCTCGGGGAACGCATTATCCAGCTCCAGCTGTAACTGCGGGATCAGTTGATTGGCCGTATCGAAATCCCTGACCTTCACCATGGCCTGGGCATAGTTGGCAGCTCCCTGCTGGCGCTGGGTCATGTTGTAATAAAAGGAGGGGAAGTTACCGCCCACCATCCAGTCAGCTCTGTCTATTTGCTGGTGTCCCTGGAGTCGTTGCTGCATCTGCCGGACCACCGACAGGGTATTGTCCAGGCTGGATTGAGGCGCAAGGAACACCTCAATCTGGAACATGTTTCTGTCGGATGGGGGGAAGAACTGCTCGGTCAACTGACCGGCGGCCCAGAACCCGGACAGTGGCAGCAAGCCTATGATGACAGCAGACAACAGTGGCCGCTTCAGGGCAAACTGCAGACTGGCACGATAGGCTCTGGCGAGCGACGGCAACTCAATGCCTGATTCATACCAGCGATGATGATTGGCACAGCTGGCAAAGCGCCCGGCCATGCCGGCCACCAGGGTGTGGGAAATGAGGTAGGACCCCAGCAGTGCAAACATCACCGAGATGGCAATGCCACCGACAAATTCTCCGGCTGCGCCCGGCATCAGCACAATAGGTGCAAACGCCAGCATGGTGGTGATGGTCGAGCCTGCCAGTGGTAGCCACAGGTGTTTGAGGGTCGCGGTAACCGCATCGACCGGGCTTTGTCCTTCGCGGCGGCGCTGGGCGATGGCATCCACAATCACGATGGCATTATCCACCATAATCCCCAGGGCGACCACCAAACCGGTAATGGACATCTGATGGATAGGCAGACCGACAAACTTCATGCAGGCGAGGGTAAACAGTGCCGTCAGTGGCAGGGATATCGCAACCACCAAGGCATTCTTCAGCCCCAGCGTCAGCATCAGTACCACCAGGATCAGCACAAACCCCAGCAGCAGACTCTGCATCAATTCAGCCAGGCGAACATGGGTGTAGCTTTCCTGTTCAAATAACCACTCGACTTTGATATTGGCCGGCAGGTTGGTTGCAAAACCTTCAAGAGACTTGCTGACCTGCTGCTGCCACAGATCAACCCGGGTATTGCTCAGCATCCTGGCAGACACCAGTATTCCCTGCTCACCGTGGATCAGTGCCAGACTGTCTGCCGGAGTCCTGACCTGGCGGTTGACGCTTGCGACATCACCTAACCGGATAACCTGACCGGAGGCATCGATTTTCAGTGGCACCTGGCGGATACGGGTGAGTGAGTCCAGCTCACCGGATACTTCGATGAGTGCCCTGAACTGTTGATTCATCAACTCGCCGGCACTGATCTTGGTGTCGGCCTTTTCCAGTAAGGCCGCAACGGTCGCTGGTGTCAGCCCAAGTTGATTGACTTTGACGCCATCAAGCTCAACCAGTATTTCTTCCTGAGGGGCTCCCACCAACAGGGCAAAGTCGGTGCCTGGTAACAACCGCAGGCGATTTTGCAGCTCAATGGCATAGCGGTTGAGAATATCGGTGGCACCAGGACCTTCACCTTGCCAGCTCAGTCCCAGAATCAGGGTGTTGGCGAAGCCGAATCTGTCATTGACTATGGTATTTTGCGCCGGAGCAGGCAGCAGATACTGGCTGTCGTTGACCAGATCTCTGGCTCTGGACCAGACGGGATCGGTGTCGACAATCTCGTCTTTGAGCTCCAGCTGAATAACTGAAATCCCCGGCCGGGAAGTGGACTGCACCAGCTTCAGCTCCTCCAGCCGGCGCAACTGCTGCTCCAGTACTTCGGTCACCAGTACTTCAACCCGCTCGGCCGATGCGCCGGGATAATGGGTTATTACAGACGCGAAGCGGTTGGTGATTTCCGGATCTTCCATTCTGGGCAAGGTGTTGATGGCGCCAAGACCGGCAACCAGCAACAGGGCGATGATCAGGCTGGCCAGGCGACCATTTTCAATCAGGGAGCGGATCATGATTACCTCGCTGCGACCGGATTGACTGGATTAACCTGCTGGCCTGCGACCAGCTTGTGCAGGCCCTGACTGATATATTGTTCCCCCTGATTCAGGGCGCCACGGACAAATGCCTGTTGGTCATCGGTGTAAAGGATGTCGATATCCCGCCGCTCAATCACCTGTTTCTCTCCCTGACTGCGCAGCACATAAATATTCCAGCGGCCGCGCACGCCATCGGTCAGCGCGCTGACCGGCACCCAGAAACCCTCGGTATCTATGGTTTGTTGATATTGCAGGTATGCCAGTTCGCCGTTGAATACCCTCGCATCTGTCGGCAGCGCCAGTCGCAGCTCTACCGTGCGGGTCACCGGATTCACCTCTGCGCTTATTCCTTCAATGTGAGTGTTGAAGGTTTGCTTGCCGACCCTGAGTGGCATCTGCTGACCCGCAGCAAGTTGTCTGGCGATCTCCACCGGTACGCCGATATAGGCTTTGGGGTTGTTGTCCTGCACCAGAGTAAACACCGGACTGCCAAGGGGCAGTACTTCGCCCAGATTGTGCAGGCGCCTGGCCAGAGTGGCACTGAAGGGCGCTACCAAGGTTGATTTTTGCAGTTTGAGTTCGGTGGCATGCCGGGATGCCTGCAGTCGCTGCCGGGCGGCCAGCAGGCTTTGTTTCTGTCCGGCAATCTCATCCAGTTGCTGCGCCGAGACATAACTTTGTTTGCTCAGTTGCTGACTGCGTTCAAGGGTTCGTTCTGCCAGCGCCAAATCCGCCTGATTCTGCGCCAGTGCGGCGTTGATTTCGGTCAGCTCGGCCTGCAGCAGGGAAGTATCCAGACTGGCCAGCACCTGTCCTTCACTGACTTTATCGCCTGAGTCTGCTGACAGGGTGTCCAGCTTGCCGGCCAGCTCGAATGCCAGTCCAGTGGTATTGCCGGCCCGTACTGTGCCGGTAAAGGTTAACCGCTGCTCGTACGTGGATACCTCGACAAGTTCACGGGTACTGACGCTGGGTAAACTAACACCCTTAGCGGCGGTGGCAGCAGGGGTGGTTGCCTGACCGCATCCTGTTAGCAAGGGTAAGGCCAGTGACAGCGCGCAGGCAGTGATAAGTGGGACAGAGAGTTTAATGTCCATGGCCAGCCAATCCATCCACGAAGAGTTAAAAAATGGTTAAAATAGACTTGTCAGTCTAGTTTGACCAAACTGGACTGTCTAGTCTATTTTGTGCCCAACTGTTATCAAATTGTTTTGCTTTGTTATTCGGAGACGCTCTATGACGCCAACTGCCGGGCCCGGCCGCAGTGCGAAGAAACGCCAGCAAATTCTCAGCAGTGCCATAGAGCTGTTCACCAGTCAGGGACTGCCCAATACCAGTATGGACGAGGTGGCCAGACATGCCGGAGTCTCCAAACAGACTGTATACGCGCACTTTGGCAGCAAGGATGAACTGTTTGTGGCAGCGATTGAATCCAAGTGTGTGGTACACCAGATGCAGGCAGATATGTTTGTCGACGCTGCACACCCAGAGAAGGTGTTGGCAGATTTTGCCCACCATTTCAGTGAAATGATTGTCTCCCCAGAAAGTATGCATGTGTTCAAGACCTGTGTGTCACAGGCTGATACCCACCCTGATGTGTCCCGTCTGTTTTATGAAGCCGGTCCGGCCCATGTTCTGGCGATGTTATCCGGTTATCTGGAGAAGGTGCAGCAGCGGGGGGAATACTGGTTTGGTAATTGTCACCACGCGGCGGTGCGCCTGTGTCTGATGTTGTTTGGTGAACTCAAACTCAAGCTGGAATTGGGATTGGATGCAGGCGAACTGTATCTTGAGCGGGAAGGTTATGTGGCCGATACCGCAACTATGTTTCTCAATGCCTACCGTAAAGGTGAACCAAATTTAACGGATTGACGTATAAGAGTTTTTTTGTCGTCAGGCGGTAAAATGGCAAAATACCGGCACGTTGCAGCTCTTTAAGTTAATGCCAGTTTCAGTCCCGCGTGTTCATTCATTTCATTATTAAGACAGTCTTGAGAAAAAGCCTATGATACGTCGCTATTCCGTCTTCATCCCGCTTGCCGTTTTGGTTATGGCTCCCGCATCTGTAATGGCTGCGATGCCGACCCATGTGAAACCGTTTTCGATCAGCGTCAGCCAAATCGGCTCCCGGAATGCTGAGCTGCCGGGGGGAAATCAGCTGGACAGAGAAAGTACCAATCTGGACGTTGACGCCGGATTTCGGCTGGCTCCCAACTGGGTTGCCGGTGTCTCCCTTGGGGCAGACTGGCTGGATTATCAGGCCGACAGAGCACTTGATTACACCCACGGCTGGCAGGATATCCAGCGATACAGTGCCGGCATGTTTGTACGTTACAGTCCAAATGAGCACTGGAGCTTTATGTTGGCGCCCAAACTTCAGTATGCCTGGGCGCAGGGGGCCAACCGCAGTGATGCCCAATCCTATGGTGTAGTGGTGTCGGGAAGTTATCGTTTTGAGTCAGGTAACAGTCTGGGGATAGGCGCAGCCTACTTGAATGATGTTGATGAGGTCCGCACAGTTCCTTACCTGGCAATCAACTGGCAACTGGCAGAGCGCTGGCGGCTGGCCAATCCGTTTCAGGCCGGATTCAGTGGGCCTGCCGGATTGGAGCTGAGGTATACCCTGTCGGACGAGTGGCAATTTGGACTGGGCAGCTCTCGCCGGACTCAGCGGTTTCTGATGGCGGCAGCCGGTAAACAGGCGGCAGAAATTGAAGAGTGGGTGGGATTTGCCAGAGCGACGTGGACGGCTCACGGCAGCTGGACTGTGGATATGGCGGGTGGCTGGTATTTTGATTCGCAGCTGCAGGCAGGTGTTGTGAAACAGGAACTTGGCAGCCAGTTGGCGGCAGCCCTGGCTGTCAAATTCGCTTTTTAAGGATCAGTGACCCAACATGGCTTTCTTCAGGCTGTTTTGAGCGGGGTCATCGCCCAGCCAGATACTCAGCAGTGCAGTGCGGAACGCCTCGCCTTCGATAGTGCTGAGCAACTTGCCGTTTTTATAGCTGGTTACACTGTTGGCCGTAGTCAGAAAACTGAATTGATCACCCTCTTGAATGGCTTCGTCAAACAGTCCCATAAATTCAGTGATCTGGGGCTTGATGGCGCTGATATCGCCGTCTGTGGCCAACTCAAAACCTTCGTTGATGGCATCGCGCATCTTGTCTGCAGTAATCAGGCCTGAGGTAATGTTCAGCCGTACCAGCGCCGAAGGCTCGGCCAGGACTTGTTTGAGGTCATGGGCGGCTGTGGGCAGATACAGGCTGCCAACATACAGATCCATAAAGAATTTGCTGCGTACACCTGCGCCGTTTAGGGTGAGCTGGGTATCCTGCATCATCACTGAGCCGGGCAGTTCTATGCCGGCGATTTCGGTGGCAGCCAGTGTCTGGCCGGAAAACAGCAGGGCCGCAGCCACTGATAATGAACAGAGGGACTTCATAAAACCTCGTGGAATACTTGAGTTGTTGAATTTATAAGAATTATAGTGGCGGGGTGAGGCTACAGGCTGCATCACTCCCGCTCAGGCTCAGCCTCTTGAGCCCATACTGAAGGTGCCGTCCTGATGGAACATCACCGCCTGTCTGTCTTTTTTTGATACCAGCAGTGGGCCATCATCGAAAAACAGAAAACATTTCCAGTTGCGTACAAACACATCCCAGCGGGTTTCGATAACCTGATATTTCTCATAACAGAAATACACCTGAGTATCGTCAGGCCATTGGATGAAACCAGCCAGCCCGACGGGCAGTTGGGTATCCTCGGCGTCCCAGGCCAGTTGCCAGTCGTCACTTTTGCTCCAGGCTTTGGGCTTGGCCGGCCAGTCTCCCTTGCTGAATTTATCCGGTGTGGCGCACTTGTCACTGATCAGGCTGTTCCATACCTGCATGGCACTTTTTTCGGTCAGCGGATTGATGGCGGCTTTGTCATCGTCGCTGACAGGCAGATCCTTGTGGTTGAAAATCCATTTGCGCTTGTACTGGTCCAGCGGGATATAGGTATGGCTCAAGCAGTGCTCCGGGAAGAGAGGAAAAATTTGCCCGCATTATACTGGCAAGGGGCCAAATTCTCCATCCTCCCGCAACCCGCTGGAGGAGCGCGGGCTGGATTATTGTGTCAACACCCGCGACAGCTCAGCGACATATTGCCGGGCAAGCAGGTTGTCCTGGTCCGCCTGTAAGGCCTGCTGATAGATGCTCAGCGCATCCTGATATTGCTCAAGCTGCAGCAGCATCTCGCCAAGCCTGCACCAGTTCGCGCTGTCTGATGGGTGCTTATTGAGATATTCCAGCCAGGTTTCCAGGGCGCCGGCGTAATCCCTGCGGATCTTGAGCACCTGCGCGAGCTGCGGCAGATACTCATCACTGTGGGGCGCAAGTTGCCTGAGGCCGGTAGCCGCCGCTGCCCATTGACCGGTTTTGATGGCCATGAGCACCATCTGTTTATTTTCGATTTCGCTGCGCCATGGTTCAGGCAACGTCGCGAGCACATCAAACGCCTGTTGATACTCGCCGTTAATTTCATACAGATAGCTTTTAGCCCGGGCGCTGAGCTGTTTGGCTTCGTCGGAAATCTGGAAGTTGTCCAGGGCATAGATCATTTGTTCCAGCCCCAGGGTATTGTGGTCCTGATAGAGCAGGTGAATTTTTGTCGGTGCGACATCCAGATTCCATCGGGTCATCTTCTGTTTCTGGTCATTTTGGTAGACGACCTGCTTGCGCTCGGCCTGATGTTCTCTCAGTCGTTTCAGAATGTCCGGATGTTCATTCTGCAATTCATCAATAAAATGATGGTGTTGATTGAGCATGAATTCGAGGCGTTTACTTTGGTGGTACTTCAGCCAGTCTTCTTGCAGTTTTATCCAGTCTGGCGTGCTGGCCAACTCTTCCAATCTGGCTTCAACATGCGCAACGCTTTCTTCAAACAGTACTATCAGGGCATCGGCGCTGTTTGCCATCGCTTTATAATAGGCCTGATTCAGTTTTTGAATTTGTTGCTTACTCCAGTCCCTGCTGTCCCGGGTAGTTAAAAAGTGACTGAAATGTGTGTATCCAAAAAACTTCAAAAATTGCATCAGCGTTTGATTGTGCCTGTTGAGTTCTGCTTCGATATTGTCGAGCTCAGTCTGATTGGCACGACTTTTAGATGCGATACTCAACGCATGCTTAGCCTGTTTGGCAATAAAGCGATACTTGGTGGCAATCGAGCGTATCTGGGTTTTGAGTTTGGTCAATGCCTGTTTCGAGTTGGTATTGGGGAATTTGGCTCGGATAGCAGCCAACACCTCGAACTTATTGTCTATGTTCTCAACAGTAAGTTGTAAGGGCGGGACGTGGGATACCCCGGGAATTTGAGCTGCTTGTCCGGACAGGTTAATCACCTGGCAGTTTGTCAGATTCCTGACCTGCTCACCAAAAGAGGTTATTGCTTCAGCCAGCTGTACCGTTGTTTCTGCGTTGTCACCGGTATTGGTCTTGACCCAGACGCCAATTTTAGTGATATCCGGCCCGAGTTGCCCCTCTTGACTGCCAGACGCGTGAGATACCCCCGAGGGAGACCAACACAGATCAACGCCGAGTAACAAAATACGATGGAATTTTAACTGCCCGGCAATCCATAACGCGGCATTACTGACGGTTGGACCTGCCGTTTCAATGTTATTTTCAGTTTCCCATGGCAGTTTCTGGCCGCTGTAAAACTGGCTTCCATGCCACTGACCAACCAATGCAGGCGCAGCGTGATCAGCGTTGATAAAAATGGTTGAGTTTGGCAGTTCCAGCATTTCCTTACTGACAAGAAAGCTGAGATCCTGAGGATCAACGGAAACAACAAAGTCCACATGTATACCCGCTTGCTGTAATTGTGATGCTGCACGGGATACTGCAAAAATATAGAGATTGCGCTGATGCTCTTTTAACCACTCAATATGCAGATCCAATGAAGGACCGCCACCAACCAAAATACAGTCTTTATTGTCAAAGTAACCATTGAGAGAGGATACCGGATATCGGTTGTCGGCAATGTTGATAAGTTGTTTATGTACAAATACGTTTTGATTTAGATTGACATGGGCGTTAAAGACAGCTTTTTCAAGTACTTTTCGGCACTGATTTTTCAGCAGTTGATAATCATCAATATAAGCTGTCTTGGCGCCCAGAGATGGATGCAGCTGATACTGATTTTTTATCAAAAAGATGTCGTTGCCTTCTGATGTCAAAGTATCCGCCAACTGCTCCTGAGTGATGACTTTTACGTTGTCCTGGAGTGCATCGGGAATATCCATATTGAACAAAGGAAGCAGATAGTCCAGTTCAACAAAGATATATTTGCTGCCGGATGGGATAGGTTTGTCCAGCACATAATTTGCCAGTAATCCGGAGTCCATCCCGATGATAATATAGAGCGTTTCCTCCTGCGACAAAGAGGCAAATTGTTGGGCGAATATCTTGCCAGAATTTTGGTTGTCAAATTGTCTGCGGTTAACGGCAGGCAGAAAGGTTTCGCCGAAGGGGCTGACATCAAATTGCATTAATTGACATTGCGCCTGTGACATATTTTCTCCATTTAGCGTCATGAATATGGCAGTTTTGATTCACCAATTCTGTTGAGACTGCGTTTAAGCAAAAATTGAACCATCGGGATCAGTTCATTGCAGAATATTTCAGTTTGGGTCGCTATAAACCCATTAGCCACTGTCAGCATAGCGGTAAGCCAATTTTTCACCACTGAAATCATGGACTAAGCTTATAGACAATTGTTTGGCATAAAGTATGCTTTAACATTCATGCTGCCACGTTTTTGACAGTGCTGAAAACAACCTAGTGGAAGACTGCTTATGTTTGATAACAAGTCGATATTGATCACCGGTGGCACAGGCTCATTCGGACAAAAATACACCAAAACCTTGTTGGAACGTTATAACCCCAAGCGTTTGATTATTCTGTCCAGAGACGAACTTAAACAGTTCGAAATGCAGCAGAAGTATCATGCGCCCTGCATGCGATATTTTATCGGTGATGTCAGAGACGGTGACCGTCTTAAGCAGGCTTTCAGCGGTGTGGATTATGTGATTCACGCGGCAGCGCTCAAGCAGGTTCCGGCGGCTGAATACAATCCCATGGAATGTATCAAGACCAATATCAATGGTGCCGAAAACGTCATTCAGGCAGCCATCGCCAACAACGTCAAAAAGGTGATTGCACTCTCCACCGACAAAGCCGCCAACCCGATTAACCTCTATGGCGCCACCAAGCTGGCGTCAGACAAGTTGTTTGTCGCTGCCAATAATATGGTGGGGCAAGGTCAGACACGGTTTGCCGCGGTTCGCTATGGCAATGTGGTGGGCAGTCGCGGCAGTGTGGTGCCTTTCTTCAAGGCCAAAATTGCAGAAGGTGCCGACAGCCTGCCTATCACCCATCCTGATATGACCCGATTCTGGATTACATTGCAGGATGGTGTTGATTTTGTTTTGAAAAATTTCGCCAGAATGCAAGGTGGTGAAATCTTTGTGCCCAAGATCCCATCGGTACGGATCACAGAGCTGGCTTCTGCTTATGCGCCGGACTTACGCCAGCACATTATTGGCATTCGTCCCGGTGAAAAGATGCATGAGATTATGTGTCCGGCCGATGACTCCCACCACACCATTGAGTTCGATGATCACTTTGTCATTGCGCCGAGCATCAAGTTTTTTGGCCGTGAAAATGACTTTTATACCAACGCATTAGGTGAGTATGGCAAGGCGGTGCCGGATGGTTATGAGTATAACTCGGGCACCAATCCACACTTTTTGAGCACAGAAGAAATTCTGGCGCTGGACAACATATCATGATCCCCTACGGCAGGCAGGACATAGATCAGGCTGATATTGATGCTGTTGTCAGCGTACTTCAGTCAAACTGGCTAACCCAGGGGCCTGCCGTACCGGCTTTTGAGAAAGCCGTTGCAGGCTATTGCGGGGCGGAATTTGCGGTCGCGGTCAACAGCGCCACGTCAGCACTGCATATCGCCTGTCTGGCACTGGGGGTGGGGCCTGGCGACAGTGTCTGGACTTCCCCTGTTACCTTTGTCGCTTCGGCCAATTGCGCCCTTTACTGCGGCGCTCAGGTAGACTTTGTCGATGTAGATCCGGCTACCGGCAATATGTGTCCACAGGCGCTGGCTGACAAACTGGCGGTTGCCCGACAACAGGGAAGACTGCCCAAGGTTGTGATCCCGGTGCACCTGTGTGGGCACAGTTGTGATATGCAGTCGATATCCCGGCTGGCGGAAGAATTTGGCTTTCAGGTGATTGAAGATGCCTCTCACGGCATTGGCGGCAGTTATCAGGACCATAAACTTGGCAGTTGTTACTATTCGGATATCACGGTCTTCAGCTTCCATCCGGTGAAAGTGATCACCAGCGCGGAAGGCGGTATGGCGACAACCAATACTCCTGAACTGGCCGAAAAAATGGCGATGCTGCGCAGTCACGGCATAACCAAAGATGCGGCAGTGATGCTGCGGCCTGATGAGGGAGACTGGTATTACGAGCAGCATGGTCTGGGTTTCAACTATCGGATGACTGACATTCATGCCGCGCTGGGCCTGTCACAGATGTCCCGGCTGGACGCCTTTGTCGCCAAACGCAATGAGCTGGCTGCAGACTACAGGTTGAAATTGGCATCCCTGCCCCTGAAGTTGGTTGAGCCGTTGAGCAACAGTTTCAGTGCCCGTCATTTGATGATGGTACGGTTAGATGACAGTCACCAACGTCGCTCGGTATTTGACGCTATGCGTGCAAGGCAAATTCAGGTGCATGTGCATTACTTCCCGGTGCACTTACAGCCATATTATTTGTCTCTGGGGTTCAAGGCTGATGACTTCCCTGTCGCTGAGGAATTTTATTCCTGTATATTAACGCTGCCTTTGTATCCTGGCCTAAATACCGGAGATATTCACAGGGTAGTTTCAACATTATCCAGGCTAGTGATGTAAATTTGAGTTATTGGATAACTGTCAGGTTCCGTTTATTTAGGCAACAGAGTCTGTTCAAGTTATTGCTTAAGCAGTGCCTCTATGGCTTTTGTTAGTCTCGTCAATCCATTGCTATGTCGTAACAATTGGCTGGATTGGTTTGCTAATTTGGTGATTTCCATTGGATCATGTTGAAGCCGTTGCAGCATATGACAGCTTTCCTGCAACGTTGTGCTGATCATGACAGCGTCATAGCAGGCTAATGCTTGTTTTTCGGATTCGCTACATATATCCGCTGTTGGCAGCAGAATGACGGCAGCCCCCTGAGCCATGGCTTCAAACAGCGTTAAACCATAACAGGTCATCACGATTTTGGCAGAGGCGATGAGTTCTGGCAGATTGTCAGGGTTGACATGGCGTTCAATGATACTGCGCTTTGGGATTTTGGGATCTTTGGCAGCAGGGCCCTGAACCCAGATATATTGCCAGTCAGGATCGCATACCTGATGCAGCTCATCAGGTAATTTTTCACCGTATCCAAGCGCATCGCTTCCGCCAGTAAGAATCAGTATAAGATCCTGTTTGTCTGTCCCACGTTTGGACTGAATAAAGTAGTTTTGCCATCCAGCGCTGACCTTTGGGTCATCTAATTCGGTGTAAAAACTGGGCACAAATAGTAACTCAACCCAGGGAAGCAAGCTGGATAACTTGTCCAGAGCGACAAACTGAGTTCCGGCTGTTTTTTTCTGTGCGCACAGCTGCTGGATGGACTCCATGTCAGCAAAGTCAGGATGTAAATCCAAAATAATCACACTATTGGTATCTTCGGTCAGGGCCGAGAGCCAATCGCTTTCTGTGTGATGCCAGGTCACAGAGGTGGATAACCAAGACAGTTCCAGCGGATTGCCTTGTACAATCAGCGAAGTGCCTACCCCAAGGTGCTCCTGAAGACTTTCGGCCAGCATGGCGGAGCGTTTGAGGTGTCCGAGTCCAACTTGTTGGCTGCAGTGGCAATAAAGTGACACTTTTGAATATTTTTTTTCCGGTGATTTTTGCGTGACGTGAGCATTGAGCTGCCGCAGCCAGGCGTCGTTTCGCAACTCAGATACCACCCAAGCCAGCTCAACTGTACTGGCGGGAGCATGATGTGAATACCAACGCCGATAGATTTCCTCCATAAAGTGGAAGTCAGCGGGGGTATCAACAGAGATCCTGTGTTGCACCGAGGAGTAATCGGCACTGTCATTTATCAGCAGTTTATCTAGCACAGGGGTGAGCTTATCTGCATACCCTACGTGCTCCCTGGTCATATCAGTCTGACTGGCCGCCAGCAATTTTTGCCAACCGTTCAAGCTATAAAACGCCATCCCTTCATGAATACTTTCAATATTGGGCTTCAGCGCTATGGTGTCGCAGTCTGATTGCTGCAGGGCACTGAGTGCATGGTCGATAAACTCAGGGTCAACTAACGGACAGTCGCCACAGATATAGACAATGTAGTCAGGTTGATGACGCTGAATAACACTGTCCAATCGTCCCATCAGATCATTGACATCACCATCAAATGGCTCGCAGAGCAACTGGTTTGCATCTGCCCAGCGGATCAGTGGCCGGTTAAAGTCATCATTTGTGGTCGCCAACTCTATCAGATTGATGCATTGACATTTCTGCAGGCGTTTAAGTAGATGACCTATCATCGGCAAGTTGTCTCCTTCCCTATTTGCCGGGAGAGGCAGGAGATGTTTGCCTGGCAGCCTGCTGGAGTTCAATCTGGCGCCGATAATTGCGAGGGTTTTAGACATTAAGGTTGCCTTTGTGGCGTGATGCAGATACTGAAATCAAGCAGCTGTCCACCTTGTTTTAATGTTTCATCGGCTTCGGCGAGTGAAAACCAGAGTCGATTGAGATAACTGTCATTGATTTGCTTGCTGGAGAGCATTGGCAAGGCTGCACACAGGGCCGGATCCCAACTGATACGAACGCCATACTGGCCGCTGCCAATGCAAATTTCTCCGCCAGTCGCACCCAAAGCGCTTGAGGCCGAGACCAGTGAGGACACAGGTGCTCCTTGATCCATATCGGCCGAGATTTGAAAATATTCTGCGGTGGCTCCTCCCAGGTGGGTTTGGTACCAGGCTCTGTCCCCACAGTTCAGGAGTGTGATAAAGCCCAGTCTTACAGATGCTTCCGGTCTGTGTGTATCGTCGAAAATGATGCCGGTGTGGATGGCGTCAGGTTCAAGTCGATACCATTTGGTAATGATGCCGGTCTTCAGTGCTTGTTTGCAGTAAATCACTGGATGTTCACCTTGTTGCCCAAGCTGATAATCGACCCGGTTGAGATCTGTGACCCGGTCACGGTCTCGGAATCGCTCCATCAATAAATGGTTTGAGTAAAAGTCTGCACCATAACTGATATGGTCAAAGTAGCCATGGGAGAGGGTGCCGATAACCGGCGTAAAGTCCTGAGATTTGAAAGCCAGGCTTTCGATCGCCAGGCCACGGTTGCCATTGAGACGCAGCTGTACAGTGTCTGTGCGAACCTGTAATCGCCGCCGTTCGGAGTCGTAGCGAATTTCAACGCCTGCGGTATCCTGCCAAGAGGCAAATTCACAACTGCCTTTTTTCTCGAGTGCTTTTGGCAGGCTATGGTAGCGCTTTTCGGTCAGGTGAGTACGTAAGTCACTGGCCCAGAGGCGGCAAAGGGCACGCCAGTCATCGTCATATGCGTGCTCAGCAGCTCTCAATGTGGCCAATTGCTTATAACACTGGGTGTTGAGTTGCAGGTCGTTGCGGCCGCTCAAGCCCCAACGGGTGATATTGTATTTGGCTTGTTTTTTCACCGATACAGGATGTTCGCCGTTGGTCAAGGCCAAAGGCGTGGCTGGGTCGCACAGAGGCAAGAGTGCAGATGGCGGCATCCAGCAATAATTGTCCATATCATTCAGTGTGCTAAACAAGCGGTTGATGCGTTGCCATTCGCCACTTACCTGCGCCGCTTCGGTTTGATAACGCCCGGGGCGAAAATCAAAGACCTCGGCATCGCTGCCATAAACAGGAAAGGCCAACATACCGGGGCGATTGACCTTCACCAAATAATGTAGATAGTCATCCAGCGTCAGTTCGCCATGAACATAGCGCTGGAATTTCTGAAATGCGATGGCATGATTCCAGATAACTTTGATCGTTCTGCCGCCGGCGCTTTTCAGCAACTGGGGCTGATTGAGGCGTTCTTTAGACCATTCAGGGTGATGTGAATATGGGTTATCCCATTCCACCACTATGGCTTCAAATCCTGCATCAATATACACATCAAGCAATCCGGCAGATACCGCTTGCTCATTGATATACGCCAGGGTGGGACGAGTGCCCAGAATAGCGTAATAGCTGTCTTGGCCCAGACGAAGATTCACATGGTTAACGTCCGCCGGGATAAGAGGGCCAATAATCTGACTGTCGCCACTGGCCACCAGTTCACACTTGCCCTCATGGATCAGATGTCTGAATTCATGGACCCAGTCCGGATCAACGGCCTGAACCGCTTCCAGTGTATAGGCAGTCATTTCTATGCCGATGGGAATGCCGTTTTGAGCCAACTTGAGCAATGGCCAGTAACATTGGCTGACAACGGCAGCATGTTGCTCAACCTCTATGGATGAAAAGGCCAGGTTCAGATGGAAAACGGTATAGAGCGCCGTGGCCATGTTATTGCTTCCTGAATTTGACACGTATTAGTGCCAGCGCGTCATTGGCGCGGGTAATAGCTTGTTGTTTGCTGTCTCCGACTGCGATGGCAAACCCGGATCGCTGAGTATGGTTGGAGAGGGACTGTACTTGACTACCTGGGGTAATAAACAGTTTTAACAGTTCGACGCCGGGCGCGGCGTTCGCATCAGCCATTCCTTCAATGCTGTCGACTACACCACAGGGCAAATCCAGGTAACGGATGGCGACTGCCTGCGTTTTTTCCGGCGTAACCTCATCCGGGCTAAGATCATCGCCGAGCGCGAGTTTGATGGCTTTTTCGATAAAGTTAACACCGGTTGCCAATGGTATTTGAGTGGTAGAGAAAAATCCTCCTGACAGGCGGCCAGCGACTTCAATCACCTTGGCGCCTTGAGGGGTGTATACCATGTCTCCCTTGATCACGCCTTGAGTGATAGCCAACGCCTGTGCGGCTTGCTCAAGGACACTGATGACTTCGGCCTTATGCTTTGGGCTCAATGCCGTTGGGGCATCACCGCCATTTTCAATGATGTAGGGCTTGGTTCGCGTAAGCCACTCATAGTTACGGTCGGCAAATCCCAAGGTGAAGTAGTGGCCTTTGCTGGCCAGAGTTTCTGTGCTGAACTGCGGCCCCGGCAAGTATTCTTCGATCATTACTCTGCTAGTGGGCGACTCGGCGGCGGCAATGTGCCAGGCCGGTTCCAACATTTCCATGGACTCGATTAACTGCACGCCCCTGGCGCCGCGGCTGTCCACTGGCTTGATAATCAGCGGTAATCCAAGTTCAGCAGCGCGCTGCGCCAGAATCGAGATGTCAGATACATCGGCATAGTTGGGAATAGGCACGCCGTAAGTCTTCAGCCGATCTTTCATGGCCAGCTTATCTGAGACCCAAAAAGCCGACTCAAGTGACAGTCCTGGTAACCCAAGTGCATTGGTAATTATGGCAACACTCATGGGCACATCGGCGCACATGGCAATGGCACCATCGATCTTGAGTCCCTGTTCGATAAGCGTGCTGAGCTCATTGAGGATCGCTTTACCATCGTAGGTGCTGGCCACAATTCGCCAATCGGCCATATCGAAGCCGGGGGCATCAGGATTACCATCGGCGACAATCAGTCCCAATCCCATTGCTTTGGCGATACGTATACCCTCGCAGGCTTCAATGCCGGCGCCAACAATCAAGATGTTTTTGGTCATCAGTGGCTCCGGGTGTCATCGACATTGTGCAGTCGGAGAGTTGTCACGCCTATGTCTCTGAGCCATAGCAGAGCATCGAATATCTCTTTTTCACTGGCGTAGGAAGAGATCAGGACGCAGTCTCCGGGTTGCCAGTCAATGCTGTCAGGTGCCTGACAATGCCAGTCTCCCTGTCTTAGTCCCCATTTCAGACTGGAGGTATCTGTCAGCCCGTTGATCTTGCAATCTGCCAGTAGCGTGGTATTGGCAACGATCTGGCTGGTATGGATACCTGCACCCCACAGAAATATGCGTTTACTCTGTTGCAGTTGCGGCAATATAGCGTCCAGGCATCCTTGCCAGTAGGCCACTTCTTTGGCTCGGTAATCCTGTAATATGGCCCGGTTACCAACAACATTGGCAACGAACTCATCACAGTGGGACTGAGGACGGGTACTGGCCAGTACGCCAATGATGGGGGACAGATTGCTGTTGTAATGCTCAACCAGAGAGACGACTGAGTAGCCTGCATCAGTTAAGCTTCGTACCAGATTGTCCCGGGTGTAATAATTGATGTGCTCAAATGAGAAGAATCCCGGACATAAACTGGCGGGTTTGGCCATGAGCGGCACTTCTACATAGATGAATCCTTCAGTGGGCAGCTGCTGCAGTTGGCGACATTTTTTTAATGTCATCTGAGGTTGATAGAGATGTTCCAGCACGTGGGTGAGAATGATCAGTTCAAACTGCTCATTGGTTTCAAATTGTTCCGCACTGTCATGGATGCAGTCAATTTGGTACAACCGCTTGGCAAGCTCGACAGAGGCCGTACCTGGTTCGACTCCCAATACCCGTTTAACGCCTGCATCGCGAAATCGCGACAGTGTGTAGCCATCGGAGCTGCCAATCTGCAGTGCGGAGTTGGGCAGATACCCTATCCCGCGGCGGATAAACTGAATTTGTTCATCGAGATCCCGGACTTTGGCGTCAGTGGGCTTCTCTTGGCGGCCAGGATTGGTATAGACCGCCATAGAGCTGTAGAAGGTCATCATTTCATCGAAGCTGACTGACGGGCTTTGGCAGACACTGCCACATTCGGGGCAGACTGAGAAGCCGATTTCTCTGGGGGCCAGACCGGGAAGTACCCAGGTGGTAGAAAAAATGACTTCAGTCTCAGATTGACAGAGAAAGCAGAGTCTTTTCATGGAAGTTCCTTAACCAAAGTACATGCCACCATTGGCGTTTATAGTTTGTCCACTGATATAGTCGCTGTCCTTCGACGCAAGAAATAGCGCAATCCGGGCAATATCATCTACAGTGCCGAGGCGACCCACCGGAATAGCGGCAGCCTTTTTCTGGCCTGCAGGGGTATTGAGCTCGCCGGCTGTCATATCCGTAGCCACCAAGCCAATGGCGATAGTGTTGGCGCGAATACCCTCTGCTGAATATATTTTGGCGATGGATTGGCTCAGGTTGATCAAACCGGCTTTTGCCGCTGCATAATGTACCTGATTAAAACCACCCCATTGGCCGCCGATAGAACTGATGTTGATGATGCGGCCAAATTTGTGTTCACGCATGGCGGGAATACAGGTTTGCGCCAGCAGAAAAGGCCCCCTCAGGTTGGTGTTCATCATCAGGCTGAAGTCATCGGCAGTAATTTCACCAAAGGGCTTTTCCTGAGCGATGGCGGCGTTGTTGATAAGCACCTCTACTGGACGTTTGAAGTGTGTTTCAATGTCTGTAACACATTGGTTAATGCTCTCTGGGTTGCTTTGATCCAACGCAAACGCCGCAACTCTGTCGCCCCATCTTGACGCCAGAGAGTCTGCACCGGATTTGTTGTGACAGTAGGTGATGGCAACCTGATAGCCTGCATCGGCAAAGGCGGCGGCAAGACCAGCTCCTATGCCCCGGCTACCGCCTGTGATCAGCACAAGCTTATTCATAATCTGCTCCATGGCACGGATTACCCTGCATATCATAGTAAGGCCACATCTTATCTGTGGATTGGCCGCCCAGAAGCATCGGCAGTACATCGTGACGATGGTCGATTTCCAGATGCAGTAATACCGGTGAGCTGATCTCGACAAAGCGATCCAGACAGGCCTGCAAATCATCTTTTGAACCGCAATGCATCGCTTCTATGCCGTAGCCTTTGGCGATTAGGCTGAAATCAGGGGATTGTTTATCGCCGCAGGCGGTATCAGTGTCCCAGTTCATTAACTGGAACTGAGACACCAGCCCCAATCGATGGTTATCCAATACCAGAATTTTTACCGGCAGTCCCAGCTCTTTGAGCATGCCCAGTTCCTGAATATTCATCTGAAATGAGCCATCACCGGCAACGCAGAGGATAGTGGACTCAGGCGCGTGAATGGCCGCACCGATGGCAGATGGCAGGTCATAACCCATGGTGCCATGGCCAGCTGATGTCAGTAGCCGCCGCGCGGGCAGGGCAAAGCGAAAATGTCTTGCAACCCAGTGTTGGTGAGCTCCTACGCCTGTAGTGACTATGGTATTTTGCGGCAATTTGTCGCTCAGGTATTCAAGCACCGCCTGAGGCATGGCTCCGGGATAGCTGGGATATGGCCAGGGCAGTGTGGCGCGCCAATCATTGATTTGCTGGTGCCATAGGGTTTGGACTGGTAGTGTGCAGTCAGTCAGGCCATGGTTAAGTGCTCGCAGTACAGGCTCAAGTTCGCAACAAACGCCGTGATGATGGGCAATACGGCTGTGGCTGAGTTCATTGATATCGAAATCAACCCGGAAGATGCGTGCATTGGCGGCAAAATCCGCTTTCAGGGTGCCGGTTTGTCGAACATCTAATCTGGAGCCCAGAACAAGCAGGAGATCCGATTCAGCAATGGCTTTACCGGCTATCTGGCTGCCGGTATGACCATGAAAACCAAGGTTCCCGGGATCTTGAGAATCAAGAGTTCCTATGCCGAGCAGGCTATGACTGACGGGAGCCGGCCATTGCTTGCGAATGCTGGCAAGCAGGTCCGCATGTTTCTCATCCGCCATGCCGTTGCCACATATTATCAATGGCTTAGACGCTGTTTTGATGGCGCAGAGCAGCTCGTCAATGAAAGGATTAATGTCACAGTCTACTGGGGCACACGTCTCACTGGCCACGATGACACTGTCAAATGCTGCACGTTGAACATCCATTGGCAAATCGATAGACACTGGGCCTTTCCGTCCCTCGTTGGCGATTTGCCAGGCTTTGGGCAGGGCTTCAACCAATTCTGCGACCGTTTGGGGTTGGAATTGTGCTTTGGTAATGGACGTCATCAGTGCCGGGGTGTTCACTTCCTGGAAACCGGATTGGCGAACGGATTTGTTACCGGTTAAATCTGAGGTACCTACCTGTCCGGTTAATACCAGCAGAGGCAGACTGTCAAAGAATGCATCGGCGATAGGGGTCAGCACATTGGTCACACCTGGCCCGGAGGTGACCGCCACTATACCGGGCAGGCCTGTCAGTTTGGCCTGAGCAAGCGCCGCATATCCGGCACCCTGCTCGTGCCTGGAGGTATACACTTTAACATTAAATCTGTGACAGGCGTCGAGCAGGGGGGCGATGGTGCCACCCGGGTAATTGTGCAGCGCCGTAATGCCTTGGGCAGAAAGAAATTGAATCACTGCGTCAGCAGCGACCTTGATAGCAGGGGAGGTCATTGAGTTACTCCAAATGTACTTCTGATATGTTGCAGTGGACGAAGACCGTCGCTGGGATCGGCTCGCCAGTCGCGATCTGCCGCTTCGCTCGGTGCTAGCCATTTGCCGGGATTACCATCCAAAATATCGCCTTTGCGACATTCGCTGATAACGAGCTGCATTTGTTCGGGTAACCAGCAATGGCCTGCTTGATATTCAGCACCTTGCTTGTCTAAATCAATATGAAATTCAATACAATCCGCTTGCCAACGGTTCACTGCGCGATTTATCACGGCAGGAG
Source organism: Shewanella sp. GXUN23E (assembly GCF_050865035.1). Taxonomy (NCBI): domain Bacteria; kingdom Pseudomonadati; phylum Pseudomonadota; class Gammaproteobacteria; order Alteromonadales; family Shewanellaceae; genus Shewanella; species Shewanella sp. GXUN23E. The sequence continues at coordinate 58,703 of NZ_JBOZWP010000008.1, read as the reverse complement.
ATACGCTGTGATCTGACCAGCCCGTTTTCACTCCATAGCGTAGTCTGAAGGTATCCAGCACCGATAGATTGCATTCAGACTCAGGCGTAGGGTAAGCAGATACACAATGCAGCAGTGTCAGATCTGTGCAGCCGGCCTGTTTAATAACATCCACTGCGTGATCGATTTCTTCGAGATTGGCCATGCCGGTGGAAAGCACCAATGGTTTACCTGTGCGGGCACAGGCGATAAGCAGTTCATCCCACAACAGCTCGTAAGAAGCGATTTTGAAGAAATCGACATAGGGAGCCAGCTCCTCAACAGCCTGCAGGTAAAAAGGGGTGCAGGAAAACTGGATCTGGTATTCATCGCAGCAACGTTTTAATTCGGGTAAAAAGTTGAGGGGCAGTTCCCACTCTTTACGGCGCCTGTGTGTTTCGCTGCGCTCCAGTATTTCCGGTGCAAATAATTGGTCTATCTTGAACAGCTGGAATTTAACCGCATCACAGCCAATGGCGGCGGAGGCCCGGATAAACTCGAAGCAACGCTTAAGATCTTTATGATGATTGCTGGAGACTTCTGCAATAAAAAAACTCATGTTTACGCCCAGTTGCAGGAGAGACGATTATCTCAAGTATACAAACAGCCAAATTTTTGGCGACATCCACATCATGCAGTTTGAGTGCCAATTACAGCGATGCTTGGTTGGTTTTACACCGTTTGCTAAAGGGAGCGGCGTAATTGATAAACCCTAAAGGCGACAGAGGCGTGGATAACTTGAATCACCTGGAAGTTGAATTCCACAACATCACACAGTAGTTACGCTTTGGCTTTTCTATTTTCCGGTATTTGACTGCTACGACTATAGGTTTACAAAACGAAGTGTTACAAGATGAAATAAGTGTGAATCAAATGTGAAATTATTCCATCCTGAGTATTGAGTTGACCAAAGCGCTATGGCAGCTTGCAAAAACCGGAGTGTAAATTCCGGATATAACAATGACACAGGAAGAACAGAAGACATGAAAGCATATACCTTTATTCCAGCGGCACTGGCACTTATGGTTGCCGGCTCGCTGCAGGCAGGTGAGAACTCTCTGGCTCAATCTATGGGACTGGCAAAAGGGCACAGCTTTGCGCCCGGAAAGTCCTTCAAGACGGCTGCAGGGCACGAGAAAGTCAAACAACAGCAATTTTTCAACGGTGTAAAAGTGTACGGGCACCATCTGGTGGTGTCTTCCAATGGTGCAGTTGCTGGCAGTGCTGTCAACATTGATGCTGACTTCAGCGTTAAGCCGGGTATCACTCAGGGCCAGGCCATTGCCGCGCTGAACAAAGCGTTTCCCGGATCGCTGACTTCGGGTCACAAAGATGTGGAGCTGGTAGTGTTGGCCGACGGCGATGCCCCGCGACTGGCATATCGTGTGTCTTTCCTCAGTGAAAACAATAATCAAATTTCCCGTCCGGCCGGTTTGGTGGATGCCAACAGTGGCGAGATCATTCGTCAGTGGAACGAGCTGATGACGGGTAAGGTCAACAAAGGCAAGCCAAGCGGCGGTGGTGGCGGTGGTGGTTCAACTACGCCATTTGATGCCACGGGTCCGGGTGGCAACGCCAAGATTGGTCAGTACTACTATGGCAGTGATTTCGGTCCTTTGGCTGTGGGTGAATCCGGCGGTGTGTGTACCATGAGCAACGCCGATGTGAAGACAGTGGACATGGCCAACAGCACCCGTCGCGGCACTGTGTACTCCTTCACCTGCCCTGAAAACACTTACCGTGCCATCAACGGCGCTTACTCGCCACTGAACGACGCTCACTACTTTGGTGGCGTGATTTTCAACATGTACAAGGACTGGTATAACACTGCGCCACTGACCTTCCAGCTGGAAATGCGTGTGCACTATGGCCGCAACTATGAAAACGCCTTCTGGGATGGCCGCGCCATGTCATTCGGTGACGGTGCCAGCTACTTCTATCCGCTGGTGAGTCTGGATGTATCAGCCCACGAAGTGAGCCACGGCTTTACCGAGCAGAACTCCGGCCTGGAGTACAGTGCTCAGTCAGGCGGCATGAACGAAGCTTTCTCGGATATGGCGGGTGAAGCGGCCGAGTATTATATGCGTGGCAGCAACGACTGGCTGGTAGGCTATGACATCTTCAAGGGCAACGGTGCATTGCGTTATATGGATGACCCAACCCGTGATGGTCGCTCTATTGGTCACGCGTCCAACTACAGCTCAGGCATGGATGTTCACTACTCATCCGGGGTGTACAACAAGGCCTTCTACCTGCTGGCCCGTAAAGCCGGTTGGGATACGCACAAAGCCTTTGACGTCTTCGTACTGGCTAACCAGATGTATTGGTCACCCACCAGTAACTTCAATCAGGGCGCCTGTGGGGTAGAAAGTGCTGCGGCTGATTATGGTTACTCAGTGGCAGATGTAACTGCAGCATTCTCTTCTGTGGGCGTCGCCTGTCAGTAAGCATTTGCTAGCGCACCTTATAGCAATAAAAAAACCGGTCATTGTTGACCGGTTTTTTATGTGTCGTGGCAGGTCTGAACGTCCGCGAGTGACCTGCTGTTTTGAGCTTCTACTCAAGCAACTTTATCGGCAGACGCAGTGGATATTCGTGTTGAATGACAGGTATTAACTGTCTTTCTTTTTCAGTTCCTTGCTGAAGTGTTTGTACAGCTTTTCAACCATGGGTTCCGAGGCCGCCGAGAGGTAATGCATCATCGCTTCTTTAGAAGCAAACATTTGCTCTGCCGTGGCGGAATAGCCGGGAGCCGGTGGCATGGGGATCGCGTTATAGGACCAGATCAATTGCCCATTGGCGTCATAAAGTTGGCCGGCAATGTTAAACAGGGCATTAAATTCATCAGAAAGACCATGTTTCATTCATGCCCAGAACCACCACGTTCAATGTCAGTACCAACCTGTTGGGCGACCCGTCAGTAATACGCAACGCAAGGTTATCGGCGCGCAGTTTCTCTTCAAATTGGGTACGTACCAGCTCATTTAAACTGATTTGATGCCTGTCCATAAACTGCAGCGCAAAGGTCCTCACTCCCCGACCATCTCCGGCCGAACCTGTCACGCCTGTGCCAACCCCGGTCGGCACCACATCCACCGTACTGATTGCCTGTAACATGAGATTATTGTCCGGTGCTGACTCCAGCCTCGCTGTTTGCAATTGATTGAATGATTCCGGTGTCAGCTTAACGCTGGGCACCGAAGAGCAGCCGCCGACCAGTAGAAGTAAAACCGGTAAAATTGTTCTTATGTGCATTCCAATATCCTTATCAATATTCCTCGTCCACATTGCGGTTGAGCGAGTGAACTTCATATGAGCAAGGACGTTAACATGCTTGGTAAGCAAAAAGCAGAGCGGAGACAAAACAATATTCGATTGGGGACAAATATCAGTGTTGGATACAGACTTTAGAAGCGCCTGAGAACAGTATATTTGAAGTCTTGGCGAACATGCACAGGCATGCTTATGGTCTCCCCACAGGGACTCGAACCCCGATCGGTCGCTTAGGAGGCGACTGCTCTATCCTGTTGAGCTATAGGGAGACGGGGTTGATTATACTGGTTTTGATTCAGATGAAAAGCGCTGAGATTCAAGTGATTAAATACTCGGCAAACTGATGGTGAATGCACCAGATTTGCGGATGTTACAGGCAGCAAACACTGCCTGTCCGGCATTACTGACACTCTTCCTGGTGCTGAATGAGTGCGGTGATTTCATATTCCAGGGTATCGGCGATATCGAGCCAGTCATGACGCTGCTGGGCCTGCAATAGTCTGCTTAATAACGGGAGATACTCTGCCTGATGAGGGGAGGTCTGTATCAGTTGTTGAATATCATCAATAATCTCCCGATATAAGCCATTGCCGCGGCCTTCCTGCCCAAGGCGAAAAGCGGTGGCTGCCTGCTGGAGTCGCTTGGTAAGAGAGGCTTTAGTCATGATTCAGTGCCCTGAAGGTGGTTCCTTTGATATCGGCGCCATTCAGACTGGCGCGGTAAAATTTGATGTGCGGATATTTGCGGATAAAGTGCTCAAGCGCTCTTAAATAGGCTCGCAGGTTCAATGCTGTAGGCAGTTGCCCGCCGTGACCATCGAGAACCCTGTGGCCCGTGTCCTGAAAACCGCCTCCAATGATATTGGGTTGCCAGAAAGCATGAGCCTTTTTGCCGACATAGCCAAAGTCGGCACCAATCAGAGTGATGTCCTGAGCTCCCAGTAACAGTGCCAGATGTATCGCGGGGTGTACTACGCTGCCATTGAGAAACAACCGGGTTTTGGGAATATCCGCAGCCAGTTTGTCATCCCTTGGCAGATCTGAATGGGCGTTAAACCTGGGGCCGGGCCAGTGTGCGATAAGTTCTGGGTCGGTTTTGGCCATATACACCAGCGCACAGCCTTCGCAGTTTTCCAGATTAATGATCTGCGCCGTAATAAGCTCATCCACAGTAACAATCACGTCTGCCTGAATGCCCTTGCTGTGCAGGCCTTTTACAGCTGTGTCTACGGCAATAAGCAAAGGTCTCTGTGAACGTGGCCGCTTGCTGATTTGTAACAGAGCTTGGTAATGCTCTTCCAAACTGGGACCGGCGGCGATAACCAGCGCCTGCTGGCAGTGGTAATCTGCGGTCATGACTGAGACATCGGCATCGGCCTGCAGATTGCCGCGGTTGCTCGCCAGTCTGTGTTTGTATCTGTCTATTTGTTGACTGCGGTTATGGTTAACGTGCTCGCGATTGAGTTCATACACCAACATATCGCGCACCACTGAGTAATCTTCATCACACAGTGCCAGTTCGGGGGGAATTGCAATATTCGGCTGTTTGGGATAGTCGCTGTCGGGCGTGGCGATCAGTTGTACCCTGGGGTCACTCAGCCATTCACTTTGGTTGGTGTATGTCAGCAGCAGTTTGAACACTTTCAGGTTCATCAGATGGACATAAAGGGATTGCAGAGGATGGTTTTCCAGCAGATAAATGGCAACATCGCCCATGCCAGTGCCATAAAGATGCAGACTTTCGGTGTCCCGGGGCACCTGACTGCAGAGTAATGCGGCCTCTCTGATACGTCCGTGCCGACTGGATAATTGCAGTCCGTTAATGCTGATCGTTTGCTCCAGCCCCTCAACGAGAGTGGCATTGAGGCTGTCTGTGGACAGGGGCGCGAGCTGGCCTGCTATTGCTGGCCAGCGCTGTGCAATGACCTGCAGATTAAGCTGCAACAGGTCTGTCATATTGATTCCTTACTGTTTTATCGCCAGATCGTTGAGTTGAATGGCCAGCGCCCCAGGCGCTGCCGTCAGCGGCGCTGTGGCACTCATTTCGGTGACCTGATCTATGGTGACAGACACGTTGCTGTCGTGAGCCAGAGCCTTGTGGCGATCATATCTGTCGGTAATTTGTTGCTGCTGTACCAGCTTGAACTTGTCGCCCGGCCGTACGCCGTGTCTGCGTCCCAGATTGACAATAATGCGGTTGTTATCCCGGGCCACGACCTGTCCCAGTACCGGCCTGCAGATCAGGGCATTGTCTATGTCTTTGACGGCATTACTCAGGGTTTTTCTGACTTCCCGTCCAAATACCGATTCCCAGAACTGACTCTGAGCGGGAGGAACACTGGCCTGCAGCGGAAAATTCCATTCCGCCTGAGTATGGTAGTCCTGACTCCAGATTTTCTCCCCACTGATGCCATGATACAGCGCCAGGTTGATGCTGAAATTTCGCAGTGGTGTATGTTGCCAAAGACCCAGCAAACTCGACTCAGGCGGCAGTACTGACAGATCTTTGACTGTCGGCAACAGTAGATACTGGCTGTCGGTGTGTTCGGTCAGCCAGGTTGGCAAACTGTAGCCAGTGGTATCGGCCAGAGCCTGACTCAAATCAAGCTTGTCATCGGCGTGCAGGTGAGTGAATGCTGCTCTGGACTGCTTATCGATAAGTTGTCCCAATTGTGTGGACAAGGCTGATTCAAACCCCAACAGTTGCCCATAGCTGAGCTGCTGACGTTGGCTGAGCAGGCTTTGGGGAAGCAATATGGCGGCTTTGACCGAGTTTTCCATACATTGGCTGGCACTGTTGTCACGGGCGGCAATTTTCAGATTGATGGTGAGCAGATCGTCACGAATGGACTCGCTGATAATTTGAATATCCGGATTGTTCAGGGACGATGTCAGGGTGAATTGATCCATGGTCAAACGGCCATCTGTGACCTGCTGCTGACTGCTGACCGAAATACCGGTTTGCAAAGAGGCATAGCTGATGGCCTGAGCAATTGCCTCTTCTCTGGCTTTGGGGATGTCGCCATCCATGATTTGGGCGCTGCCCTGCGCGGTGATCCAGCCAGCCTGCAGCGGCCAGGCAAGCAGCGTGGCAAACAGGGCAATATAAATCCGCATGGTATGTGTCCTCTCCAACGTCATTCTGTTGGCGTTTCGCAGTCGTGAACGAAAGCCAGTTGCACTAATAAGCGCTATCTAAGTAATAGTTAAGCAATAACCATGCCTCATGCCAGAATGGAACCTGTGGTGCGTCGGTTGCGCTGGAAAATCAGGGTAAAGTCCGGGACCTAGTGGCCGATACAGTATCAGAGCAACTATATTGTCAGCACGTCTGTGATAAAGGACGACATCATGTTCAAACAAATGAAATTGTTGCCCCTGCTTTTGCTGGTGGGGGCCTGTGCCGCACAAACATCCGGGCCGGACCCCATGAGCCTGCAGCATGAATATGGCAAGCCTCCGCGTTCTGCTGTCAATCATTTGGCCAGCCGCACTGTGCTGGAGCTGGTGCTCAATAATGATGCCCTGCGCCCAAGCCAACCGGTTGTGGTCGCAACGCCGGTGATGGTCGGCAATATGCAGGATGTCAATGCGCTGGGGCAACAACTGCAACAGGGGATGATGGCTGAGCTGCACAACAGGCATTTCAACGTGGTGGATGTGAATGTTGCCGAAGCCATGCGTATTACCGATGCCGGAAATCTGTTGCTCTCCCGCGACTGGCGATTGCTGCCCGGTGATGTGCTGGTGGAGTACGGTCTGGTGTCAACCATGAGCCTGGATATCCATGGGCTGCAACTCAATGCCAGGCTGATTGATTTGGGCAATAACCGGGTAGTGTCGGCGGCGTCAGCTTATGCCAGCTATCAGGAACTTGGCGCCTATCTGACGGCATCACAGAAAGTCGTGTCGGATAAAGGATTGCTGTATCGCTATGAACAGCCCGGATATGGGCAGGTACAGATGTTGGGAGACAGACAATGAGAATCTTGGTATTGGCAATGGTGTTACTGCTGGGCGCATGCAGCAGTAATGACAAGTATGTACAGTGGGAAACCGAAGCCCCCAAAACTTTTCCCAAGTTGACCGCAATTGGCTATGCACCCCTGGCGACCCAACCGTCAGATCAGCAGAGTCACAGAGTGTTGATGGCGATGCAGGCTTCCAAAATCGAGGCCTATCGTGAATTGGCCGAACAGGTCTATGGTCAGCAGTTGTCCGCCAGCAGTCAGGTGGGAGATTGGTTGTTAAAAAGTGATGATGTTAAAGCCAGTGTCAGCGGTCTGATCCGTGGTGCCCGCGTGGTAAAAAGTTATCCGGCCGGTGACCATTATGTGACTGAACTGGAACTGGATTTTGGTTTGGTGTGGGATCTGTATCAGCAGGAAAACCGCTCGCAGCGGGTGAAGTCGGTCACCTACTTCTGATGTTCTGGTACTGGTCTTGGGGCTCCCATGCGGAGCCCTTTGAGTTTTTGTTAATGCTCAAATGCGTGAAGAGATGCAAAGAGGTACCGAGATATCAGATGCCTTGGCTATCTCTGTCCCGTACAGAAAATTGCAGGGCTCCTGTATTTAAGATGCCTGCAAGCGACTCGCTGCAACTATCGGATCCTGGCAATAGGCATCAATATCCGCATCAACATGTTACATGGCTTTTTTACTTCCTTTTGCACCTTCCTGTTGTTCACTGTTTCAGTGACCCATCATGGGCTCGGATAGCGTTTCTTGTTTGAAAATGTAGGCGATACCAAGAGGTTGGTGCACCTGCGTGCGGGATTCAGTTGCGGTTCTGGATATGAATCAGGACGTGACAGCTGATGAACGTAAACGGGCGCACGATTTATCGGCGCGTGTCTGCTGTTTATCGGCGCCGGCTATTGTCAGCCATTCGTGTCTGCAGGTAATCCGCGAATGGCGACCTGAGAGTTAAGGCATGGCGGGCACTGCGGCGCAGCTCGAAAAGGTCTTGATGGAGAGATCCGATAGCTGTGTGAGAGCGGTAGTGATGCAACACAGAATGAATACTCAAACCTCAAGCCAGCTAGTCTATCGCTAGGGGGGATGTCACTGGGCTAACTGAAATAGCCCGTTCGGGTCAGACTTTAAGATTATTGCCCAGCGTTGAAATGGTGGAGGTTTTACCTTTGCCATCATAGGTGAGGCTGCTGGCATTGCGGCTGGCCTGAAGGGCGCAGGTCAGGCGATTAATACTGGCCAGATTCATCTCTATCAGTTTGGCATTGGCTTCATTGGCCGATTGGCAACGGGCCAGCGCATCTTTGATATCGGCCACGGCATCAGCCAAGTCCATGGTCAGGCGAGCTCGGTCTGGATGTTTTGAGAGCTGGGCATCGAATTGTTGCAGCTGTTGCAGCAGGGAGTGTTTCTGCTGAGCAAGCGCAAGCAAAGACTCAGCCTGTTGTTCGCTGAGTGCTTGCTTTTCATCGCTGATGATTTCGTGGAGCTTTGCCAGTGCCTGACGCTGAGAATCCAGCAGTGTGGTGATATCAGTTGTCATATCAGCTGTTCAGATCCTGCAATTCCTGCTCAAACTGCGCGATATTGGCTGCCAGTTTTTCCGGATCGACTTTATAGCGTCCTTCTGCAATGGCCTGCTTTATCTCGGCGATTTTCTGTACATCCACTTCAGGCATGGCGGCCATCCTGCTGTATGCTCCCTGAAGCTGTTGAGCCTGGGGAGTAATGCTGACTGAGTCAGGCTTATCGGTTGACGCTGCAGGTTGAGTATCGACCGACTTGGACGCCTGGTTGGCATCACCAACCGCGTTGCGGGTTCGGGTGTTGTTCACACCGTTCAATTTGTTGATATCCATAGCCTTGTTTGGCTCCTGCTTCAGTGTCTCTAGAGTCTGTAACTTTGTATCGGCAAACAGGTAATTAACTTTAGTGAAATATTACATTTTCACTTCCACTGCGCCAACGGCTGTAATGATAGCATCCAAGTGTTTGTTGGAACGAGTGTTTTTGATTCTTATTTGGTCACCGACCACACCATCCTGGAGGGCTTCACCGTGGGTTTTTACCATAAACCCCGGGGTGCGGGCGAGAATTTCAACCTGATCGCCGCGGCACACGTAACACACATTGGCTGCAAAGATCGCCGAGTCTTTGGCTATCCGCCGTTTGGCCCGGGTTCCCAATAGATCCTGTACATCTTCAAACTGTGTGCCTCTGAGCTGAGTTTCGTCCAGCCATTCAAGTCGCAGATTGCCTTCGTCCAACAGCTGTCCCGGGCCGATGTGAGCATCGGCGACGACAACCGGACGTAATATTTCGACCCGCACGGCGACGAACATTTGCCAGGGATAATCCAGATCCGGCGTGGTGCAGGATATTTTGACGGTGTTATTTCGGTTGATTTCACGATCCGATGCCATACTGGCCTGAAGTGGATATTCACAACGGGGAGGCGTCATTCTGGCCCCCAGCATTTGTGGCTCAATCACGACTTTTGCTCCGGCGACATTATCAATTTGCTCGGCGACGGTCGCCTTAGCCAACTGTTGGATCTCTTCTTCCGAGGGCACGGTGAGTTCAGCCCTGACGCTGAAGCAGATTCCGAGCAAAAACGAGAGCGCGATGTTAATTGCTTTGATATTCATGAGTTACAGACTAGCTAGTCAGGTCAGATTACACCTATACTTTCCACATTGAAGCAAGGCCCGACATGGGAACTGTCAAAGGATCGTCAATATTCCGATGTCAAATCCCACTTATCGGGAACAAAGCAAGGAATGTGCCTATACTCCAAGTTAGGCTTCTTTTAAATTCAGAGCACCCAAGGCACTTTTATGGCAAGTATTCTTGAGTCGGTGAACCAACGAACCCAGCTGGTAGGACAAAACCGACTGGAGTTGTTGCTGTTCAAATTAAACGGACGGCAGCGTTTCGGGATTAACGTATTTAAGGTGAAGGAGGTATTACAGTGCCCGCCTTTGACCAAGTTACCCAAACTCAGCTCCTATATCCGGGGCATTGCGCAGATCCGTGGTCAGACGCTGTCGGTCATCGATCTGAGTGCGGCTACCGGCGGAAAACCTATTCTTGATGTCAGCGACTGTTTCATCATTATTTCCGAGTACAACCGCAGTGTGCAGGGATTCCTGGTTAAATCGGTTGAGCGCATTATCAATACCAACTGGGAAGATATTATGCCGCCACCCAATGGCACTGGGAAAACCTCTTATCTGACGGCGGTGACGGAGATTGAAGGGGAATTGGTGGAAATCCTCGATGTGGAGAAAATCCTGGATGAAATTTCACCGGTTAAGACGGATCTCAGTGAAGCGGCGCAGGAACAGCTGACCATAGATAAGGATAAGTCGTATCATATTATGGTGATTGACGATTCGTCGGTGGCCAGAAAGCAAATCATTCGCTCTCTGGAGTCACTGGGGCTGCAGATTGATACTGCCAAAGATGGCCGGGAAGCGCTGAACATGTTGCTGCGCTTTGCTGAGGATCAGGAAAACCTCGCCGATGAGATCCCGCTGATTATTTCTGATATCGAAATGCCGGAGATGGATGGCTACACGCTGACATCCGAGATCCGGGCCAATCCAAAACTGAAAGATATTAAAGTGGTGCTGCACACTTCTCTGAGTGGGGTTTTTAACCAGGCTATGGTGGAAAAGGTCGGCGCCGATGATTTTATTGCCAAATTCAATCCGGACGAGTTGGCTACCAAAGTGAATAAGCATCTGTGCATTGATGTGTAACGCCTTTGGGGACAGTCTTTTCGCCCGGAGATGGGCGTTGTGAAATAGGAATAAACAGTGCCGAATAAGACGCTTGCCGATACTGAGTATGTGCAGTTCAGGCAATTTCTGGAACAACACAGTGGCATAGTGTTGGGGGACAACAAGCAATATCTGGTGCGCAGTCGTCTGGCACCTTTGATGAGTAAATACAGTTTGCCCACCCTCTCTGAGCTGGTGCAAAAGTCCATGAAGCCAGCAGAGCGGCAACTGCGATCTGAAGTCATTGATGCCATGACCACCAACGAAACGCTTTGGTTTCGAGACAGGTATCCTTTTGAATTGCTGGCCAATGAATTGCTGGGCGAGTTTGCCAGCCTCGGACGTGCGGTGAAAATCTGGTCAGCCGCCTGTTCGTCCGGTCAGGAGCCATATTCCATTGCCATGACAGTACTGGAGAGTCAGCAGAAGCGTCCGGGAACTGTGCCTAATGGGGTGCAGATTCTGGCTACGGATTTATCGCCTTCTATGCTGGATCGTTGTCGTAACGCCGAATATGATTCTTTGGCACTGGCGCGGGGATTGTCGGAAGAACGCAAACGTCAGTTTTTTGAACCCTGCCGTGATACCAGTATGCGTCTGAAAGAGCAGGTGCGTAATATGGTGAATTTCCGGCCTCATAACCTGCTGGAAAGTTATGCCTCTTTGGGCAAGTTCGACATCATTTTTTGTCGTAATGTGCTTATCTACTTTTCTCCTGAGGCAAAGGCCAACATATTGCGGCAATTTGCTGCCGCTTTAAATCCCGGCGGCATTCTGTTTCTCGGGGCATCTGAATCGGCTGCCGGTATGACAGACCAGTTTGATATGGTGCGCTGTAATCCGGGGATCTATTACCGAAAGCGCGGCTAAGCAGGCTTTACTGCCTGTTTGGATAAACTCAGAGGGACTGCCAATCGCAGTCCCTTTTCATTTGGCACGTGAATTGCTTTTAAAGACTCAAAGGTCTGAGGAGGCAAATTTATGGCACTCTCGTTTGATAAAGCTCTGGGTATTCATCAATACACTCTGGGAATTCGTTCTCAGCGTGCAGAGGTGATCTCCAGCAATATCGCCAACGCCGACACACCTCATTACAAAGCCAGGGATGTGGATTTTTCCGCTGCACTGCAGGATGCCAAAACCCGTCAGGGCGGTCTCGCCATGGCTCAAAGCCACGAAAAGCATTTCGACTTGAAGGCACTGACTGAACAGCATGTGAAATACCGCATTCCCAATCAGCCGGATACCGGTGATGGCAATACCGTAGATATCCAGCAGGAGAAAACGGCATTTATGGAAAATGCGATTGAGTATCAGATGTCTCTGGGATTTCTGGATCGTAAATTTGCCGGTCTGAAAAAGGCATTGAAAGGGGGGTAATCCATGAGTCTGTTCAATATCTTTGATGTATCAGGCAGCGGCATGTCGGCGCAGTCGGTTCGTCTCAACACCACCGCCAGTAATATTGCCAATGCGGATGCGGTTTCCAGCAGTGTGGATGGGACTTATCGGGCACGTTATCCGGTATTTGAAGCCGAACTTGCCAAGGCCAGTTATCAGCAGCAGGAGGCCGTCGGTGTCCAGGTAAAAGGGATTGTGGAGAGTGATTCACCACTGCAAAAGGAGTTTGCTCCCCAGCATCCCATGGCTGACAAAGACGGTTTTATCTATAAACCCAATGTCAATGTGATGGAGCAGATGGCCGATATGATTTCCGCTTCCCGCTCTTATCAGATGAATGTTCAGGTCGCTGAAGCCGCCAAGTCGATGCTGCAGCAAACATTGAACATGGGCAAATAACAGGGCAGAGCAGGAGGTAAGTCTTGAGCCTCATCAATCCTCTCAGCGGCAATACATCGCCCCTGAGTAATCAGAGCAGCCCATCCCAGGTGCAGAGCAATACTGCGGGCAGCACAAATAATCAGATCAGCCAGAATAATCCTGTGCTGGATCCCATGCGTCTGCAGGACGGCAAAACTGTGCCGGAGCAGAAAGGCCAGGAACTGACCCAGGCGGACTTTTTTGCGCTGCTGACCCAGCAGCTGTCCATGCAGGATCCGTTCAAGCCGGTTGAAAACGACCAGATGATTGCACAAATGGCATCGTTCTCCACTGTAGATGGTATTTCCAAACTCAATCAGGAGATCCTCAACCTCAACAGCACTATGACCTCAAGCCAGGCGTTGCAGGCATCAGGGTTAGTGGGGCAGAAGGTACTTATCCCTTCCGGTACAGGTCATGTCAGTACCGAAGAGCAGAACATTAAAGGTGTGGTCACCTCACCCAAGCCGATCGATGAAATCACCGTGCGGGTGGAGGATGACAAGGGACAGTTGGTTACTACCTTTAAGGTCGATGGCAGCAAGGGCGGCAATATCGACTTTAATTGGGACGGTCTGAACAGCAAAGGTGAGCCGGTCGCTCAGGGCAACTATACCTTCAAGGCCAGTGGCCGGGTTGATGGTGAGTCCCAGGAACTGGCGGTCTCCACCTATGCCCATGTGACCAGTGTGTCGCTGGGCACTGCGGCAACCGGCGCAGTACTCAATCTGCGGGGAATTGGCGGCGTGAAATTATCGGATGTGTTGGCGGTAGCGGAAAGCTGATGCACGCAATAGGCGAGGCGTTAATGCGCCTCCATCTGGATCCAAGAGGTGAATTATGTCTTTTAACATTGCTTTGAGTGGTATTGCGGCATCGCAGAAAGATCTGAATACCACGGCCAACAATATTGCCAACGTTAATACTGTTGGTTTCAAGGAATCCCGCGCTGAGTTTGCTGATGTGTATGCCAACTCAATTTTCTCCAATGCGGGAACGGCCGTGGGTGGTGGTGTGACGACAACTCAGGTGGCTCAGCAGTTCCACCAGGGCAGTCTGCAGTTCACCAACAACGCGCTGGATATGGCGATCAGTGGTGGCGGCTTCTTCATTACTTCTGCGGGCAGCGGGAATCAGGATTATTCCTACACCCGCGCCGGCGCGTTCAAGATTGACGCTAATAACTTTCTCGTCGACGCTGCCGGTAACTTCCTGCAGACCTTCCCCGTGGATAAAGAGGGCAACTCCACCTCTGTGAGTCTGTCCACTACCAAGTCGGTACAGATCCCGGATACCGCGGGCAGTCCACAGAAAACCGAAGAAGTGGGTATTCAGATGAACCTGAATGCCGGAGAGTCCACCAAGGTGCTGGCGAATTTTGACCCTGATAACCCAGACACTTTCAACAATTCCACCTCGCTGACGTTCTATGATTCGCTGGGTGAGCCTCATGTTCTGACCAGCTATTTTATCCGTCCGGAAAATGCGGCATACACCGGCGAGAGTAACTGGGTGGCATTTTACGCTGTCGACGGAAAGCCGGTGAATATGGCCGGGGCCGGCGGAAGCTATCAGACAGATACCAACGGTGACGGTACCCCGGATGCGACCGGAACCGCTGATGTGGGTGGCTGGACCGGTGCCGTGCTGAGCTACAACGACACTGGTACCTTTACCGGCTCAGATCCTGCTGTTATCACTACCGAAGAGTTGGGGATCAACGGTGCCGGCGCACTGGGCGCCGGAGCTGACGGTACCCAGACCCTGACCATCAACTTCAATTCTCCGACTCAGTACGCTTCGCCCTTTGAGGTGACGGCGCTGACTCAGGATGGAACAACCGTTGGTCGTCTGACTAATGTGGAGGTTGGTACTGATGGTTTGATTACCGCCTCATACAGCAACGGCTCTACTGTGCCTCTGGCGCGGGTGGCGCTGGCGAGGTTTGCCAACGAGCAGGGGTTGACGCAGGTGGGTAATACCTCCTGGAAGGAAAGTCTGGCCTCCGGTCAGGCGCTGGCCGGAGAGGCTGCCAGTGGTACCTTTGGGGATATCCGTTCCTCGGCACTGGAGCAGTCCAACGTGGATCTGACCACTGAGCTGGTGGATTTGATTTCGGCTCAGCGTAACTTCCAGGCCAACTCCCGTACACTGGAAGTGAATAACACCCTGCAGCAGACCATTTTGCAGATCCGCTGATGATCTCCCGGGCGGCTTGATAACGCCCCTTTGCAGCCTTTTGCCCATATGCGGCAAAAGGCTGCCGCTTTTATTCTTGCTGTATTTTCCTTTCCTTAAATTCAAACGCTTATCGTCAATTGCCAATTGGCATAAAGATTGCTCAACACTCAGTTAAGTAAATTCTTTGACGGAGCGGTCAATGGACAAGTTTCTCTACATCTCCATGACGGGTGCCAAGCAGAATATGCACTCGCTGGCGGTCAGAGCAAACAATCTGGCCAATGCCAACACTGATGGTTTCAAGGCTGATATTGAACAGGCCCGTACCATGCAGGCATTTGGTGAGGGGTTGCCTACCCGGGTGTTTGCAATGACGGAAAATCCGGCGGCGGACTTTAACGCTGGCCCCATCAAGAGCACTGGTCGGGATATGGACATTGCCATTGATGGTGACGGTTGGATTGCTGTGCAGGCTGAAGATGGTGGTGAGGCTTATACCCGCTCCGGCAGCCTGAGTTTTGACGCCACCGGTGTGCTGCGCAATGACAGGGGCAATCCCATCATGGGTGATAGCGGACCGATTGTACTGCCTTTACCTATCGAGAAAGTCGAAATTTCCAAAGACGGCATTATCTCTGTGAGACCTCAGGGAGCGACCGCCGAGGTGATAGAGGAAGTGGCACAAATCAAGCTGGTCAATCCGGGTGATACCAATCTGATGCGTGGCGCTGATGGCCTGTTCAGGCAGATGAATGGTCAGAATGCGCCGGCTGATCCAACCGTCAGCTTGCTCAGTGGTGCGGTGGAGGGCAGTAATGTCAACGCCGTACACGAAATGGTGGCGATGATCGACATGCAACGCCAGTTTGAAATGCAGATCAAAATGATGAAGACCGCGGAAGAAACCAGCCGCACGTCGGACGCGTTATTGCGTATCAGCTAAGCAGGAGATTGAATTATGCATCCCGCACTCTGGATCAGTAAAACCGGCTTAGACGCCCAACAAACTGATATTTCGGTAATCTCAAATAACGTGGCGAACGCCAGCACCATAGGGTACAAGAAAA
Organism: Shewanella sp. GXUN23E; assembly: GCF_050865035.1. Lineage (NCBI taxonomy): Bacteria > Pseudomonadati > Pseudomonadota > Gammaproteobacteria > Alteromonadales > Shewanellaceae > Shewanella > Shewanella sp. GXUN23E. The sequence goes on along the minus strand of NZ_JBOZWP010000008.1, from coordinate 42,582 downwards.
CCCGCGCGGTGTTTGAAGACCTGTTGTATCAAACTGTCAACCAGGCCGGTGGTGTCAGTGCCGCCAATACCAAATTACCCAATGGTCTGAATATTGGCGCGGGTACCAAAGTGGTCGCGACCCAGAAGATGTTTACCCAGGGCAATATGCTGACCACGGATAATTCGCTGGATCTGATGATTGAAGGTCCGGGCTTTTTTGAAGTGGCACTGCCTGACGGTACCACAGCTTATACCCGTAACGGCCAGTTCACCCTGGATGACACAGGTCAGATAGTGACCCCGGGGTCCGGCTATGTCATCCAGCCGCCGGTGACCATCCCGGAAGATGCTACAGCCATTACCGTTTCGGCGGAAGGCGAAATTTCGGTAAAGATCCCCGGCGCCGCTGAAAATCAGGTCGTGGGGCAACTCAGTGTGTCTGACTTTATCAATCCCTCCGGTCTGGATCCCATAGGCCAGAACATGTATCTGGAGACCGGTGCCAGTGGTGCGCCGATTCAGGGTACGGCATCGCTCGATGGTTTGGGAGCGATTCGTCAGGGTGCATTGGAGACGTCCAACGTCAATGTGACGGAAGAGTTGGTGAATCTGATTGAAAGTCAGCGGATCTACGAGATGAACTCCAAGGTGATTTCGGCAGTGGATCAGATGCTCAACTATGTTAACCAGCAGCTCTGAGGCGGGTGATTTATGATTAGGCTGGCATGTGTTTCCATGGCGTTGATGTTGGCCGCAGGCTGCGCCAACACCTCACAAAAGCCCATTCCCGATGATCCTTACTATGCACCTGTGTATCCCGAGCAGCCGGCCACCAAAGTGGAGGTCACCGGCTCTATCTATCAGGACAGTCAGGCGACCGGATTGTATTCAGATATGCGGGCGCACAAGGTTGGCGACATCATCACCGTGGTCCTCAGCGAGTCGACCCAGGCATCCAAAAGTGCCAACAATGATATCAAGAAGGGGTCGGATTTAACGCTCGACCCCATTTACGCCGGAGGCGGCAATCTGACCATCAAAGGCGTGCCGCTGGATCTGGCCTACAAAGACAGCATGAACACCAAACGTGAGTCGGCGGCGGATCAGAGTAACAGTCTGTCAGGCAATATCTCCGCCAACGTCATGCAGGTGCTGAGCAACGGCAATCTGGTGATCCGCGGTGAGAAATGGATCACCATCAACAACGGTGACGAGTTTATTCGCCTCACCGGACTGGTGCGTTCCCAGGACATTCGCCCGGACAATACCATTGAGTCGACCCGGGTCGCCAATGCCCGCATTCAGTACAGTGGTTCAGGCACCTTTGCTGATGCCCAGAAAGTGGGCTGGCTGAGTAAGTTCTTTTTCAGTGACTGGTGGCCGTTTTAAGGAGGTCTGATATGAAATGGCATGCACTGATCGCAATGGCACTGATGTTGATTTCTCTGCCATCAGATGCCCAGCGGATTAAAGATATCGCCAATATTCAGGGGGTTCGTACCAACCAGTTGATTGGCTACGGGCTGGTGGTGGGCTTGCCGGGAACCGGTGAGAAGACCCGCTACACCGAACAAACCTTCAAGACCATGCTGAAGAATTTTGGCATCAACCTGCCGGACAATTTTCGGCCCAAGGTCAAAAACGTTGCTGTGGTTGCAGTCAATGCCGAGATGCCAGCGTTTATTAAACCCGGGCAGACACTGGATATTACAGTTTCCAGCCTGGGCGAAGCCAAGAGTCTGCGCGGTGGCACCCTGCTGCAAACCTTCCTGAAAGGGGTCGATGGCAATGTTTATGCGATTGCCCAGGGCAGTTTGGTGGTCAGCGGTTTCAGTGCCGAAGGTCTGGATGGTTCTCAGGTGATTCAAAATACGCCGACAGTCGGACGCATTCCCAACGGCGCCATCGTTGAGCGCAGCGTCGCAACCCCTTTTGCCAACGGCGATTTTCTGACTTTTAACCTGCGCCGGGCCGATTTCACTACTGCCAGAAATATGGCATCGGCGATCAATAATCTGCTGGGACCGGATATGGCCAAAGCGGTTGATGCCACATCAGTGCAGGTGAATGCGCCCCGGGATGCATCCCAGCGGGTGTCGTTTCTGGCTACGCTGGAAAACATTACTGTGGATATCGCCGAGGAGGCCGCCAAGGTGATCGTCAACTCCCGCACCGGCACCATTGTGGTGGGCGAAAATGTGCGTCTGCTGCCGGCCGCAGTTACCCATGGTGGCATGACGGTAACCATTGCCGAGTCGCTTAATGTGTCACAGGGGAACCCTTTGGGGGGGGGCGATACCGTGGTCACGCCGGAAAGTACTATTGGGGTAGATCAAAACAATCGCCGTATGTTCCTGTTTAACCCGGGCACCACTCTGGATGAGCTGGTCCGGGCAGTGAATCTGGTTGGGGCAGCCCCCTCGGATGTCTTGGCCATTCTGGAAGCGTTGAAAGTGGCAGGGGCTTTGCATGGTGAACTTATCATCATCTGATTTCCGGCACTGGCCATGGATAAGCTTGCAAACTCAGCTCAGTATCTTGACCTTGCGGCCCTGGATAATCTCAGGGCCCGGGCACAGCAGGACGACAAAGCCGCGCTGAAAGAAGTTGCGGCTCAATTTGAAGGTATCTTCGTGCAGATGCTGATGCAGAGCATGCGGGATGCCAACGAAGCCTTTAAGTCCGACAGCCCCTTCAACACTCAGTACACCCAGTTTTATGAGCAGATGCGGGATCAGCAGATGTCCGTGGAATTGGGTGCCAAAGGTACGCTTGGTCTTGCTGATCTGATGGTGCAGCAACTGGCACCGGAAACGTCCAACATTATGCCCGCCAGTGGACTGCGAGGAAATCGTCAGCATTTCGACACGCCCCACACGCCCCATATTGTCAGTTCTGCCGTTGATTCATCGCCTGTCGGGGGGGGCAAGTTATTGCCGCCGCAGCCTGAACCTGAAAAGGCTGAGTTTGCCTCGCCGCAGGAGTTTGTTGAGCGGCTGTTTCCGCTGGCGGATAAAGCGGCGCGCAAATTGGGCACTGAACCTGAAGTGCTGCTGGCGCAGGCTGCGCTGGAAACCGGCTGGGGACAGAAGATGGTGCGCCGCACTGACGGCACTCCCAGCAACAATCTGTTCAATATCAAGGCGGATAAACGCTGGGAAGGAGACAAAGCCAGAGTCTCGACGCTGGAGTTTGAGCAGGGCGTGGCAGTGCGTCAACAGGCTGACTTTAGGGTATATGACTCACTGGCCAGCAGTTTTGAGGACTTTGTTGAATTTATCCGCAGCAGTGACCGATACGGTGAAGCCCGCGCTGCGGCCAAAGACCCTGAAGCCTTTATGCAGGGTCTGCAGCAGGCGGGATATGCCACTGATCCCGGTTATGCCGACAAAGTGATGCGAGTGATGAGCAAAGTGGTTGAGCAACTGACGTCCGGTGTAGCAGGGCTCGATACTCGGTCGGGAGAATAACTGAATGGGCGTGGATTTACTGAATATTGCCAGAACCGGCATTCTGGCGTCGCAATCACAGCTCGGTGTGACCGGTAACAATATTACCAACGTCAATACTGAAGGTTATCACCGTCAGGTTGCCCAACAATCTGCACTGTTGCCACAGAATTTTGGTGGTAATTTCTATGGCACCGGCAGTTATGTCAGTGACGTCAAGCGTATCTATAACGATTTTGCCACCCGCGAGCTGCGCCTTGGACAATCGGCACTGAGTCATGCACAAACCAGCCACAGTAAGTTGACCGAGCTGGATGCCTTGTTTTCCCAGATTGGCAAGGCTGTGCCCCAGGGATTGAGCGATCTGTTCAGCGATTTGGGCAATCTGGTGGATCAGCCTGATGACCTGGGGATCCGTGGTGGGGTATTGAATTCGGCCGGTCAGCTGGCCAGTGCCATCAACCAAATCCAGACCGGATTGGATGGCCAGATGAAGTACACCAACGACCAAATAGACGGCGTGACCAAACGGGTCAACGATATTGCCACTGAACTGGCCCGGCTCAACGGTGAGTTGATGAAGTCAGGTGACGGCAATATGCAACTGCTTGATGAGCAGGACAGATTGCTCAAAGAACTCAGCGGTTATGTGCAGATTAATGTCATCCCTCAGGACGGTGGTGTGAAAAGCGTCATGCTGGGGGGCTCCGCCATGCTGGTGGCCGGCCAGGAAACCATGGCGGTGAGCATGCAGCCAGGCGACCCTTTTCCTCAGGAACCAAGGCTGTCGGTGGAAGTGGGTGGCAAGATGGTGGCCCTTGATGGCACCAAGGTTGGCGGAGAGTTGGGGGCGCTGTTCCAGTATCGGGAGCAGACTCTGAAACCGGCGATCAATGAAATTGGTCAGTTGGCACTGGGCGTTGCCGATGCCTTCAACGAACTGCAGAAACAAGGGCTGGATCTCAATGGTGAAGTCGGCAGTAACATTTTTAACGATATCAATGACCCTCTGGCCAGTTTCGGCCGGGTTGGTGCCTTGTCATCCAATACCGGGACTGCCGCGCTGTCTGCGAACATAACTGATACCGGCAAACTCAAAGGCACAGAGTATGAGCTGACCTTCACCGCGCCCGCGACCTATGAACTTAAAGATACCCAGACCGGCAGCGTGCAGAATCTGACGTTGTCCGGTACAACGCTGAGCGGTGCCGATGGATTTACCCTGAATATTGACTCGGGAGCATTGGCCAGCGGCGATAAATTCGTGATCCGTCCCACCGCGGGTGCGGCTGCGGGGCTTAAGGTAGCCATGACCGATCCCAAAGGGATTGCCGCTGCGTCCCCGGGGATTACTGCGGATGCCTCCAATGCCGGCGATGTCAGCGTCAGGGTGACCAGCATTGACAATCGCAATGCCGCTGACTTTCCGGTTACCGGCAGCGAGTTGACCTTCGAGATCGATACCGCCACCAATCAGTTTGAAGTGTTTGACGCCGATGGCAATTCATTGGGACCGGCTGCAGCTTATACTCCGCCCAGTATCAGTGCCTACGGCTTTACCTTTGAAGTGACGGCCACGGGTACTTCCACAGAGCGGTTCACCTTCGATTTAAGCATCAAGCCCGGCGATAACACCAATGCGCTGCAGATGGCCAAGCTCAACGAAGCCAAATTGATGAACAATGGCAAATCCAGCTTCGCCGATGTGTACGAAACCACCAAGCAAAATGTGGGACACAAGGCCAAGTCGGCTGAGATCACCATGGAGGCAGCTGAGACCGTTTATCTGCAGGCGATGACCCGGGTTCAGAGCACCTCTGGCGTCAATCTTGATGAAGAGGCCGGTAATCTGATGCGTTTTCAACAGTCTTATCAGGCGGCAGCGCGCATCATGACGGTGTCGCAGCAGATTTTTGACAGCCTGCTCACCTCTGTGCGTTAGGAGCTAAGTTATGCGTATATCCACGGCTCAAATGTTTAACCAGAACATCAACAGCATCCTCAAGCAGCAAAGTGCCTCGGCCAATTTGCTGGAACAATTGTCCAGCGGCAAGAAGGTCAATACCTCGGCTGACGATCCGGTTGCTGCCAATGGTATCGATAATCTGAACCAGCAGAATGCCCTGCTGGATCAGTACCTGCGCAATATTGACTATGCCAATCACAGGTTGTCGCTGGCGGAAACCAAGCTGGGCGCAGCAGAAGAGATGGCAATGTCTTTTCGCGATCAGATCCTCAATGGTGTCAACGGCAGTCTGAGTGACTCCGAGCGGCAAATGATTGCCGATGAGATGCGCGGCACCCTCGAAGAGCTGCTGAATATTGCCAATACCAAGGATGAAGCCGGCAACTATCTGTTTGCCGGGTTCAAGACCGATACGCTGCCATTCGAGATTGATGCAACCGGTAATTATGTGTATCGCGGGGATCAGGGCGTGCGTGATGCGGCAGTTGCCAATGGCGTGGTGGTGGCAACGAATTTCCCCGGTGACAAGGCTTTTATGTTCCCTAATCCCACCGGTGACTATTCTGTCAATTATTTGGCTGGACAGACCGGGGATTTTGAAGTCAAAAGCGCCAAAATTACCAACAATGCCAGTCATATAGAGCAGGACTACAGCCTCAATTTTATCGATAACGGTACCGGTGGTGTCAATCTGGAAGTCAGGGATGCCAGTAATGCTCTGGTAACCACGGTGAACAACTTCGATGCCGCCAATCCGGTGAGCTTCAACGGTATGGAAGTCAAGCTCAGTGGCACGCCGAAAGCCGGTGACAGCGTGACTTTGACGCCTCAGGCAGAGGTGAGTTTGCTGGACAATTTCCGTGATGCCATTGCGTTGCTGGAATCGGAAGAGATTAACACTCCAGCCGGCAAATCAAAATTGGCACATTTGTTGAATAATAGTGACAGTGGTCTGAACCAGATCAGTATTGCCAGAGGTGAGGCTGGAAACAGTCTGAAAAGTTTTGACAGTTATGCCTCCAGGCATGAGGAAGAAAAACTGGCTAACGCCGGTGCCCTTTCTCTGCTGGAAGACCTGGATTACGCCTCGGCCATTACCGAGTTCGAGAAGCAGCAGTTGGCGTTGAATGCGGTATCGAGTGTGTTTGGCAGAATCAGCAACCTGTCCCTGTTTGATTATCTCTAGGAACAGCGCTGGCACTGTTAAAGCAAAAATTTGATTGAGAATTTAGCCAAGCTCCAAGCCTTGGCGGTACAACTAGGAAGAGGAACTGAAAATGGCTATTAACGTTAATACTAACGTGACATCCATGAAGGCTCAAAAGAACCTGAATACATCCAACAGCGGCTTGGCAGTCTCTATGGAGCGTCTGTCCAGTGGTTTGCGGATTAACAGTGCCCGTGATGATGCTGCGGGTCTGGCGATCTCCAACCGTCTGAACTCACAGGTTCGTGGTCTGGAAGTTGGCATGCGTAACGCCAACGATGCGATCTCCATTGCCCAGATTGCGGAAGGCGCAATGCAGGAGCAAACCAACATGCTGCAGCGTATGCGTGATCTGTCTATTCAGGCAGAAAACGGTGCCAACAGCAGTGATGACCTGCAGGCACTGCAGGATGAAATCGAGCAGCTCAAGTCTGAAATTACCGCCATCGGTAACAGTACTGCCTTTGGTAATACCAAACTGATGACAGGTACTTTTTCGGCAGGCAAGCTGTTCCAGGTAGGTCACCAGGATGGTGAGGATGTGACCATTTCGGTCAATACCAACAACGCTGGCAGTCTGTCTGTAAACGCCTTGACCATTAAAACATCGGCAGGCCGTAACTCGGCAATCGGCCGCATCGATGCGGCGATCAAAAAGATTGATACCCAGCGCGCCAAGTTGGGTGCGGTGCAAAACCGTCTGTCACACAACATCAGCAACAGTGCCAATACTCAGGCCAACGTGGCAGACGCCAAGAGCCGGATTGTGGATGTGGATTTTGCCAAGGAAACTTCGCAGATGACCAAAAACCAGGTGCTGTCGCAGACAGGTTCAGCGATGCTGGCGCAGGCCAACCAGTTGCCACAAATCGCGCTGTCGTTGTTGGGATAATGTCATGTTGTTGGCAAAAACCGGAGCAGGGAAACCTCCTCCGGTTTTGTTTTATCTATATTTTTCAGATAAATAAGAGTTGCTATCCAGGAGTTTAGAATTTTTTTAAAAAAGCCTAAAGTTCGTTCAGATGAGGCCGTTAAAGTAACTGTAACGAGGAATACCCGCCTGGCTTGCAAAGAGAGACAGGCATGTTTCAAAGCCAGGTTATTCAAGAGGATAGGATTATGGCGATTACAGTTAATACGAACGTGACCTCACTGAAGGCGCAAAAGAACCTGACACTGTCAAACAGCAATCTGGCTACGTCCATGGAGCGTCTGTCCAGTGGTCTGCGGATTAACAGTGCCAAAGATGATGCTGCCGGTCTGGCCATTTCTGACCGCCTGAACAGTCAGGTGCGTGGTTTGGAAGTAGGCATGCGCAACGCAAACGATGCTATCTCCATCGCCCAGATTTCTGAAGGTGCGATGCAGGAGCAGACCAATATGCTGCAGCGTATGCGTGACCTGGCCGTTCAGTCTGAAAACGGTGCCAACAGCTCCGCAGACTTGCAGGCGCTGAAAGACGAAATGGATCAGCTGGCGCTGGAAATTACCGCTATCGGCAACACGACTGCCTTCGGTAATACCAAACTGATGACTGGCACTTTCTCTGCCGGCAAAAAATTCCAGGTAGGTCACCAGGATGGCGAAGATGTGACTATCTCAGTGAAAAAGACCGACTCTGGTACTCTGTCAGTCAATTCATTGACAGTGTTGACTTCTGCCGGTCGTAACTCGGCGATTGGGAAAATCGATGCCGCTATCAAGACCATCGATACTCAGCGCGCTAAGCTTGGTGCTATCCAAAACCGTCTGGGCCACAACATTGCCAACAGTGCCAATACCCAGGCCAACGTATCGGATGCCAGAAGCCGTATTGTGGATGTAGACTTCGCCAAGGAAACCTCCACCATGACCAAGAACCAGGTGCTGCAGCAGACGGGTTCGGCCATGTTGGCTCAGGCGAACCAGTTGCCACAGATTGCCCTCTCCCTGCTCTAAGTCAGAAGTTGGCACCGATAATCTGAAGTGAGGAGGGAGGTTCGGTGACGGATCTCCCTTCCTGCTTTGGACAGCAAGGTAAGCGCGGCAACTAGAGGTGAGAAACGACTATGGAAATTCAGACAAATACGTCGTCAACACTGGCTAAACAGGATCTCAGTGGGACCCAGGTCAAACATTCGCAACTGGCTACCCCTGAACTGAACCCACGTGGCACGATCAATGCAGTAGAAGTCACTGAAAAAAAGGAAGAAGCGAAACCCAAGCCCAGTGAAAAGCAACTCGAGGAATTGGCAGCTAATATGTCAGATATGATGTCCTTGATGCGCAAGGGACTGGCTTTTCGTGTCGATGACAGCTCAGGCGCAAATGTGGTGAGCGTAATGGATGTGGACTCTGGTGAGGTGATCCGTCAGATCCCCAGCGAAGAAGCGCTGGAGCTGGCGGCGAAATTGTCAGAGGTCACAGGACTTTTGATGAAGACGGAGGCATAACGCCTACGTCTTTCCTGTATTGAGGTTGTTATGGCTCTGACGGCGACAGGTATTGGTTCCGGGCTGGATATTTCCGGCATTGTGAAAGTGTTGGTGGATGCTGAAAAGGTACCCAAAGAAGCACTGTTCGACAGAACGGAACAAATCATTGACTCCAAGGTGTCGGCCATTGGCACCCTCAAAAGTAAGTTGTCTACCTTCCAGGACGCTCTTGCTAAATTAAGTAATGGCGACAACCTTAATCAACGCAAAGTGTCCACCAGTGACTCTGCGTTTTTCACCGCCGAGGCCAGCAAATCTGCTCAGGCTGGCATATACAGCATTAAAGTTGAACAGCTGGCACAGGCTCATAAAGTTGGCGGTAGCCATGTGACCGATGCCAGTGCACCGGTGGGCGAAGGTTCTCTGGCATTTACCGTCAATGGTAAAAGTTTTTCTGTGCCGGTTGGCAGTACGGATGACCTGTCGACCATCGCAGCCAATATCAATAACGCCTCTGATAATGTTGGCGTGACGGCAACTGTCATCAGAAGTGATGCCGGCAATCAGTTGGTATTCAGCAGTCATTCCAGTGGCACAGCCAACCAAATCAATATTACTCCAACAGATAACACTGGTACCGGACTTACTGATATGTTCGGCGGGGCTAATTTGCAGACACTGCAGAATGCCCAGGATTCAATCATCTATATCGACAATCAGAAACTGACCTCGTCAGGCAATACCGTCGACGGGGCGATTGCCGGCGTCACGCTGAAACTGACTGATGCCGATATCAACAAGACCCACACACTGACGATCGAGCAGGACAATGATGCGGTTAAGGAAAACGTTAATGCCTTTGTCAAAGCCTACAACGATCTGATTGGTTCCATTGATAAGCTGTCTTCCTACGACGCAGAGAAAAAAGAAGCTGCAGCGCTGCAGGGGGATTCGATGATCCGCTCGCTGGAGTCACAACTGCGGAATATTGTCAGTGAACGGGTTGATGATGGCACTGGCGGCTCCCTGGCGCTTTACGATATCGGCATCAGTATCGACAGGTACGGTAAAATGTCGGTTGATGACAATAAGCTGACGGAAGCCATTACCAATGATATGGGCAAGCTTGAAAGTCTGTTCGCCACTGAAAATTCTGGGATAGCCAACAGACTTGATGGCATGGTCGAGGGTTACGTTAAAGCCGGCGGCGTGATAGACAGCCGCAATAATTCCTATACCTCTGAACAGCAGCGACTGGATGACCAGCGCGCTGCATTTACCCGCAAGATGGGGCAGCTGGAGGCCCGACTGCTAAAACAGTTCAACGCCATGGATTTGGTTGTGGCACAACTCAATCAACAAAGTCAGGGGCTGGCCGACAGGCTGAACTCGCTGCCCGGTGTGATTAAACAGTAAGGAGGCAGCATGCAGGCTCTGGATAACGTGAATACAGCAATGGCTGAACTGTTTTCTCAACTCGCTTCGAACACCGCTGAAGACGCATCAACTGATATGTTGGTATCAGATTTGCAAGAGCTGGTAAACAAGCGTCAACTTTTACTCGATGAATTGCTGGCAGACGATAGTTTTACCGATCGGCAGTATTTGCAGCAGCAATTGGAGCTTACCCGTTCGTTTGCGCGTGATGGCGCAGAGCTTCGGGCCCATCGTCAGTCACTTTTGTGTCTTGGCAGTAAAAGTAAACGTCAGGTCAATGTTTACAAAGCGATAGATGCAGATAGGTAGGTGAGTTATGAGAGGATCAATGAGATCATACCGCAAGGTTTCCCTGGAGAGTGAAATCGCTGTGGCATCACCTCATCGGATTATCCAGATGATGTTTGCCGGTGCGCTTGAGCGTCTGGCTCAGAGTCGTTATGCCATCGAACAAGGTGATATCGCCAATAAGGGGATATTGATTGGCAAAGCCGTTGGTATTATTAATGGTCTGAACAACAGCCTTAATATGGATGCCGGTGGTGAAATATCACGCAATCTGAGCGAACTGTATGAATTTATGCTCAGACGAATTTCAGAGGCAAATCTCAACAATGATGTTCAGGCAATCGATGATGTCATCGAAATATTGCGCAACATCAAGGAAGGTTGGGATGCTATCCCGGAAGATCAGCATCATATCAGCGCGCACGGCGAAGCGGTGTAACCGCTGCAATCCCGGCAAAAGGCGCAGTTTGCGCCTTTTTGACATCTGACGATATATTGACGTTTGGGAGCCTGCATGGGGTTGATTTGAACTATCATTAGGTTATCCAGCAATTTGAGTGCACAGAAACTTGCGTCCGGGGCATCGATATAAGAATATGCCCTTGGTAAAATACCAACGCAGGAAGCTGTGCCCCACCAAAATGGGTGTCTGAGCAACTAACATTAACAATAAATGCCAATCATGCCCGATAACTGAGCTTTACGGCCTACTGAATGATGCAAACAGAACAACAAATCTTAATTGTCTCAAAGCCGTCAGAGCGGTTAACCCGCCTGAATTGGATTTTTGAGTTTTTGGGTGAACAGGTTGAAAACCTGTCCATGGATGATATTGCTTCCAGATTGGATGCGACTCGTTTTCGGGCATTAGTGATTTCGTTGGATACTGTTTCCTTCGACGATGCCAGGTCCATTGCAGCAAAATTCCCCTGGCAACCCATCCTGTTGCTGGGAACGCCTCAGGGAGTGACGGCCGGGAACGTGCTGGGCACCATTGAAGAACCTTTCAATTATCCCCAACTGACAGAGTTATTGCATTTCTGCCAGGTGTTTGGGCAGTCCAAACGACTGGAAGTGCCAACCAGTGGCAATCAAACCAAGTTGTTTCGCAGCCTGGTTGGCCGCAGCGAGGGCATCGCTAAGGTGCGGCACTTGATTAACCAGGTCGCCGGCTCTGACGCGACTGTGCTGGTATTGGGTCAGTCCGGTACCGGTAAAGAGGTGGTTGCCCGAAATATTCATTATCTGTCAACCCGGCGTGATGGCCCCTTCATTCCGGTGAACTGCGGCGCTATTCCGCCAGAGCTGCTGGAAAGTGAGCTGTTTGGCCATGAAAAAGGCTCTTTTACCGGTGCCATCAGCTCCCGTAAAGGGCGTTTCGAATTGGCTGAAGGTGGCACTCTGTTTCTCGATGAAATTGGTGACATGCCTTTGCAGATGCAGGTGAAGTTGCTGCGGGTATTGCAGGAGCGGGTGTTTGAGCGGGTGGGCGGAACCAAAACCCTGAAAGCCGATGTGCGCGTGGTTGCTGCAACTCACCGGGATTTGGAAAAGATGATAGAAGGCAACGAATTCCGCGAAGATCTCTTCTATCGCCTCAACGTCTTCCCGGTGGAAATGCCCTCGCTGAGTGAGCGGGCTGAAGATATTCCGCTGTTGCTGCAGGAGCTGGTCAGCCGGGTTTATAACGAAGGTCGTGGCAAGGTGCGTTTTACCCAGCGGGCCATAGATTCGCTTAAAGAACATGGCTGGACCGGCAACGTGCGTGAACTGTCCAATCTGGTTGAGCGTTTGACCATTCTGTATCCGGGTGGGTTGGTGGATGTCAACGATCTGCCAATCAAATATCGTCATATCGATGTTCCGGAATACTGTGTCGAAGTCAGCGAAGCACAGATGGAGCGCGATGCGCTGGCCTCTATTTTCAATGATGAAGAACCGGTGGAAATTCCTGACGCCAGATTCCCCAGCGAATTGCCGCCCGAAGGGGTTAACCTCAAGGATTTGTTGGCTGAGCTGGAAATTGACATGATCCGTCAAGCGCTGGAGCAGCAGGACAATGTGGTTGCCAGAGCTGCCGAAATGCTGGGCATCCGCCGTACTACACTGGTTGAAAAAATGCGCAAATATGGCATGGGTAAAGAATAAATCTTTACTAAACAATAGAATAGCTTGCTGATTTTATTGGCATAGTGAATGCATAGACCCCGTCAGAAACGTTTTTTTGACGGGGTTTTTTATGTCAGCAAACTCTTTGGCGGCTTTTACCACCCTTGAGCATACCGGCACACAATGGGTTCCTATGCAGGAGGCGGCCAATATGTCGTCCCGGCTGGAGCATATCCTGCAGGCGATGCCATCCGGGGTGATATTGCTCAATGGCGACGGGGTGGTGTCTGAGGCAAATCCTGTCGCAAAAGAGCTGCTTGGCGAGCCACTGGAGGGTGAGCGCTGGCTGAGTATCATCAATCGCTCATTCGCGCCTAGAGAGGACGATGGTCATGAAGTGTCCCTGCGTAATGGTCGGCGGGTCAAACTGGCCATGACACCTCTTGACCCGGAACCAGGCCAGTTAATTGTATTGACTGATCTGACCGAAACCCGCTTGCTGCAAAAGAACCTGTCCCACCTGCAGCGCCTGTCTGCGCTGGGTAAGATGGTCGCTAGTTTGGCTCATCAAATTCGTACCCCGCTGTCAGCTGCGCTGCTGTATGCCGCCAATCTCGGCAGTCCTTCATTGCATGCCGATTCCCGCCAAAAGTTTCAGCAAAAATTGCTCGACAGGCTCAATGATCTGGAACATCAGGTCAATGACATGCTGCTGATGGCCAAAGGGCGGCAGGAGGGGATGGCAGAAAGCCTGAGTATGAGCTGTGTACTGGATGCGGTAGTGGCCAGCTGTGAACCTATAGTGCAGCGTCAGAAGGCCCGGATCATCCGTCATGAGCATACCAGCGCAACGTTGCTGGGCAATGCCAACGCACTGGCCAGTGCCATTGGCAATCTGGTGATGAATAGTCTGGAAGCCGGCGCGACCGAGGTGACCCTGCAGACTCAGGAGTTACAGGGACAGTTGCTGCTTCAGGTCATGGACAATGGCAAGGGGCTGGATGCTGAGTTGCAACAGCAGGTGTTGGAGCCTTTCTTTACCACCAAGGCACAGGGTACCGGCTTGGGGTTGGCGGTCGTTCAGTCTGTGGTGCGTAACCATGGCGGTTCACTGCAACTCAGCTGTCAACCGGGACTGGGATGCACAGCGACGGTTATGCTGCCGGTTCACCGGGGCACACATGAGATTCACCAGAGCCGGGAGGCAGTCTGATGGAAGCACGAATTTTGTTGGTCGAGGACGATCACTCCCTGCGGGAGGCGCTGCAGGACACTCTGCTGCTGGCTCAATACGAATGTGTTACCTGTGGCAATGGCGAGGACGCCATTGTGGCGCTCAAGAGCCACAAAGTAGATATGGTCATTACCGACGTACAGATGCCGGGGGTGGATGGGATGGCGCTGCTCAACTACTTGCAGCAGCATTTTCCGAAAATCCCGGTATTACTGATGACGGCTTATGCCACGGTACACAATGCGGTCAATGCCATCAAACTCGGGGCGGTGGACTATCTGGCCAAGCCTTTTGCACCGGAGGTATTGCTCAACCAGGTCAGCCGCTATCTGCCCAGTCACAGTGACAATAAAGATCCTGTCGTGGCCGATGATAAAAGTCTGGCACTACTGGCTCTGGCGCAGCGGGTTGCTGCGTCGGATGCCTCGGTGATGATCACCGGTCCCAGCGGCAGCGGTAAGGAAGTGTTGGCCCAGTATATACATCGTCACTCCGGGCGGAGCGGGGCCCCTTTTGTGGCGATTAACTGCGCGGCTATTCCTGAAAATATGCTGGAAGCGACCCTGTTCGGTTATGAGAAGGGCGCCTTCACCGGCGCTTATCAGGCCTGTCCGGGCAAGTTTGAACAGGCGCAGGGCGGCACTTTGTTGCTGGATGAAATCTCTGAGATGGATTTGGGATTGCAGGCCAAGTTGTTGCGGGTTCTGCAGGAGCGTGAAGTTGAGCGTCTGGGCGGACGCAAGACCATAAAGCTGGATGTGCGGGTATTGGCGACCTCCAACCGGGATCTCAAGCAAATGGCTGCGGACGGTGGATTTCGCGAGGATCTCTACTACCGTATCAATGTCTTTCCATTGGCCTGGCCAGCCTTGTATCAGCGACCAAAAGATATATTACCGCTGGCGGCATATTTGCTGAGTAAACACAGCAATCAGCAGGGGATTGTACAGGTGCCTGTGCTGGAAGACAGCGCCAGACACAAGTTACTGGCGCACAGTTGGCCTGGCAATGTGCGTGAGTTGGACAATGTGATGCAAAGGGCATTGATTCTGGCACAGGGTGGGCAGGTTCGGGCTGACGATATTATTCTGGATTTACAGGATGTGCCGTTGGCGTTGCCTGTCAGCGATTCCCGCCCCGCCCCTGTATCCGGCGTTGGAGACGGCGCGGCGGAAACTCTGGGCAGCGAATTGCAGGCACAGGAGCATGTGATCATTCTGGAAACTCTGGCACAGTGTAATGGCAGTCGCAAACAGGTGGCCGAGAAACTTGGGATCAGCGCCAGAACGCTGAGATATAAAATGGCCAGAATGCGCGATATGGGGATTGAACTGCCCGCTTGATAGCCCTTGAGATCGGGACTTGATACTGAGAAAAGCAGACCTTTGGGTCTGCTTTTTCACTTTGGCAAACTAATTGCATCGACCGGATAATGGAAACGACTCGTCAACAAATCGACGCTAGGAGTCCGGGATGCAGATTGGAAATACTTCACTCATGATGGAAATGCAGCGCCTTAAGGGTGAAATTGCGCCATCTCAGGGGCTTGAACCCCAAATCAGCCAGCAGATCAACAACACCAGCGGAGTCGAGTTCAGCGAACTGTTATCTCAGGCGCTGGGCACAGTGACCGACCTGCAGTCCAATGCATCGCAGCTGGCAACCCGGCTTGAAATGGGAGACTCGCGGGTGACATTGTCAGACACGGTAATCGCCCGTGAAAAGGCCAGCGTGGCTTTTGAGGCGACGATTCAGGTCCGCAACAAGTTCGTTGAAGCCTATAAAGAAATCATGAGTATGCCGGTTTAATCCCGGCATTATGGAGTGAACCGTGAGTACTGACATGGTGGTATCAGGCGGCGCAGATGGCGACGCTATTCAGGAAAACAAGTCAGGTGTTATGGCATCGATGGGCGGCGTGGATGTGCTCAAGCAGATAACCATGATCCTGGCGCTGGCGATTTGTCTGGCGGTGGCGGTATTTATTATGTTTTGGGCGCAGGAGCCCGACTACCGGCCACTCGGGAAAATGAGCACTCAGCAGATGGTTGAGGTGCTCGATGCGCTGGACAAAGCCAGAATTCCCTATGAAATTGATGTGGACGTCATCAAGGTTCCGGAGGAACAGTATCAGGATGTGAAGATGCTGCTGTCCCGTGAAGGGGTCGATGCCATATCCAGCGATCAGGATTACCTGAGCAAGGATTCAGGATTCGGTGTCAGTCAGCGAATGGAGCGTGCACGCCTGAAAGCCAGTCAGGAGCAGAATCTTGCCCGCGCCATTGAACAGCTCAACAGTATCAATCGCGCCAAGGTGATCCTGGCACTGCCCAAGGAAAACGTGTTCGCCCGTCATCGCAGTCAGCCCAGTGCAACCGTGGTTCTGACTACCCGCCGTGCCGGTCTGGAACAGGGAGAAGTGGACGCGGTGGTGGATATAGTGGCCTCTGCGGTGGAGGGGCTTGATCCCACCCGGGTGACAGTGACCGATGCCAACGGACGTTTGCTGAATTCAGGCAGTCAAAGTGGCGTGTCCGCCAGAGCCCGCAGAGAGCTGGAGCTGGTGCAGCAGAAAGAAGCTGAGTATCGCGCCAAAGTCGAGTCTATTCTTATTCCTATTCTCGGGCCGGAAAACTTTACCTCTCAGGTCGATGTTAATCTCGATTTCACCGCAGTGGAGGAAACGGCTCAACGTTTTAACCCGGATTTGCCGGCACTGCGCAGCGAAATGACAGTGGAAAATAACTCCAATGGCAAGGCCGTCGGAGGCATTCCAGGTGCCCTGACCAATCAGCCGCCGATGGAGTCGAATATTCCGCAGACCGTGACGCCGGGACAGAGCAGCAGTGACAGCTCAGGTGCCAGCCATAAAGAAGCGACCCGCAATTTTGAGCTCGATACGGTGATCAGCCATACCCGCCAGCAAATAGGCAATGTACGTCGGGTAAGCGTCTCTGTGGCGGTCGACTTCAAGCCCGGCGCAGTATCTGAAAGCGGTGAGGTCAGCCGGGTGCCCCGTACAGAGGAGGAGCTGGCCAATATTCGCCGTCTTATTGAAGGTGCCATTGGTTTCAGTACCCAGCGGGGTGATGCTATCGAAGTGGTGACAGTGCCCTTTATGGATCAATTGGTTGAGTCCGGTCCTGCACCGGAAATGTGGGAGCAGCCATGGTTCTGGCGCGCCGTTAAGCTGGTGTTGGGCGCTCTGGTGATCCTGGTGCTTATCCTCGCGGTTGTGCGGCCCATGCTCAAGCGCCTTATCTATCCGGATGCAGACAAGGTGCCTGATGAGCCGGGATTCGGTAATGAATTGGCGGAGATCGAAGATCAGTATGCCGCTGATACGCTGGGCATGCTGAAGCCATCGGATTCGGAATATTCCTATGCAGATGATGGTTCCATTACGATTCCGAACCTTCACAAAGATGACGATATGATCAAGGCCATTCGCGCTCTGGTGGCGAATGAACCTGAGCTGTCCACCCAGGTAGTCAAGAACTGGTTGCAGAAGAATGAATGATAAAGTGAAAGAAAAGGGTGAAAGCGGCTTTAACATTGATGATCTCAGTGGTATTGAGAAAACCGCGATTCTGTTGCTCAGTCTGAGTGAATCTGACGCGGCTTCCATCATGAAACACCTTGAACCCAAAGAGGTGCAGGTGGTGGGTAAAGCCATGGCGGCGATGCGGGATTTTGGCCATGAAAAGGTCATCGCAGTGCACCGGCTGTTTCTGGATGATATTCAGAAATACTCCGCCATCGGCTTCAACAGTGAAGAGTTCGTGCGCAAGGCGCTGACTGCGGCACTGGGTGAAGACAAAGCCGGCAATCTGATCGACCAGATTGTGATGGGCAGCGGTGCCAAGGGCCTGGAGTCGCTGAAATGGATGGATCCCCGTCAGGTGGCAACCATCATCGCCAATGAACACCCGCAGATCCAGACCATCGTATTGTCGTATCTGGAGCCTGATCAGGCCGCCGAGATTTTCTCCCAGTTTCCAGAAAACACTCGGCTGGATCTGCTGATGCGAATTGCCAATCTTGAAGAGGTTCAGCCCGCGGCATTGCAGGAACTGAACGACATTATGGAGAAACAGTTTGCCGGTCAGGGCGGCGCGCAGGCGGCCAAGATGGGTGGACTCAAGGCTGCTGCCAATATCATGAACTTCCTCGATACCGCCATCGAATCCCAGATCATGGAGACCATGCGTGAGGCCGATGAAGAGATGGCGCAGCAGATCCAGGATCTGATGTTCGTCTTTGACAACCTTATCGATGTGGATGACCGCGGTATCCAGGCTCTGCTGCGTGAAGTACAGCAGGATGTATTGATGAAGGCGCTTAAGGGCGCTGATGAGGGGCTCAAGGATAAGATTTTGGGCAACATGTCCAAACGGGCAGCGGAAATGCTGCGGGATGACCTGGAAGCCATGGGGCCGATACGTATCAGTGAAGTTGAGCTGGCCCAGAAAGAGATTTTGGGTGTGGCCCGTCGATTGGCTGATGCCGGTGAAATCATGTTAGGCGGCGGTGGTGGCGATGAGTTCCTCTGATCCTGATGCGCTGAAACCTCGCCGTGGATACCTGAGCGGTGATGATGCCAGGGCATTTGAATCCTGGTCGTTGCCCAATGTTGGTCGGGCCGACAGTGCGCCCAAATCTGACATGTTCGGTTATACAGAGCGTGCCGGACGCCCTTTGGATGAAGAGCCGCAGGATGTCATGCCGCCAACCATGGCGGAGCTTGAACAAATCCGGGCTGAGGCCGAACAGGAAGGCTTTGCCGAAGGACAGGCACGCGGTTATGCCCAGGGGCTGGAGGAGGGTAACAGCGAGGGTCAAGAACAGGGGTATGCCGCAGGTTTTGAACAGGGACAGCAACAGGGATTTGATGCTGGCATGCAGCGCAGCAATGACGTGCTGGCGAAACTGGAGTCGGCCATGGCGCAGCTACAGGCACCCTTGGCGTTAATGGATACCGAAGTGGAGATGGAACTGCTCAGGCTGACCATGATACTGGCCAAATCGGTGGTCATGGCCGAGTTGAAAATACATCCGGAGCAGATACTGGTGGCGCTGCGTCAGGGGGTTGACGCCTTGCCCCTCAAGCAGCAACAGGTGCTCATCCGGGTGCATCCGGAAGATGCCCGTCGGATCGGTGAGGCATACAGCCACAGTCAACTGGAGCGTCAGGGCTGGGATATCGAGCAGGACCCATCGATGCATGAGGGAGACTGTATTGTCAGCACCCAACGTTCGTCGGTGGATCTGCGATTGGCAGAACGTCTGGAGCAGGTACTATTGGCGCCGCAAAGTGAACTGGAGGAGCTACAGCGTGAATATCAGTCAAAGACTGATGCGATTGCGGCTCAGCACGATCTGACTGACAACCGGAAGCTAGTGTCAGCATCTGAAGAGCTGCCTGCCAGCGATACCGAGAATCCCGCAAACGAGCCTGCCGACGCAGATTCAGCCAATCCGGATGAACCGAAAAATGACGATGGACAGGCGCAAGAGCCAATTACTCAATAGGCTGCGTGAGCACACGCAGCAGCAACCGCCTTTCAGGCCGGTGGCCAGTGGCCAGTTGGTGCGGGTGGTTGGACTGACTCTGGAAGCCTGCGGTTGCCGGGCGCCGGTTGGCAGCCTGTGTGCCATCGAAACCATGAGAGGCGAGATGGTTGCTGAAGTGGTGGGCTTTGATGACGAGCTTTTGTATCTCATGCCGGTGGATGAATTGCAGGGCGTGCTGCCCGGCGCGAAGGTGACGCCATTGGGAGAGCAAAGCCGTCTGCCAGTAGGGATGAGCTTACTTGGCAGGGTCCTGGATGGCAGCGGTCAACCTCTCGATGGAAAAGGCCCGTTGAAAACTTCCGAACTGGCTCCGGCTCACAATCAGCCAATCAACCCCCTCGCCCGAACCGCCATTTCACAACCTCTGGATGTCGGCGTGCGGGCGATCAACGCCATGCTGACTGTGGGGCAGGGACAGCGTATGGGGTTATTTGCCGGCTCCGGTGTGGGAAAAAGTGTGCTGCTGGGGATGATGACCCGTGGCACAGCGGCGGATATTGTCGTGGTTGGACTGGTGGGTGAACGTGGGCGGGAAGTAAAGGAATTTATTGAGGAAATCCTCGGTGAGCAGGGGCGTGAACGGGCGGTTGTGGTTGCGGCTCCGGCCGATACCTCACCATTAATGCGACTCAGAGCCTGTGAAACCGCCACCCGCATCGCCGAATATTTCCGTCATATGGGCTACAACGTGCTGCTGCTGATGGACAGTCTCACCCGTTACGCTCAGGCTCAGCGGGAAGTGGCCTTGGCGGTGGGAGAGCCTCCGGCGACCAAAGGCTATCCGCCATCTGTGTTCGCGCGTTTGCCGCGGCTGGTGGAACGCGCCGGTAATGGTGCGCAAGGAGAAGGTTCCATCACGGCGTTTTACACTGTACTGACCGAAGGGGATGATCTGCAGGATCCCATTGCCGACGCAGCCAGGGCGATCCTTGATGGACATATAGTGCTGTCCCGCACGCTGGCGGATGCCGGCCATTATCCGGCGATTGATATTGAGGCATCCATCAGCCGGGTGGCACCGATGGTGGTGTCAGGTGAGCACATGGATGCCATGCGCCGGGTGAAACAGACTTATTCCCTGTACCAGCAAAACCGCGATCTCATCTCTATCGGGGCATACAGCCAGGGGGCAGATCCCAGAATTGACAATGCTATTCGGCTGCAACCGGCCATGAATGCTTTTTTGCGCCAGGGCATGAAGGAGTCTGTATCACTGGAGCGCAGTCAACTGATGTTGACCCAGCTTGCAGCCCAGTGTCATGGGTAATGGACGGTGAATGTGGAACTGCTAAGGTCGATATTTTATGGCTCAAATAACAGGTGGCTGGAATGAGTAAAGATCCGCTGCTGACGGTATTGTCGCTGGCGCAGGAATCCGAGGAGCAGGCGGGATTACAGCTCAGAGCCGCCCAGAGTGAACTGCAAAAACGGGAAGCCCAGTTACAGGCACTGAATCAATATCGCCTTGACTATATGCAACAGCTCAAAGACAAGTCCGGTGGTCGGATCAGTGTCACCTTCTACCAGCAATTTCATAAATTTATCAAACAGATTGATGATGCTATCGGTCAGCAAATCAAAGCGGTATCACAATCCCGGGAAATGCGGGCTCATCGTCAGCAGCATTGGCTGGAGCAACAGCGTAAACGTAAAGCGGTTGAGCAGCTGCTGGATAAAAAAGCCCGTGCCGCAGAATTGAAACAGGCACGAATTGAGCAAAAACTCACCGACGAGTTTGCCATGCAGCAATGTTACCGTCGGCAAGCGAGGTAATCTGCGCCACGGCCTTCGCTGTTTCTGTACTGTCCATTTTCCTTCAATCTCAATGTTGTCAGGTTGAACCAATACTTGGCACAGCATTTGCTGAATTAATCCTGTCTATGATGACTGCCAGCGGAATGACGTTCGTTTGGCAGATTTGACGGAGGTCAACATGCAGCAACTCAGTTCAGTCCTTCTCGGTGCGCCAGTCAGCACTCAAAACCCCGGCCAGGAAGTCAGGGGGGAAGAGGGCTTTGCCGATCTGCTATCCCGCGCGCAGAACCAATTGCAGGGAAATGGCAGTGACAAACTGGCGGACAAGCCAGCGGAGCGCAGTGTGGCTGGCACGTCTGCAGAGGGGGAGTCGCATCAGCAGCCTGGATCAACGGCAAACACCAATGAGTCCAGTGTCGCCGCGAGTTCCGGAGTAACGGTTCCGGGGAAAGGCGAATCAAAGGCGACAGATGAGGCTGACTTGGCGTCTGAGCAGACTTCTGAGTTGGACACTGAGCCCAAGTCATCGGCGCTGGCCGAGGACGAGGAGCCTGCTGACTCTGTCAATATGCTGCCTTCTGTTATTTCCCTGGATACCACTAACGAGCCGGATAATCTCGCTCTTGGTTTGCTGTTTTCGCAAATTCAGTTGGCCAGACAGTGGGCGGATAAAGGAGATGGCGCAGATTTGCCGCCTGAAGGGGAAATATTTGCCGCTTTTGACAGTCAGGGGAATGCCTTCTCCACCGTTAACATGTGGTTTTCTGCTGGCGGGCCGGTATCTTCAGAAGATACCGGGGATAGTTCACCGGCGCTGAATGATGATTTGGCGTCACTGCTGGCTCAGCTCAAGGATATGCCGGACGCCGGGAAGCTGACCGGTATGCTGGAGCAGTTCGGTGACACCAAAATGCCGCTGGCTGATATTCAGGCGCTGCTCAGTCAGCTGACCAATGCTGATGGTCAACCGGATCTGCAAAAATCCGCTGAGCTTTTGGGTATTGGGGCGCTTCCTCTGAGTGATGAACAGCAAAAGGCGCTTGGCAATTTGGTTGGTCAACTTACCGCGCTGGTACAGCTGGCCCGGCTGGAAGGACAGGTAGCCGGGGCCTCGCCCGTCAGTGAGGCCCCCGGTTTGACGACAAGCCTGGAGGTAGCCAGGCTGGATAGTGCCGCTCAACCCACGATGCCTGCAGTTGCCGTCAGTGGTTCTCAGCCAACAACGGACGTTCCCCGGATTTTATCCGCGGGCAGCAACCAGGCGCTGCAGCAGTCAGCGTTGCCAGAGGGGATTGTTGCATTGACCGCGGAAACTGACGCCCAGAGTGAACAGGTGAGTTTATCGCAGGCGGCAAAAATGTTGCAGCAAGCAGAATTAACTGTGCAGAGCAGCACAGATGTTATCGATGAACGTGTGACGCAACTGACGCACAATCAGAGTGTTCAAACACCAATTCATCGAAGTGAAGTTCCCCAGTTTCAACTATCTGTTCGTCAGGAAGTCGACGGCCAGTTCCAGCAGCAACAACTGATCCAGAAATTTGCACCGTTAATGCAGCAACAGCTGGTTCATATGGTCAGCAAAGGCATCGGTCAGGCAGAGATCCGCCTGGATCCGCCGGAGCTGGGTCAGATGCTGGTACGCATTCAGGTCAATGGCGATCAGACTCAGGTGCAGTTTCACGCCATGCAGCAGCAAACCCGGGATATGCTCGAGCAGACCCTGCCAAGGTTGCGGGAAATGTTGCAGTCTCAGGGGATGGAACTGGCCGATGGTCAGGTTTCTCAACAGC
The DNA here is from genome assembly GCF_050865035.1 of Shewanella sp. GXUN23E. Classification (NCBI taxonomy): domain Bacteria; kingdom Pseudomonadati; phylum Pseudomonadota; class Gammaproteobacteria; order Alteromonadales; family Shewanellaceae; genus Shewanella; species Shewanella sp. GXUN23E. The sequence continues at coordinate 19,375 of NZ_JBOZWP010000008.1, read as the reverse complement.
AGAGTTCCGGTGGTGGCCAGACTGATGGTGAGGGTAGCGGTCATCACGGGGTGGGGCGTGAAGTGGATGAAATTGCAGCAGACGCTCCAGCATCAGTAACAAATCAGCGACGCAGTGGTGGTTCAGCTATAGATTATTACGCCTGAGTGGGTAACCTATAATGAAAGTTATGAAATATAAGTAATGATATTTCAGCGACTTTAAATAACACAAGGACACAAATATGGCTGAAGAACTGGAGCTGGAAGAAACGGCAAAACCCAAGGGTAAAGGCAAGCTGTTTTTGATTATTGGTGTTGTTGTCGTGTTACTGGCCGGCGGTGGGGCTGCCTTTTTTATGATGGGCGGTGAAGAGCCTGTTGCAGAAGATGCACAGGCTGCAGCACAGCCGGCAGCAGAGGCAGAAGAAAGCAATTCAGGCGAAGCGCGTTACGTCGGCATGCCCAGACCATTCCTGTTCAACCTGGCGGGGGCTCAAAAGAGCCGGCTGGTGGAAATCAAAGTACAACTGATGGTCCGGGGTGATGATAACGAAACGCTGGCGAAGAAACATATTCCTTTAATTGAGGATTCGTTGCTGTCCACTTTCAGCACCGCAGATGTAGAGAAGTTAAAAACTCAGGTTGGCAAGGACGATCTGAGGCAAAAAGCCCTGTTGAACGTACAGAATACCCTTAACCCGATCGCCGGTAAGAAGGTGGTAGAAAAAGTACTGTTCACCGGGTTTGTCATGCAGTAATCAGTCACCAGAGGCATAAGTGTGAGCGATTTATTAAGCCAAGACGAAATTGACGCGCTGCTTCACGGAGTAGATGACGTCGAGGAAGATTCACCGGATGACGGCGCGGGTCGTCCCGCGCAATCCTTTGACTTTTCCTCCCAGGACCGAATCGTCCGGGGCCGGATGCCGACGCTGGAGCTGGTGAATGAGCGATTTGCCAGACATTTGCGCATCAGTATGTTCAACATGATGCGCCGGGCGGCAGAGGTTTCCATCAACGGCGTGCAGATGCTCAAGTTTGGCGAATATGTTCATACGCTGTTTGTGCCGACCAGTTTGAATATGGTGCGCTTCAGTCCGCTTAAAGGGACGGCGCTTATTACCATGGAAGCCAGGCTGGTATTTATTCTGGTGGACAACTTCTTCGGTGGTGACGGCCGTTTTCACGCCAAGATTGAGGGGCGGGAATTTACCCCCACTGAGCGGCGGATTGTGCAGTTGCTGCTGAAAATTATCTTTGAAGATTATAAAGATGCCTGGGCGCCAGTGATGGATACCGAGTTTGAATATCTGGACTCGGAAGTGAACCCGGCGATGGCTAACATTGTCAGTCCCACTGAGGTGGTGGTGATCAGTTCGTTCCATATTGAGGTGGACGGTGGTGGCGGCGATTTCCACATCACCATGCCTTATTCCATGATCGAACCTATTCGTGAGCTGCTCGATGCCGGTGTGCAGAGTGACACCCAGGATACCGATATTCGCTGGTCCAAAGCGCTGCGGGAAGAGATCATGGATGTCGAAGTCGGGGTCGAGGCCAAGATAGTGCAAAAGACCATTACTCTCAGGGATGTGATGGAAATGCGCGCAGGAGACATCATTCCCATTGAGATGCCTGAATATATCATCATGGATGTGGAGGAACTGCCCAGTTTTCGCTGTAAATTGGGACGCTCCCGCGACAATCTGGCGCTCAAGGTCTACGAGAAAATAGCCCGTCCTGAGACTGTAAAAACTGAATTGCAGTTGATTACCCGCAAGGGTAAGTCCCGAAATATTGAAGATTTATAAGGTGGTTGTATGAGTGAAGAAGATATCGGAGATGATTGGGCTGCGGCCATGGCTGAGCAGATTGAGGAAGAAGCCAAAGCGGTTGAGCTCGATGAACTCAAAGATGAGTCGACAAAGCTGTCGGCGGAAGATCAATCCAAGCTGGATGCAATTCTGGATATTCCCGTCACCATTTCCATGGAGGTGGGGCGCAGTTTCATCAACATCCGTAATCTGCTGCAGCTCAACCAGGGGTCAGTCGTGGAGCTGGATCGGGTCGCGGGTGAACCACTGGATGTCATGGTTAATGGTACCCTGATTGCCCACGGTGAAGTGGTGGTGGTCAATGACAAGTTTGGTATTCGTCTGACCGATGTCATTAGCCAGACAGAACGAATCAAGAAGCTGAAATAATCTACATGTCGATGACCATCCTGATGGCGGCCGCCAGCGCCGCCGATACAGCGGCTCCCGCCTCCAACCAGTCAACCATGGCCAGCATGGTGGGTGGGCTGATTCTGGTGTTGCTGCTGATTTTTGCCCTGGCGTTTGTAGTTAAGCGTTTCAATCTGGTGCCATCTTCCCATGGACAGCTGAAAACGCTGGCAGTGACGCCACTGGGGCAGAAGGAAAAACTGGTTCTGGTGGAAGTGGGTAAACAACAGTATTTATTGGGTGTTACACCTCATCAGGTCAACCTGATTGATAAACTGGAAGAGCCTCTTGAAGTCAAGGTGGTGAGTTTCGCCGAGCAACTCAGGCAAGCTAAAGGCGGACAAAAATGAACAGGATAGCGTGGCTGGCAGGGATGTTATTGCTGGGGGTGAGCACTCAGGTATTTGCCGACAATGGTATTTTACCTGCTGTGACTGTAACCCAGACAGCGGATGGCGGCACTCAGTATTCGGTGACCATGCAGATCCTGTTGCTGATGACGGCGCTGAGTTTCATTCCGGCTATGGTCATTATGTTGACCTCTTTTACCCGGATCATTGTCACTCTGTCGATTCTCCGCCAAGCCATTGGCTTGCAGCAAACTCCGTCAAATCAGGTGTTGATTGGCCTGAGTCTGTTTATGACGCTATTTATCATGTCGCCGATTTTCACCCAGATTTACGACGCCGGGGTCAAGCCTTACATGGAGGATCAGCTGACCCTGCAGCAGGCTTACGATCAGGGTAAAGAACCGCTCAAAGCATTCATGCTGGCCCAGACCCGAGTGACAGACTTGAAAACCTTCATTGATATTGCCGGTTACGACAACATCGCCGAGCCCGAACAGGCACCCATGAGCGTGATTATTCCGGCTTTTATCACCAGTGAACTGAAAACTGCATTCCAGATTGGCTTTATGTTGTTTATTCCGTTTTTGGTGATTGATTTAGTGGTGGCCAGTATCCTGATGGCCATGGGGATGATGATGTTGTCACCCATGATCGTATCTCTGCCTTTCAAAATCATGTTGTTTGTGCTGGTTGATGGCTGGACGCTGGTCATGGGGACGCTGGCCAACAGTTTTGGACTAGGCTCATGACGCCTGAATCTCTGGTTGATATTTTCCGTGAGGCGCTGGCGGTGATTGTGGTTATCGTCTCTGCCGTAGTGGTGCCCGGGCTGCTGGTTGGCCTGGTGGTTGCGGTGTTTCAGGCTGCAACCTCCATCAACGAACAGACCCTCAGTTTCCTGCCCCGTTTGCTGGTGACTCTGCTGGCGCTGATGTTCCTCGGCCACTGGCTTATCCAGAAGTTGATGGACTTCTTTATGGAGATCGTGCACCTCATCCCCATTGTGGTGGGCTGAATTGGATATCCTGATGAACACCATCAACGATGCTCTGGCGGGCTATTTGTGGCCCTTTGTCAGGGTATCTTCCATGTTGATGGTGATGGTGATTTTTGGGGCCGCCACAACACCGGCCCGGATCCGTTTACTGGTTGGTGTGGCCATTACTCTTGCCATTGCCCCAGTGTTGCCACCCATGCCGGGCATTGAGCTGTTTTCACTGCCGGCTGTCTTTGTTATTGCGCAGCAAATTCTGATTGGTACTGCCATGGGGCTGGTGACCATACTGCTGGTACAGACCTTTGTGCTGACCGGGCAGATCATCGGGATGCAAACCAGCCTAGGCTTTTCTTCCATGGTGGATCCCTCTTCCGGACAGCAGGTTCCCGCCGTAGGCAATCTGTTCTTGTTGCTGACTACCATGATTTTTCTGGCCGTGGATGGTCACCTTTTGCTGATCCGCATGATGGTGGCAAGTTTCGACACGCTGCCCGTGTCTATGTCCGGAATAAGCGTGGAAAACTATCGCTCGCTGGCATTATGGGGCAGCACTATGTTTGCTTCCGCGCTGACAATGGCGATGTCATCCATCGTGGCATTGCTGATGATCAACCTGTCTTTTGGGGTGATGACCCGGGCTGCACCGCAACTCAATATTTTCTCCATTGGCTTTCCGGTGACCATGATAAGCGGTTTGGTCATTTTGTGGCTGACGCTGTCTCCTGTGATGGCGCATTTTGAACAAATATGGGACAGCGCTCAGGCTCTGCTGTGCGATCTGGTGAATCTGCAGTGTAAGGTCGATGGAGGCCCCTGATGGCAGAGAATGATACCAGTCAGGAAAGGACTGAAGAGGCGACCCCCAAACGATTGCAGGATGCGCGTTCCAAAGGGCAGGTGGCCAGATCCAAGGAGCTGGGGACTGCCGCAGTACTGCTGTCCGCGGCTGTCGGCTTTATGGTTACCGGACCGTCGCTGGCACAGGCGCTCGACCGGGTGATGACGCAACTGTTAACCCAGACCCGGGAGCAGGTATTTGACACCAGTCAGATGTTTAATATCTGGAAGATGATTTTCAGTGAACTGGCTTTTCCGGTATTGGTGCTGGTGGGTATTCTGGCGCTGGTTTCTTTTGCCGGAAATGTGCTGCTGGGAGGCATTACTTTTTCCACCTACGCCATTCTGCCCAAAGCCTCAAAAATGAGTCCCCTCGCCGGTTTTAAACGTATGTTTGGGGTACAGGCCCTGGTTGAACTGGCAAAGGGGCTGGCGAAATTTTCAGTGGTTGCGGTGACCGCATACGTACTGCTGTCGCTGTACTTCGACGAAATCCTGTCGCTCTCGCGCGAGTACATGCCCGGCAATATGCATCATGCGCTGGATCTGCTGGTGTGGCTGTTTTTGCTGCTGTCATCTTCTATCCTGCTGATTGTCATCATCGATGTGCCATTCCAGATTTGGAATCACAATAAACAGTTGAAGATGACCAAACAGGAGGTGAAAGACGAATACAAGGACACTGAAGGCAAGCCTGAAGTGAAAGGACGGGTGCGCCAAATGCAGCGCGAGATGGCGCAGCGACGCATGATGGCCAATATTCCCACTGCCGATGTGATTGTGGTAAACCCGGAACATTATGCGGTGGCGGTAAAATATGATGTCAGCAAATCGCCGGCGCCATACGTGGTGGCCAAGGGCGTAGATGAAGTTGCTTTTAAAATCAGGGAAATCGCCAGGGAATATGAGATCCCCATCGTCTCGGCTCCTCCGTTGGCCAGAGCGATTTATCACAGCACCAAAATTGACCAGCAGGTGCCAGAGGGATTGTTTACCGCTGTGGCTCAGGTACTGGCATATGTGTTCCAGCTCAGACAATTCCAGCAGGGCAAAGGACGTCGCCCTACGCCCATTCCCATGAATCAACCCATTCCGGATGACTTGAAGCACTAATGCCAATGCTCTGATGTATAAGTTAATGTTCTCTCTGATTCTCTTTTGTCTCACAGGGGGACGGCGAAGAAGCGTATCGGTGAATTCCCGTTGTACTTACCTGAGCATCAGTATTCTTTAAACTTGGTGCGCTATTTGCTTTTTCGGTGTTGATGTCAAATATCAGTCGGAACAGCAGATGGATGTAAGAGCGACACTTGGGCGGGTCAAAGAGGTCAGGCCCAAACACCTGAAGGGGATAGGTACACCGGCGTTGGTGCTTGCTGCACTGGCTATGGTGGTGCTGCCGATGCCGGCGTTTTTGCTGGATATTCTGTTTTCTTTCAACATTGCTCTGGCGCTGGTGGTGCTGCTGGTCTCCATTTATACCCAAAGGCCATTGGATTTCGCCGCCTTTCCGACTGTCCTGCTGATCGCAACTCTGCTCAGGCTGGCACTGAACGTCGCCTCAACCCGTGTGGTACTGCTGGACGGGCACAATGGCGGTGACGCGGCCGGTGCGGTTATCGAAGCATTTGGTTCAGTGGTTATCGGCGGCAATTACGCTGTCGGTCTGGTGGTGTTCCTCATTCTTATCATCATCAACTTTGCCGTGGTGACCAAAGGTGCCGGGCGAATTTCCGAAGTCAGTGCCCGCTTTACGCTGGATGCCATGCCCGGCAAGCAGATGGCCATCGATGCTGATCTGAATGCGGGGATTATCAACCAGGAACAGGCCCGCCAGCGCCGTGAAGAGGTTACTAGGGAAGCGGATTTTTACGGTGCGATGGACGGTGCCTCCAAGTTTGTCAAAGGTGACGCCATTGCGGGTATTCTGATCCTGATTATCAATATCCTCGGCGGCTTTATCATCGGCATGTTGCAACATGACATGGATTTCAGCAGCGCCGCTGAAATCTACACTTTGCTGACTATCGGTGATGGTCTGGTCGCTCAGATCCCGGGGCTGTTGCTGTCGATTGCGGCGGCCCTGATGGTAACCCGCCAGAATGAGACCGGCGATATGGGGCAGATGGTAATGAGTCAGATGTTTGACAGCCCCAAGGCACTGGCGATTGCATCTGGTGTCCTGCTGGTGATGGGGCTGGTGCCCGGTATGCCTCATCTGGTGTTTCTCTCGTTTGCTGCACTGACTGGCTATGGCGCCTGGTTTATCAAAAGTCGTGCCGAGCAAAAGACGCGCGAAGCGCTGGAGAAAACAAAGCAGGGACAGATTGATCCTGCTCAGAGTCAGCCCCGTGAACTCAGTTGGGATGATGTGCAGCATGTCGATACCATTGGGCTGGAGGTAGGATACCGACTCATTCCTTTGGTGGATAAAAGCCAGGGCGGAGAGCTGCTGGGACGGATTAAGGGCGTGCGTAAGAAGTTGTCGCAGGAGCTGGGGTTTCTGGTTCCGGCAGTACATATCCGCGACAACCTGGATTTGGCGCCCAATGCGTACCGGATTTCGCTGATGGGGGTGGTGGTCGGTGAGGCTGAAGTACGTCATGACTGCGAGCTGGCGATCAATCCCGGCCAGGTCTTTGGCAAGTTGGAAGGTACTGTGACCAGAGATCCCGCGTTTGGCTTGGAAGCTGTGTGGGTGGAGCCAGCGAAGCGTGAGCACGCCCAGTCACTGGGATACACAGTGGTGGATGCTTCCACTGTGGTTGCTACCCACATCAGTCAATTGCTGACCAATAATGCGGCCAAGTTGCTGGGTTATGAAGAGGTTCAGCAGTTGCTGGACATTCTTGGTAAACACTCACCCAAACTGGTCGATGGCTTTATTCCAGAGGTCATGAGTCTGGGTAATGTCGTTAAGGTGATGCAGAACCTGTTGAATGAAGGGGTCTCTATTCGTGATTTGCGTACCATAGTGCAGACCTTGCTGGAATATGGTCCACGCAGCAATGATACCGAGGTGTTGACCGCGGCGGTGCGAATTGCGCTCAAACGAATGATCGTTCAGGAGATCTCAGGCCCCGAGCTGGAAATCCCTGTCATAACATTGGCGCCAGAGCTGGAACAGATGTTGCATCAGTCTATGCAGGCAACCGGCGGTGACGGGCCAAATATCGAACCCGGACTGGCTGAGCGCATGCAACAATCCCTGGCCGATGCAGCTTCACGTCAGGAAATGGTTGGGCAACCGGCCATTTTGCTGACTTCGGGCATGTTGCGCTCGACCTTGTCGCGGTTTGTGAAATACACCATCCCCAATATGCGGGTGATCTCTTATCAGGAAGTACCTGATGAGAAACAAATCAGAATTGTGTCCGCCGTCGGTCAATAGAGGGTTGAGAAGTGAAAATTAAACGATTTTTTGCCAAAGACATGAGAACGGCGCTGGCACAGGTCAAAGATACCCTGGGTTCTGATGCGGTGATCATGTCGAACAAAAAAGTCGCCGGTGGCATCGAAATTGTCGCAGCCGTGGATTATGACGATCCCAAGCCAAGAACAACCGGTATAATGGCGGATGTTGCTGATGATCGCGTCTCACTTGGCCAGTCCAATGTCGTCAAGGCGCGCAGTCAGGCACCGACGGCTGCTCAAAACGTACCGGCGGATTCACTGCAGGCGCTGCTTGAGCGGCAGCAACAACGTCTCACTGAGCAGAGTCGTCAACCGGCTGCAGAACCTGAGTTACCGGCCTGGGCCCGTGGTCTGGGGGACGCCCCAAAAGCGGCACATGTTCAACCTGCCCGTAAAGCCGCTCAGCCTCAGGCGTCCAACGCCGGGGTTGAAGAACTGCGTGAAGAAATGTCTGCACTCCGGGCGCTGCTGACTCATCAGCTTTCCAGCCTGATGTCAGAGCAGCGCCAGCGTCAGGATCCTGTTGGCGCAATGCTGGAGCAACGCCTGTTGCAGGCGGATTTCTCTCCCCAATTGGCGGCGAAGTTATCGGCCTTGAGTCAGCATTATCCACCGGCTGAGCTGGTGCGTACATTACCGCAGAGTCTGGCTAATCTGCTGGATAACCGGGGAGATGATATCGTCAAGCAGGGGGGAGTTATCGCCCTGGTTGGCCCCACTGGTGTAGGCAAGACAACTACATTGGCCAAGATCGCGGCACGTTTTGCCGCGTATCATGGATCTGATCAGGTTGCACTGATCACCACGGATCATTATCGTATCGGTGCCTTTGAGCAGTTGGCAACCTATGGCAAAATAATGGGGTGTCCGGTTAAGCAGGCTCATGATTTCCATGAACTTGAGCAGGTGCTTTACCAATTCCGCAACCGTAAACTGGTGCTGATTGACACCGCAGGTATGGGGCAAAGAGATTTGCGCCTGTATCAACAACTGGATAATTTGGCTGCCAACAAGCGCTTACCCATCCGCAGTTATCTGGTGATGGCTGCGACGGCCCAGCGCAAAGTCATGCAGGACGCAGTGAAACATTTCAAGCGAATTCCTCTTTCCGGTGCAATACTGACAAAGCTGGATGAGTCCGTTTCTCTGGCTGGTGCGCTCAGTGTATTGATTCAGAATGGATTGCCTTTGAATTATGTGACGGATGGGCAACGTGTTCCTGAGGATCTCAGTATTGCTGACACCTTAAAGCTGGCGCAGCAGGCCCTGTCGGTGCTGGATCACAGGGATGAAGAGGATTTTGTGCCACAATCTGGCCGGTCAGAAGAGTTGGCCTATGCATTTGAGTAGAGAAATGACCCGGGATCAAGCAAGCGGTTTACGTACTATGAATCAACCATATAACGAAAAAGTAAAAGTGATAGCCGTGACCGGTGGTAAGGGTGGCGTCGGCAAAACCAGCGTCTCAATTAACACCGCGGTCGCATTGGCTGAAAAGGGGAAACGTGTGCTGGTTTTAGACGCGGATCTCGGTTTGGCGAATGTCGACGTCATGTTGGGCTTAAGAGCCGAGCGAAATCTGTCGCATGTATTATCCGGTGAAGCGGAACTGGATGACATTGTTGTACGCGGCCCCAAAGGCATTGGCATTGTACCAGCGACCTCGGGCACCCAGGGTATGGTGGAGCTGACTCCGGCACAGCATGCAGGGCTTATCCGTGCGTTCAGTGAGATGCGTACTCAGTTCGATATTCTGATCGTCGATACGGCGGCGGGAATTTCTGACATGGTACTGAGTTTTGCAAGGGCTTCTCAGGATGTCATGGTCGTGGTGTGTGATGAACCAACGTCCATTACCGACGCTTATGCCTTGATTAAAATTCTCAGTCGTGAACACGGTGTATTCCGCTTCAAAATAGTCGCCAATATGGTACGCAGTTTGCGTGAAGGTATGGAGTTGTTTGCTAAACTCAGTAAGGTTACCGACCGCTTTCTGGATGTTGCACTGGAACTGGTGGCTACGATTCCATTTGATGAAAACTTGCGCAAATCAGTACGTAAGCAAAAATTAGTGGTAGAAGCATTTCCAAAATCGCCTTCAGCAATCGCTTATCACGGACTGGCAAACAAAGTCATCAGCTGGCCGGTGCCCCAGCAACCCGGCGGGCATCTGGAGTTTTTCGTAGAGCGGTTGGTGCAGCGTCCGGAATATCAAGGGGACAGGGCGAGTGAATAAAGCCGCAGCGTATACCTGCTTTGACAATAAAACCGCTATCGTCGAACAGTATGCACCGCTGGTCAAAAGAATTGCGCATCATCTCTTGGCCAGGCTTCCTGCCTCGGTTCAGCTGGACGACCTGCTGCAGGCTGGCATGATTGGTCTGCTGGAAGCGGCTGGCAAATTTGATGGCAGTAAAGGCGCTAAATTCGAAACTTTTGCCGGTATTCGAATCCGGGGTGCCATGTTGGATGAAATACGGCGCGGAGACTGGGTTCCTCGCTCAGTGCATAAACACCAGCGAATGATCGCGCAGGCGATGGATGAGTTGGAGCAGGAGCTCGGCCGGGACGCCAAAGATACGGAAATTGCCGGTCGACTTGATATGTCGCTGGATGAATACCATCATATTCTTAATGATGTTTCCGTTGGGAAAATCATAGGGATAGAAGATTTAGGGGGCACGACTGATTTTCTGACCCATAATGACGCCGAAGATGACGGCGCATATGAGGTGGTTGCTCAGTCTCAGTTCCAGTCCGCAATGGCCGAAGCGATTAGACAGTTGCCTGAGCGGGACGCGTTGGTGTTGTCGTTGTATTACGACGAAGCACTCAACCTGAAAGAAATTGGTGCCATACTTGAAGTTAGTGAGTCACGAGTCAGCCAGATCCTGAGTCAGGCTTTGTTAAGACTCAAATCCAAACTCAAGCATTGGACGCAAGCATAATTTTAATAATCGAGCATTACAGAAGCTCATCGGAGGAAACCTTGGACAAGAACATGAAAATTCTCATTGTTGATGACTTTTCAACCATGAGACGGATCATCAAAAACTTGTTGCGCGACCTTGGGTTCAATAACACGCAGGAAGCCGATGATGGCTCTACAGCGCTGCCTATGCTGCAAAAAGGCGATTTTGATTTCGTGGTGACAGATTGGAATATGCCTGGTATGCAGGGTATCGATCTGCTCAAGGCTATCCGTGCCGACGACAACCTTAAACATCTGCCGGTGCTTATGGTGACTGCAGAGGCCAAGCGCGAGCAAATTATCGCTGCGGCTCAGGCCGGAGTGAATGGCTATGTCGTCAAGCCGTTTACGGCCGCTACGCTGAAAGAGAAGCTGGATAAAATCTTCGAACGCTTGAACTAAGGTGGCTGCGGATGGAGCAGGAAGGGAAGTCCGGACTGATTCGCCTTGAAGATGCTCAGCAACTCGTTGAGTTGCTGAGTGCCGGAGAGCAGGCTCAGGCCGAAGATCTTTTTCGGGAGATGGCTTCGCCACTGCAGAAAGATCTGTTTGATGAAGTGGGTAAGCTAACACGTCAATTACACAGTGCATTGGTCGACTTTCAAATCGACAGCAAATTGCAGGAATTGGCTCAGACGGAATTGCCCGACGCGAAAGAGCGTCTAAATTTTGTCATTGATATGACAGAAAATGCCGCCAACAAAACCATGGATGCCGTGGAAGAATGTCTGCCCTTGGCTGAAGCACTGACTGTGAATGTACATCAGGTTCAGCCATCCTGGGACAAACTGATGCGCCGTGATCTGGACATCAACGAATTCAAGAGCCTCTGTCATGATGTGCAGCAATTTATCGGGCGCACAGAGCAGGACTCGACCCGTGTCAAAGAATTACTCAATGAAATTTTAATGGCACAGGATTTTCAGGATCTGACCGGACAGATGATCCGTCGGGTGATTCAGCTGGTCAAAGATGTTGAAACCAATTTGGTATCTTTACTCACGGTATTTGGTGATATTCCGCATGCGGAATCTGAGCCTGAACAACTTACAGGCATAGAAGCTGAAGGACCGATAATGAACGCCGAATTGAGAGAAGATGTTGTCGCCGGCCAAGATGAGGTCGACGATCTATTATCAAGTCTCGGGTTCTAAGCGTAGGAGTCAAGTGAATGGCCTTTGATGTGGATGAAGAGATCCTGCAGGATTTTCTGGTTGAAGCCGGCGAGATTCTGGAATTGCTTCAGGAACAATTGGTATCCCTTGAAAACAATCCGGATGATACGGAATTGCTCAACGCGATTTTCCGTGGCTTTCACACAGTAAAAGGTGGTGCCGGATTCCTGGGGTTAAATCCCATGGTAGCTGTGTGTCATGAATCGGAAAACACTTTCGATTTACTGCGCAACGGTAAGCGTGCTGTGACACCTGAGCTGATGGATATCATCCTGCAGGCTGTTGATACCATTAATACCCAATATGATCAGACCCAATCAGGCCAGGAGCAGGAACCTGCCTCTCAGGAGCTGATGGGGAACCTGAAGTTGTTGGCCAGTGGTGCTCCGCTGCCTTCTGAAGGTGGTGGAGAGCCTGCTGCCCAGAGTCAGCCGGAAGTGGCTGAGGCTGTGGTTGATGACGACGGCTTGTTTGCATCTGAGCCTGAACCAAAATCTTCACCTGCAGCGGATAACCCAGGATCAATCGATGAGATTGATGAGGGCGAATTTGAAGCCATGTTGGATGCATTACATGGTGAAGGTAACGGACCCGGAGTGAGCGGAAGCTCTGAGCCGGTCGCTGCTGAGGTATCACCGTCTTCCGACAGTGACGACATCACTGATGATGAATTTGAGGCATTGTTGGATGAGTTGCACGGCGCCGGTAAATTTAAAGGTGAAGTTTCTGACGAGCCAGCTAAGGTAGAGGTTAGCTCTGAAGATATCACCGATGATGAATTTGAGAAATTACTGGACGAGTTGCACGGTGAAGGTGGTGGGCCGGGTAAAGCGGAGGCTGCTCCTGCGCAGGCTGTGAAAGCCGCTCCCAAAGTTGCTGCTGCGTCGCCAAAACCCGCTCCTGCGGCATCAGCGGCCGCGCCTGCGTCAAGAACTCCTCCTGCTGCGGTGGCCAAAGACAAAGAGCCCGCCGCAAAAGCCGTCCCTCAGGGCGAGACTACCGTCCGTGTTGATACCGCTCGGCTTGACCAAATTATGAATATGGTCGGGGAGTTGGTATTGGTGCGCAATCGCCTGGTCAGTCTGGGTATTACCCGGGATGATGAGGAGATGAGCAAGGCATTGGCCAATCTGGATTTGGTGACCGGCGATCTGCAGGGTGCCGTGATGAAAACCCGGATGCAGCCGATTAAGAAAGTTTTTGGTCGGTTCCCCAGAGTCGTGCGTGATTTGGCTCGGAGTTTGAAAAAAGACATTGAGCTTGTGATGGTGGGTGAGGAAACCGACCTTGACAAGAACCTGGTTGAGGCACTGGCAGATCCCTTGGTTCACCTGGTGCGTAACTCTGTGGATCACGGCATTGAAATGCCTGATGTGCGGGAAAAGAATGGAAAGCCCAGAAGTGGCACCATTACTTTATCCGCCAGTCAGGAAGGTGACCATATCCTGCTGAAAATTGAAGATGATGGCGGCGGTATGGATCCGGACAAGCTCAAGGAGATCGCCATCAACCGTGGTGTTCTGGATGAGGATTCTGCATCGCGTATGTCTGATGCGGAAGCCTACAACCTGATTTTTGCGCCGGGTTTCTCAACTAAAACAGAAATATCTGACATATCTGGTCGTGGTGTTGGGATGGATGTGGTGAAAACCCGTATTACCCAATTAAACGGCACAGTGAACGTCTTTTCCACCAAAGGTAAAGGCACTGTTCTAGAGATTAAAGTGCCGCTGACGCTGGCGATTATGCCAACCCTGATGGTTGAAGTGGCCGATCAGGTGTTTGCTCTGCCACTTTCGAATGTTAATGAAATTTTCCACCTGGATCTGACTAAAACCAATGTGGTCGATGGTCAACGTACTGTTAATGTCAGGGAAAAAGCGGTTCCACTGTTTTATCTTGAAAGCTGGCTGACTAAAAACAGCAAGTTTAAACATGGTGATAAAGCCTTTGGTCATGTTGTTATCGTTCAGCTTGCCCATGTGCTGGTAGGGTTTGTGGTGGATTCGTTGATTGGTCAGGAAGAAGTGGTGATTAAACCTCTTGGCAAATTGCTTCAGGGCACACCAGGAATGGCTGGCGCGACAATTACTTCTGATGGCGGTATAGCTCTGATCCTGGATATTCCCGGTCTGATAAATAATTACGCCAAGAAAAAATAACAATAGTCCAAGGATTTAAATGGCGATTAAAGTACTCGTTGTTGATGATTCCAGCTTTTTCAGAAGACGAGTGTCTGAAATAGTAAACCAGGATCCTGGTTTGGAAGTGGTCGGAACCGCAACGAATGGGGAAGAGGCGATTTCGATGGCCGCCCGGTTGCGGCCTGACGTTATTACCATGGATGTGGAAATGCCTGTGATGGACGGTATTACTGCCGTCCGGCGGATTATGGCGGCCAGTCCGGTGCCGATCCTGATGTTCTCATCGCTGACTCATGATGGTGCCAAGGCGACGTTGGAAGCTCTGGAAGCCGGTGCTCTCGATTTTTTGCCCAAACGGTTTGAGGATATCGCAACCAATAAAGAGGACGCGACAGCTTTATTGCAAAATCGGATTAGGGGAATCGCCCGGCGTCGGCCAGCAGTAGTGCTGCCAAGTAGTATTCCGGTGCGCAGAGAGCCGCTGGTAGAGCATGCCGTTCGTCCAGTGGTACCAACCGCCCCTGTCATACCAACAAAGCGCTACACCAGCGCCAGTGGTAAGCGTTACCGCTTACTGGTTATTGGCACTTCTACTGGCGGACCTGTCGCTCTGCAAAAAATCCTGACTCAATTACCGGCAAACTACTCTCTACCTATTTTGCTTATCCAACATATGCCTGCCGCTTTTACGCCGGCTTTTGCTACTCGTCTTGACAGTCTGTGCCATATTCGGGTCAAGGAAGCTGAAAATGGTGAAATGCTGCAACCTGGTTGTGCTTACTTAGCGCCCGGGGGCATGCAGATGATGCTTGAGAAAGCGGGAGCGTTTGGCAGAATTAAAATTCTTGCCGGTAAGGCCGATATGAATTACAAGCCCAGCGTTGATATTACGTTTGCGTCGGCATCCAAATTGTTTGGTGGTGATGTACTGGCACTGGTGTTGACCGGTATGGGAGCCGACGGTCGTGAGGGCGCAAGGATGTTAAGCAAGCTCGGGGCAACTATTTGGGCGCAGGATGAAGCCAGTTGTGTTGTTTATGGAATGCCGCAGGCAATCGTCAATGCCGGTTTGGCTTCTCATGTCCTGGGAATAGAACAAATGGCTGATGCCATTTTAAAAGAGTCAGGACATGGCTAAGCTGTCCCGTTGGTCATTGGGCCTGGCACTGGTGCTTGCTGTGTGTATTGGTACTTTGAGCTGGACCGGTTTCATGTTGGTAAAACTCTGGGACACCAACGCCCGACTTCACGCTGAAGTGAACTCACTTAAGTCATCCCAGGTCATGTTGATGGTACCCGATGAGCAGGCGCAACAGTTGTCTGACTGGTTGGGGGCCAATCCTCAACGGGTGGAAGAGCTTATTAATATGGCGCGTAAGGGGGAGCGACTGAATGTCGAGATTGAGGCTGAAACTCCGGCGCTGAAGCAACATTCGGAGGGGGGGGCTGACGAGCAGCCCAATATCCGCGACGATAACGCTCAACCCCAGGTGGGTGACAATCGGGCTCCGTCCACTGCAATAACCATCGAATCTGTTGATGCTCAGGGAATAAAAGTTATTCGATTGCCACACGGTGGGATTCGAGTCACTACGCGCGAAGATAATTAAAACCAATGATTAGGGTATAACTTGAAGGTCTGGACCATAGCGAACCAAAAGGGTGGCGTGGGTAAAACAACGACTGTTGCCAGTCTGGCCGGCACGCTGGCCAAACGAGGACAAAAGGTGTTGATGGTAGATACCGATCCGCACGCGTCTCTGGGATATTATCTGGGCGTTGACTCGGAAGAGGTGTCTGCATCTTTGTATGACCTGTTTCTGCAACATAAAGCGTTATCCAGAGACAAGGTCGTTGGGCATTTGGTTCCAACTCAGGTGGATAACCTGCATTTATTGCCGGCGACAATGGCTTTGGCAACCCTGGATAGGGCTTTGGGTCATCAGGAAGGAATGGGGCTTATTCTGCGGAATATCCTTAGTCAGGTGGACGCTGATTTCGATGTTGTATTGATCGATTGCCCGCCGGTTTTAGGTGTGCTGATGGTTAATGCTATGGCGGCGAGTCAACATATTGTCATTCCGGTTCAGACGGAATTTCTCGCCATAAAAGGCCTTGAACGAATGCTCAAAACCATGGAGTTGATGGGGCGCTCCAAACATACCCGTTACAGTTATTCTATTGTTCCAACAATGTACGACCGCAGAACCAAAGCCTCTCCAGCAGCATTGCAAAAACTGGGAGAGGATTACGGCGTCAATCTTTGGCCGGATGTGATACCGGTTGATACTAAATTCAGAGACGCCAGCCTGGCCCATTTACCTGCGCCACAATATGCGCCAACGAGTCGGGGTGTAAAGGCTTACGACAAACTACTGGACTACCTGCTAACCGGAGAATTTGGTCATGTCAGGGTCAGTTGACAGTACAGTGTATGATTATTTCAGCCTGTTGCTGCGAGAACCTGAGGTTTGTGAGGTCGATGAAAAGGTTACTGCGGAACAAACTTATGCCGCTGCATCGGAACCGGAACCTGTCGGTTCAAAAAATAATCCGCTAAGGACTGAGCCCCTTAACAAACTTTTAGCTGATGACATTGCACAGTTGATGACTACAACGACGCTGGAAAAACCTGCAGTCGATCGCGCCTTACTCGAGCGTCTATTGGCGCCAGTGATAGAGCAGGAGCAGCGTTCATCCAAAATTGATGTTTCGACAGATGATGTGACTCCTGCTCGGCTCAATCGGGTGACAGAAGCTCAAAAGGTCGATACAGCAGTATTTGAGTCACAGCCGGTGCAGCGGTTAGCTGACGTGATTAAAGAGGCTGATGCCCTTGAAGCCGAAGCTTTGCAGATCGCGAAGCAACAGGAGTTATCTGTAGAGCAAGTCAGTTCTGAACCGGTGACTCAAAACGGAGCCGTGCCTCCGGATGTTCGGACTCCATTGGCAGAGAAACTTGATGATGAATTTCAGGTATTGTTTTTCTCTATCGCTGGGCTGACGCTTGCGGTGCCTTTGGTTAGCCTTGGCGGCATTATCCGACTGGAGAAGCTGAACCATATCATCGGAAGGCCAGAGTGGTATTTGGGGCTACAGACACACCGAGGGGAGCAGGTCAATGTTGTCGATACCTGCGCCTGGGTAATGCCGGAACATATAGATAAAAATGATGTTGAATCGAAAAATTATCAATATGTTGTACAATTATCAAAGAGCAATTGGGGATTGGCCTGTGAATCCCTGTTAAACGCGACCAGAATCGATAAGTCGCAGGTTAATTGGCGTACCAAGCCCGGGAAACGTCCTTGGTTGGCGGGAGTCGTCAAAGAACAGATGTGTGGCATTTTGAATGTGGATGCTCTGATTACCATGCTTGATGCAGGGTTAGGGTGTCAGGATCCTATAGGCTGAGGTAATTATGACTGAAACAAGTAGTGTAGCCGCAGTGGCAACCAAGGAAGACGCTGTTTTACAGTGGGTGACATTTCATCTGGATAATGAAACATATGGCATCAATGTAATGCAGGTCCAGGAAGTGCTGAGGTATACCGAGATCGCCCCGGTACCAGGCGCACCTTACTACGTGTTAGGGATCATTAACCTTAGGGGTAATGTTGTTACTGTAATTGATACCCGCTCTCGGTTTGGTTTGCCGTCAGCGGATGTCGATGATTCCACCCGTATCGTCATTATTGAAGCAGAGAAGCAGGTCATTGGCATTCTGGTCGACAGCGTTGCCGAGGTTGTGTATCTGCGAAGCAGTGAAATTGATAACACGCCCAATGTGGGGACTGAAGAGAGTGCCAAGTTTATTCAGGGGGTTTCCAATCGCGGCGAGGAGCTGTTGATTCTGGTTGACCTCGACAAGCTGTTGACTGATGAAGAATGGGCTGAGTTGGAAGAGATTTAAGTCTTCATCATACTCAAGATTCTCAGCCAGCAGGCTCAGTACGTTAATCCTTTGGCTTTTTGTAAATTCCGACTTTATCTGTATTAAACCCGCATATTGCGGGTTTTTTACTTATGGCGTGACAAGAAGAGTTGCTGCGGATCCTCATCCGCTCGATTCCGGTCAATGGGTTAAATCAGGTCCGCATTGGCTATAGCTGCCAGAATCGCTTAGGTTAGAGGGTGCAACATTTCACCATTTCACCATTTCCCCTTAAGTCGCATTGGTCCGGGTGCAGCTAGTGCATGTCAATATCCCCCTGCATTCATTCGATATCAGGATGTCCTTGTCGTACCTATTACG
This sequence comes from Shewanella sp. GXUN23E, assembly GCF_050865035.1. Lineage (NCBI taxonomy): Bacteria > Pseudomonadati > Pseudomonadota > Gammaproteobacteria > Alteromonadales > Shewanellaceae > Shewanella > Shewanella sp. GXUN23E. The sequence continues at coordinate 1,026 of NZ_JBOZWP010000008.1, read as the reverse complement.
GCATGTCCAGTTAGGTAAAACTGTAAAAGTGCGTAGGACTACACGAAATAGGGGCAGATACCGGCATGAGTGTCAGTCTGGTGTTCATCTCTCAATGGTTCTGATGCTAGCAAGTACTCGCTTTGATTTGGATGTGAAAGTGAAAAGGTATGGCAGTGCAATATTCATTAATGTCCTAAATTGCAGCAAATCTGTATGAATCAGCGGTATCCGTTCATCCGGGTACATGAAAGTCAGCTGCATCCGGGCGGCGTAAAATTCTTGGTATTGTGTTTGCATTAAATTTGGCAGTTTCTTTTAGTGGCAGGTTTCTGACGCTGCCCTTATCAGGTCGTTTATTATGCAGGACTATATGGAATTGTTGGTTGCGTTATCGATTGCTATTGTTGTTGGAAGCGGCGTTGCGATCTGGTGCCAAAAACACTTTTCTAAGCTGAGCAGCAGAGTTGATGCCTTGACCGTTTTAGTTAGGGAAGCTGACAAGCAGAATGAGCAGTTACGTCAGGAGTTGAACGAATTGCGCAGTGGCACCATTGGTGTCGGTCGCAGAGTACTTGAACTTGAAAAACTGATAAAGCAACAGCAGGCAAAGTTGGAGGAAAATGCTGAGCAGGATCCTGGTGCCCGTCTCTATACTCGGGCAGCCAAAATGGTCTCTCTAGGTGCTGGTATTGATGAGTTGGTTGCCGAATGTGAGTTACCTAGAGCGGAAGCCGAACTCTTGTTGCGTTTGCATCGGAAAGCGTCCTGATATGTTGGACGGGTGACACCCTGGTTAAGCGTTTATGTGAGATCTTTTTGCCATTAGTGCCCTGGCTTGATTGGCTCCTTGCGATAACGACGTCTCTGAAGCCCATAATGCTGATAAAGCAATTAGCTTGTTGGTGATGAAAGCCCCGCCTTGGGAGGCTGGGATAGTGTTAAAATTGCCAGGGGATTTAAAGACGCGTAACTCTGCACGCAGGCGCTAAAGTGTCAGGGTTGCTGCAGCGCTTGCATAACGAGCGTTATACACCACACTTAGGT